>NZ_SPVF01000043.1 GCF_004614185.1 Zemynaea arenosa | reverse complement strand
GGTCGGCGGGGCCGGGCTGCTGCAGCACGGCCAGCGCGTTCTTGGCCGACTGGCGCCACTGGCGCGCGATCACCGACTGCGTGGCGGGAATGCCCTGCTCGAGCACATCCAGCGCGCGGGTGGCGTCGCGCATCGCGTCGGCGTAGCGGTCGCGGAAGGCCGGGTCGTCCAGCACCATGAACTGGCGCGCGGCGCGCTGCATCGCGATACCGCGTTCATCGAGGCGCGAAGCGTTCGCGGTCAGGACCACCGCGCGTTCGGCCGCGGCGCGCGAGAGCGCGGCAAAGCGGTCCAGCGTGTGCAGGGCGTGCAGCGACGTCGCGCCGAGCAGCAGCGCGATCACGATGAAGACGCCGATCGACAACTGGCGAAACGACAGGCGGGCGAGCTTGAGCATCTTGGACGAGAGCGCCAGGTATTGCAGAGTGGCGAATCTTACGTCAAGGGGACAAACGGGCTTGTCCGATTGAAACGCGCGCACGGTTGAGACCGTTTCCACTGCACAGTGTTCGGAAACTGTGGAGAATCCGCCCCTCATCTTCGTCAATACCCGAACAATGGAGGTTTCATGCGTACAACCCTGTCCTGCGTGGCCCTGGCGGCCGCCTTCGCGAGCGGAGCGGCCTTCGCCGACACCCTGCCCTCGGCCAGCTTCGACACGTTCTCGCTGCAGTACGTCAGCGACACGATGTCCCCGTCCGGTGGCGCACCGGCGTTTTCCGTGCTGTCGAGCTCGACCACTCAAACGCAGCTGAGCCTGGACAGCATGGCGTCGCTGCTGCAGGCGGCCGATCACGGCGGGTCGGCGCAGACCTTCTCGGATGCGCTGGTGCTCGGACTACAGGCGGGCGCGGGCTACCGGATCACGGGGTACAGCCTGTCGGGCACGCTGTCCGGGGAGATGGAGGTCGGCGCGGCCCCGGCCGGGGCCACGGTCACCACGGCGGGAAGCGCGCAGAACAGCGTGACCTTCGACATGCAGCTGTGGGCGCCGGGCGCGACCATGACCGATGGCGGGCGCATGTGGCATCAGGTGCAGCTCAATGCGGACCAGCCGTTCGACTTTCATGAGCAGAACTGGCAGGGACGCGATGCGTTCGAGCTGCGGCTGACCACGTCGGTGATGGCGGCGGCGCAGGCCACCGCGTGGAGCGACCCCTCGTGCAGCGCGTGCAGCACGGCGTCGTTTGCGCAGATGAATGTGCTCAATCCGGTGCTGACGGTGTACACCGAGGCGGTCGCGGTGCCTGAGCCGGCCACCTGGGCCATGCTGGCTGGTGGCCTGATGCTGGTCGGTGGCACGGTCCGCCGCCGGCGCGTGTAACGTCCGTTAGCCAGGACCGTAGTGCACGATGTAGTACGTCGCGCCGACCAGAGCAGTACACACCGTGATCACGACCGTGACGAATTTCCACGTCTGGCCATTCATTGCCTTGTACTGCTCGGCGATGACCCGGTTCTGGTCGGCGATCATCAACGTTTGCTCGGCGATCTTTAGGTTTTGCGCTGCGATGTTCATCGCCATCTCGTTGAGCTTGCCGTAGACCCGCTCAGTGAACTCCTGGAACTCGGCCCTGGTGACCATGTTCTCCAGCTTGGCTTCAATCCGGATCACGCGTCCAAGCAGATCCTGGCAGACCGCTTCCAGGCGGTCCACCCTGCTGCTCAGCTGGTCGATCCGATCCTCGTCGTTGTTCATCTCGTGTCCTGCGTTCATGGGTCCTCCTTTTCACTATAGACCCAGAGCGCGCGCACGGGTTCCGTCGCGCACGGCTGACACGTTTCCACTGCACAGCATCGCCAAACTGTGGAGAATCCTCTGCTTGTAATCTTGAACACGGTTTGTCATGCGTTCCGCCATTTCCGCTTTACGCCGCCCCCCGCCCGCCCCGCAGCCGCCTCAGCCTGTCGCTGAACCGACTGTCGCGTTCGAACCCTTCACCCTGCACTACGAATCCTGCAACGCGCGGGCCGCGCCGCTGGCGTCGGCGTTCTCGATCGTGGACAGCAATCCGCAGCGCACCACCATCTGCCTGGACAGCATGACGCTCGCCTCGGCGGCGCAGGAACAGGGCAACGGCAGTCATTCGCGCGCCGTCACGATCCTGCTGCGGATCGCCGCGCAGCCGGGCCACCGCGTGCTCAGCATCGATTTCGCGGGCACGCTGTGCGGCACCTTGCTGGGCGCCGCGGCCAAGCGCGGCCAGCCCTTGCCGGCCGGGATGCGGGCGGCGAATTTCGCCAGCATCGAAGCCAGCATCCACGCCCCCGACCGCAGCGAACTCGACGAACGGCGCCGCTGGTACCAGGGCCAGATCGCGTCCGACCGCCGCTTTGCCCTGAGCGTCGACAATATCCGCGCGCGCCGCCAGCTGATCCTGCAGCTGAATGCGGACATGTATGTGGAAGCCGGTGCGAGGCCATCCTACGCCGCGCTGCAGCTGCTGCAGCCGCTGCTCACGGTGCGCAGCGCGCCGATGCCCACGCTGGTCGAACGCCGTTCGCCGGCGTCGCTGCTGCGCCGCGCCCTCGCCGCGCGGGCGGAGGAGCGGCGCAGCCCGCATTGAGCGCAGCACCCACGGCGGCGCTGGCCGCCAGACTGGAGGATTCATCATGCGCAAGTCCCTGTGTGCTCTCGTGCTGCTGGCGTGCGGGTCCGCCGCACAGGCGCAAAGCTCGGTGTCCGCCGATCTCGGCATGTTTCGCTTGGACTACGAGGTCATTGACTCAGGCAACGCCGGTGTCGCCGCGCAGTTCACCGTGCTGTCGCAGGAGGCCGGCCGCACGGACATCCGGCTGGACAGCATGATCACCGCAGTGCAGTCCGAGGCCATCCATTGGCCCAGCGGCGGCACGATCTACGAATGGCTCGCGCTGAATCCGATCGGCCCATACCTCATCGAAAGCGTGGTCCTGCACGGCTGGTACGACGGCGCGCTGCGCGTCGGCGCCATCCCGCCCGGGTCCACGGGCGATGTGGGCTACGCGCATAACCATGCGCAGATCGACGTGCGCGACTACCGCACCACTGGCACCACGTGGGACGACCGCAGCTTGCAGCAGGACGACATTGACCATCCCTGGTCGTTCGACATGGGCATCGCCAACCGCGACGAGGGCAGCATGGCGCTGGAAGTACATGGGCTGGCGAATACCGATGCCGCCTCCACTTACTACGACGGCTACAACGGCACCGCGCAGTCGTACGCGCAGCTCGGGCTCGGCGAGGCGGTGCTGACCGTGTTCACGAGCTACCAGCCGATTCCCGAGCCACCGCTGTGGCTGATGCTGGCAGGCGGCCTGCCACTGGTGCTGCTGCGCCGGGCGCGCGCTCCCGCACGCCTGCGCTAAGATGGTGCATGCACCGAAGACGATTCCTGCTGGCAGGCGGCGCGGCCGCCGTGAGCGCGCGCCCCGAGGGTGCGGGGCCGGCCACGCCGCCGGTCCATATCCGCACCGGCAGCCTGCCACCGTTCGTGCTGGACCAGGGCCCACGGCACGGCGCGCTCCACGAGGTGGTGGAGGAGCTGCTGCGGCGCCTGCACATGCCCGCGCAGGTCGAGGTCCTGCCCTGGAAGCGCGCGTTAGTCCTGACCACAACCGAGCCGCGGAGCGCAGTCTTTCCACTCAGCCGCGTGGCCAGCCGCGAGACCGAGTTCCGCTGGCTCGCGCGCCTGTACCGTGAACGCTACGTGTTCCTGGTTCGCGACCCGGCGCGCTTCGACGTCAGCGCACCGGCCAGGATGAAGGCGCGCCGCATCGGAATCATGCGCGGGTCTTCCTTGATCGGCACGCTGGAGGAGCTGGGCTACCGCACCATCGTGGAAGCCAACTCGCCCGCCGAGTGCATGCGCTATCTGCTGGGCGGCATGGTGGACGCGGTGTTCGGCGAAGCGGCCATCGTGCGCTGGAGCGTCGCCCAGCGGGCCGACCGTGCCGCCTTCCAGGTCAGCGAGCCGCAGGCGACCGTTCAATCCTGGCTCGCCGGTTCCCTCGACTTCACGCCCGCCGACGCCCGCCGCTTCGAGACCGCCATGCAGGCCATGACGGCCGACGGCACCTACGCCCGCATCCTGCGCGGCTACGGGCTGACACCCTAGCGCCAGACCGGGCGCTGTCGAAGAATCTTACAGAAATGCCGGGCTTTCGTGCCGGTCCCGGCCCGCAGCAAAAAAAACGTCATCAATACAGCGGCTTACCCCGCTCCCTCGGCGGTGGCACAGACGATGCTAGAACGAGCACGTCCCTACCACACACGAAGGAGAAGGTTCATGAGACTGCACAATGTTTGTGCCTGCCTGGCAATGTGCTGTACGGCGCTACCTGCGGCGGCCGGCATCATCACCTTCGAAACCGCGGGCGCCGACCCGGCGTCCATCACGGCCACGCGGGACGCATTTCGCGCGGCGGTCGGGGGCGGCACCGTGGCGGGACCGAACGGCTCCTTCGGCGGCCTGCGCCGCGAGATCAACTGGGACGGCGTGCCGGACGCCGTGGCCGATCCCAATCCTCTGCCCGCCAATTTCTTCAACGTGAACTCGCCGCGCGGGGTCGTGTTCAGCACGCCCGGCACGGCCTTCTTGGTGAGCGCCAACGCGGGCATGGCGGTGCCGCCCCTGTTTGGCTTCCCCAGCGACTTCCAGACCTTCAGCCCGCAAAGGCTGTTCACGGCCATTGGCAGCAACATCACGGACGTGACGTTTTTCGAGCCCGGCACCGCCACCGCCGCCACCACCAGCGCCTTCGCGGTGGTGTTCGTGGATGTCGAAGTGGCCGGCGACCCACCACGCTTGAATTCTTCGACGAACACAACGTCCTGATCTTTTCCCGCAATGCCTTGGTCGCCGGCAACCAGGGGCTGAGCTTCGTGGGCGGCGTGGCCAACGCAGGCGAGCACATCAGCCGGGTGCGCCTGACCTCCGGACGCAACACGATCGTCTCCAACGGTGTACTCGGCAATCCGAATGATGACGTGGTGGTGATGGACGATTTCCTTTACGCCGAACCGGAAGCGGTGCGCCGGGTGCCCGAGCCGTCCACCCTGGCGCTGCTCGGATGGGGCCTGGCCGCCGCCGGCTTGGTGAGGCGCCGCCGGGCCGTCGCTGCGGTGCACTGACGCGGCCGTCCGCGCAAGAGGGAGCCTTGATCCTGCTTCGGGATCAAGGCTTTTTCCATTCTTGTACCCACTTTGTCACGTCCGCTGACGGTGCCTCATTTGGGGAATGGACCATAGGAAATAGTTCTGCTACCGTGACGTCCGCGCGCCTGTGGCCCGGGCCCGCAAGTCACCGCGCCCGCTCTCCTCGAACCGTTACGGACACGCCGCATGTATCTTTCAAAGTCTCTCCTCGCACTCGTCTTGCTCATCGGCTCGGTCACCGTCCAGGCCGAACCGGTCACCAAACTTCCGTTTGGTTTCAACATGTACAAGGCCGTTCCGGCGCCTTTGAGCTGGTCTGACCCAGCTGTCGAACCGGCGCTGACTGCGCGCTGGGGATTCCTCGCGCAGCTGCCAGGGCACAGTTTTACGGCTGTAATCGAACCCGAGCTCAAGCTTTCTGTCAGCTGGGAAGAACCCGGGAAGACCATGCGCTTCGATGCGCAATACAAGGGCAAACCCTTCGAAGGATGGACCCACCGCGTCATCCTCGACCCGGCCTCGCAGCAGATCCGCGTCGACGGGGATGAACTGTATCCGGACTCGTTCCTGGCCGACGGGTCGGTGTTCTTCGGGACCGGCCGCTGGTTCCGTCCGGGCTGGTATGTGATGCCCGAAGGAGATGGCATCTACCTCGACGATGCCATGTACTCAGTGCATTTCAAGCGCTCCGATCCTCCCGAGAGCGGGGCCCTGCAGGCAAGCCAGCCATCGCGGAGCAATGTGCCGCCCACCCGACCAGCAGCGCAAGCCGGTGCGTCGGCTGCGGCCAAAGTGGCGAACCCGCCGAAAAGTGCTGCGCCCAACCCGGTCCAACCGTCCGTGTCCGCCGCCGCGAGCGCAGCACCGTCGTGGGGCTGGCTGGACGGATACATCGACAAGACTTTCCTGCACCTGGACCAGAAATTCAGGATGTACACCGAGCAGAACGGCAGCGTGCTGGTATACGGCCGCTACAAATTCCGGCGCGCCGGAACCGGCGGCCAGCTCGTGGCCATCGCCTCGCCGGACTGCGAGACCGTCGGCGGCGTCCTGCGTTCCAGTCGCTCCATGGTGATCGAGTGTGAAGAGTGGACCGGTACCAACCGCTTTGTTATCGAGGCCGAGGGCGAAGGATTCCAGGAGACGTACTACTTCAAAAGCTCCACCGGCCTGAACTTCCTGAACGATTTCGAATACGTCAGTGCGTCGCACTGGAGTCCCGACACCCAGGCCAACCGGGAGCTCGAGGCCGAGCGGACCCAGCGCCATCGGGAAGAACAGGCCATCAAGGCCGCCGAATACGCAGCCGAGAAACGCGAACGCGACCAGGCCGAACGTGAGGCGCTGGCCGAGGGGATCGGGAATCTGATCTCGGGTGGCAGCAGCGACTACGAGCGCAAGGAAGCGGAAGCCAACGCCGTGCAACAGCGCATGCTGGACGGGATCGCCGCCAACGCCCGCGCCGCCGAAGCGCGCCAGCAGGCCGAGCGCCAGCGCCAGCAGGCGCAGCAGCAAGCCGAGGCCCGGGCCCAGCAGGAGCAGCGTCTCGCCCTTCTCAAGCAGACCCAGGAGGACAATGCCCGCCGTGCCGATGGCAACGCGCGCCAGGCGGCCGAGCGCCAGCGCCAGGCCGAGCAGGAC
>NZ_SPVF01000004.1 GCF_004614185.1 Zemynaea arenosa | reverse complement strand
GCCAGGATGCGGTTAGCGATGGCGAACCAGGTTTCCGACGGCAGCACCGCGCGCGAAGCAGCCGAAGCCGAATTTGCCGCCGCCGGACAAGGCCTTCCTCGACAAGGTGGACGCCTTCGAAACCGCCATTCAAGAGGGCGCGCTGCACGTCGCGGCCGACCTCGACAAGGAGCTGAAAGAGACCAAGGGCTTCCGCCTCGGTGCCGGGCTGACCGACCGCCTGGCCCGCGCCCGCGCCGAAATGAAACGCCTGAACGACTGGGCCCGCTGGGGTGGCAACATCTCGCGCGAGGAACTGATCAAGGCCGCGGAAGTGCTGAAAGACGCCAAGATGGCGATGAGCGAGCTGGCCCAGAAAGTCGGCAGCCTGCGCGACCGCTGGAAGAAGCTGGACACGGTCTCAGGCGCCGCGCCCAAGGCCCTGTGGGAGCGCTTCGACGCCGCCTGCACCGCGGCCTACGCGCCCGCTGCCGCCCACTTCAAGCACCTGGCCGACGAGCGCCACGCCAACGCCGCCAAGGGCCAGGCGCTGCTGGACGAAGCCAACGCCGAAGTTGGCCGTTTCCAGGTCGAAGGCTCGCACGACTGGAAGCACCTGGCCGCCACGGTCCAGCGCCTGACGCTGGCCTGGTCCCACCTCGGCGCCATCGACCGCAAAGAGAAAAAGCGCCTGGACACCGAATTCCACCGCGCCCTGCAGGTGCTGGAAGAACCCCTGGGCAGCCGCCGCGAGCACGAGCGCGAGCAGCGCGAGGCTTTGATTGACGAAGTCCGCAACCTGAACCCGCATGACCGCCACATGCTGGACGCCCTGCGCAGCGCCCAGGAGCGCTGGCAGCACGCCGCCAAGGCGCTGCCGCTGGAGCGCAAGGCCGAGCAGGCCCTGTGGCAGCGCTTCCGTGCCGCCTGTGACGAGGTCTTCAACCGCCGCAAGGAAAGCGCCCACGCCGCCGATGCCGAGCGCAAGGCCCACCAGGTCGCCAAGGAAGCCATCTGCGCCCGCCTGGAACAGCTGGATGACGTGAGCAACGCGCCCGCCGCGCTGCGCCAGGCCGCCTCCGAGTGGCACGCCATCGGCCCCGTTCCGCGCGCCAACGAAGCCAAGCTGGACAAGCGCTATCACGCCGCCATCTCCGCCGTGCAGCACAAGGTCGACTCTGCCCGCCGGGCCGCCAGCGTGGCCCAGGCCAGCCGCCTGCGCGACAAGCTGCGCCTGGTGCAGGAGCTGGAGGACAGCGTTGCCAACGGTGGCGACACCAGCACGGACTGGGAGGCCCGCTGGACCGCGCTGCCCGCGCTCCAGCCCGCTGATCTGGAAAGCACGCTGGAGCGCCGCTTCCGCGCCGCGCTCGATGCCCGCAACGGCAACCGCGACGGCTACGTCACCCAGCTCAAGGCCAACCAGACGCGCCTGATGGACGGCCTGCTGCGCCTGGAGATCGTGGCCGGGGTCGACAGCGGCGCCGAATTCGCGCGCGACCGCCTGCGCCTGCAGGTGGAAGTGCTGCAGACTTCGCTCAAGTCCGGGCAGAAGCCGGTGACCCAGTTCGCCCAGTTCCTGGAGCTGCTGGCCTTGCCCGCGCTGTCGGACGCCCGCAGCGCCACCCGCCTGGAACACCTCTACCCGCGCATCGGCCGGGATCATCGATGAACCGCGTGCAGGTGCAGACGGAGGATTTTGACCTCTCCGCCGAAGTGGCGCGCCTGCGCGCCGGGGACGCGCGCGTGGGCGGCGTGGTGACCTTCGTCGGCACCGTGCGCGACATGAATGACGGTTCGGCCGTCTCCTCCATGGAGCTGGAGCACTACCCGGGCATGACCGAGCAGTCGATCGAGCGCATCGTCGAGCAGGCCATGCAGCGCTGGCCGCTGTACAATGCCCGCGTCATCCACCGGGTGGGTCCGCTCCAGCCCCTGGACCAGATCGTCCTTGTCGCCGTCTCCGCCGCCCATCGCGGGGAGGCCTTTGCCGCCTGCGAGTTCATCATCGACTACCTGAAGACCGAAGCGCCGTTCTGGAAGAAGGAGCAGACCCCGTCCGGCGCGCGCTGGGTGGACGCCCGCGTCACCGACGAGACCGCCCTGCGCAAGTGGGCCGCCCGATGAGCTGGCTGGCGGTCGGGCTGGGCGCCGCCTTCGGGGCCTGGCTGCGCTGGGGCCTGTCGCTCTGGCTCACGCAATTCCACGCCCACATCAATTTCGGCACCGTGGCCGCCAACCTGACCGGCGGCTACCTGGTCGGCCTGGCGCTGGGTTTCTTCGGCAGCCACCCGCATATTCCGCCCGAGTGGCGGCTGTTTGCCATCACCGGCTTCCTCGGCGGCCTGACCACCTTCTCCACGTTCTCGGGCGAATCGGTGCTGCTGCTCCAGCGCGGGCAATACGGCTGGGCGCTGGCCCACATCCTCCTGCACCTGGCCGGATCGATCCTGTTCTGCGTGGCCGGGTTCGCCACCTGGCGGGCCGTGGCCAGCTCCTGACCTGCGGTTCCCGGGACGCTGCGCGGCGCCATTCGCCATCTCTTGCGCGCAAAATTGATTTGGATTCTTGAAAAGGCATCCGGTCAACCCTATCTTCGAGTCAACTTATGAATCGGGGAGAACCCAACCATGCGTCAAGATAAGCTCACCACCAAGCTCCAGGAAGCGCTGGCTGATGCGCAGAGCCTGGCGGTCGGGAACGACAACCAGTACATCGAGCCGGTCCACCTGCTCACCGCCCTCCTGAACCAGGACGACGGCGGCGCGCGTTCGCTGCTGCAGCGCGCCGGCGTCAACGTCCAGGGGCTGACCAACGCCCTGCGCAACGGCCTCGAACGCGTGCCGAAAGTGACCGGCACCGGCGGCGAGGTGCAGGTCAGCCGCGAGCTGATGTCGCTGTTGAACCTGGCCGACCGTGAATCCCAGAAGCGCGGCGACCAGTTCCTGTCCAGCGAGATGATCCTGCTCGCGCTTACGGACGACAAATCCGACGCCGGCAAGCTGGCGCGCGAGAACGGCCTCACCCGCAAGGCGCTGGAATCGGCCATCCAGGCCGTGCGCGGCGGCGAGAACGTGAATTCGCAGGACGCCGAAGGCCAGCGCGAAGCGCTCAAGAAGTACACCCTGGACCTGACCGAGCGCGCCCGCATGGGCAAGCTCGATCCGGTGATCGGCCGCGACGACGAAATCCGGCGCGCGATCCAGGTCCTGCAGCGCCGCACCAAGAACAACCCGGTGCTGATCGGCGAGCCGGGCGTGGGCAAGACCGCCATCGTGGAAGGCCTGGCCCAGCGCATCGTCAACGGCGAGGTGCCGGATTCGCTCAAGGGCAAGCGCGTGCTGTCGCTGGACATGGCCGCGCTGCTGGCCGGGGCCAAGTACCGCGGCGAATTCGAAGAGCGCCTCAAGGCCGTGCTCAAGGAGCTGTCGCTGGATGAGGGCATGACCATCGTCTTCATCGACGAGCTGCACACCATGGTCGGCGCGGGCAAGGCGGAAGGCGCGATGGATGCGGGGAACATGCTCAAGCCGGCGCTGGCGCGCGGTGAGCTGCACTGCATCGGCGCAACCACGCTGGACGAGTACCGCAAGTACATCGAGAAGGACGCCGCGCTGGAGCGCCGCTTCCAGAAGATCCTGGTGGAAGAGCCGAGCGTTGAGGCGACCATCGCCATCCTGCGCGGCCTGCAGGACAAGTACGAGCTGCATCACAAGGTGGAGATCACCGACCCCGCGATCATCGCGGCGGCGGAGCTTTCGCACCGCTACATCACGGACCGCTTCCTGCCCGACAAGGCGATTGACCTGATCGACGAAGCGGCCTCCAAGATCAAGATCGAGATCGACTCCAAGCCGGAGGTGATGGACAAGCTGGAACGCCGCCTCATTCAACTGAAGATCGAGAAGGAAGCCGTCAAGAAGGAGAAGGACGAGGCCTCGCGCCGCCGCCTGGACCTGATCGACGAGGAGATCGCCCGCCTGGAGCGCGAGTACAACGACTACGAGGAAGTGCTGAAGGCCGAGAAGGCGCAGGTGCAGGGCTCCACCCACATCAAGGAAGAAATCGAGTCGATCAAGCAGCAGATGGAGGAGGCCAAGCGCAAGTCCGACTGGCAGAAGGTGTCGGAGCTGCAGTACGGCCGCCTGCCGCAGCTGGAGTCCGAGCTGAAGGCCGCGGAAGCCGCCAGCAACGACGTGCATGCGGAAGCCAACAAACCGCGCCTGCTGCGCACCCAGGTGGGTGCCGAGGAGATCGCGGAAGTGGTCTCGCGTGCCACCGGCATCCCGGTCTCGCGCATGATGCAGGGTGAGCGCGACAAGCTGTTGCACATCGAAGAGAAACTGCACGAACGCGTGGTGGGCCAGGACGAAGCCATCAACGCGGTGGCGGACGCGATCCGCCGCTCGCGCGCAGGCCTGGCCGATCCGAACCGGCCGTATGGCTCCTTCATGTTCCTCGGCCCGACGGGCGTCGGCAAGACGGAGCTGTGCAAGGCGCTCGCCAACTTCCTGTTCGATACCGAGGAATCGCTGATCCGCATCGACATGAGTGAGTTCATGGAGAAGCATTCCGTGGCCCGCCTGATCGGCGCGCCGCCGGGGTATGTGGGCTACGAGGAGGGCGGCTACCTGACCGAGGCCGTGCGCCGCAAGCCGTATAGCGTGATCCTGCTGGACGAGATCGAGAAGGCGCACCAGGACGTGTTCAACGTGCTGCTGCAGGTACTGGACGACGGCCGCATGACCGATGGCCAGGGGCGCACGGTGGACTTCAAGAATACGGTGATCGTGATGACGTCGAATCTCGGCTCGCACAAGATCCAGTCGATGGACGAATCCGATCCGGCGGTGGTCAAGCTGGCGGTGATGGCGGAGGTGCGCGGGCATTTCCGGCCGGAGTTCATCAACCGGATCGACGAGATCGTGGTGTTCCATGGGCTGGACGAGAAGAACATCGGCGATATCGCGCGCATCCAGCTGCGCAGCCTGGAGAAGCGCCTGGCACAGATGGAAATGGGGCTCGATATGTCCGAGGAAGCGCTGCAGAAGATTGCGGAAGCGGGATATGACCCGGTGTATGGCGCGCGTCCGCTCAAGCGGGCGATCCAGCAGCAGATCGAGAATCCGCTGTCGAAGGCCATCCTGCAGGGGCACTATGGCCCGAAGGATGTGATTCCGGTGCGGGTGCAGGGCGGCGAGATCGTGTTCGGTGCGGCCGAGCATCACGAGGGCGCGCACGCGTAAGCGTAGTAGGTAGGTCTCCTAGCAGAGGGTTACGGCGGCTACGTGCCGCCGTTTTTTTTGGGGATCCGGTGATCCCCCCGCGCTGAGGAGGGTGACGGCGGCCGCGTGCTGCCGATTTTCTATCCGCCGCTACCGAAGAAGACTGTCGGCGGGGCGCCGAAGGTCTTCTTGAACATCGCGGTGAACGCCGACTGGCTCGCATAGCCCAGCTCCGCCGCCACCTGCGACAGCGGCACCCCGCGCGCAATCAGCGGCGCCGCATGCGCCAGCCGCACCTGCTGGCGCCACTGGTTGAAGCCCATCCCCAGCTCCCGGTCGAACAGGCGCGCCAGCGTGCGTTCGGACGCGCCGACATCACCAGCCCATTCGCCCAGCGTGCGTGCGCAATCTGGCTCGGCCAGCAGCGCATCGCACAGGGTGCGCAGGCGCTTGTCCGTCGGGAGAGGAATGCGGCTTGGTGTGGTCGGCGCCCGCGCCAGTTCGTCGAGGATCAGCTCTCCCAGCACGCGCTCGCGCGCACTGCCTTCGTTGGTGAAGGCGTCGCACAGCGCCACGATGGCCTCGCGCAGCAGCGGCGACACCTCCAGCACGCGGCACTGACCATCCGGGAAAGGAGATCGTGCGGCCAGGATGTCCAGGGGCCGCAGCTGGGTCTTTTCGATCACCACCACCTCATGCTCGACTTCCGCGGGAACCCAGATCGCGCGCTGCGGCGGCACGATCCAGGTGCTGCCGCCCGCATTCACGCGCAGCACGCCGGAGAGCGCGAACGTGAACTGGCCCCATGGATGCCGGTGCGGCGTGAGCACGTCCGCCGCCCGCAGGTCCCGCGCGCAGGCACGCACCGGCTGCCCGGGCGAGGGGCCGCGCTTGTTGGGGCGCAGGGCGGTGTCGGTGCGGACGGTGATGGCCATGGCGGTGCTTCCACAGGGTTGTCGGTTTCGCGACAAATTATGTCCCGCTGGCGGAAAACTGTCGAGCCAAACCTGCCTACACTGGCTGCCGTTCGCAACCAAAAGCACGTTCCCACATGACTTCTTCCTCCCTCCGCCAGGACGCGCGGGTCATCGGCCTGGTGGGCCTGGCCCATGGCGTCTCGCACTTCTATCACCTGATCCTCGCCGCGCTGTTCCCGTGGCTGAAGGCGGGCTTCAACTTGACCTATGCCGAATGCGGCTTCCTGATGACGGTGTTCTTTGTGGTCTCCGGCGTGGGGCAGACGCTGGCCGGCTTCGTGGTCGACCACGTCGGCCCGCGGAAGGTGCTGTTCGCGGGGCTGGCGCTGTTGGGCGTCTCGGCGCTGGTGCTGGCGGCGGCACCCAACTATCTGATGCTGCTCGCCGGCTCGATGCTCGCGGGCCTGGGCAACAGCGTGTTCCACCCGGCCGACTACACGCTGCTCGGGCAGCGCGTGTCCAAGGAGCGGATGGCGCATGCGTTTTCGGTGCACGGCATCAGCGGGAACCTGGGCTGGGCCGCCGCGCCGCTGTTCCTGGCCGGGACGGCGGCCGTCTCGGGGTGGCGCAGCGCGCTGCTGGCGGCGGCGGTGATTCCGCTGG
>NZ_SPVF01000149.1 GCF_004614185.1 Zemynaea arenosa | reverse complement strand
CCTTCCAGCAGCGGGGGGGCGTGTGCGTGCGCGCGCGCTGCGGGGATGCGCGTCCACCGCGGCGCGCCCGGGCCAGCAGGAACAGGCCCAGGCCGAGCAGCGCCGGAGCGGCCGGTTCCGGTATCTGGACTTGCGCCGGAATCAGCTCCGCGATCGGGATGATCGCGCCGAAGCCGTCGGCCAGGGTCGCGCTGGCGAAGTCGATGGTGGTCACGCCGGGGGCGGGCGCGCGCCAGTCGAACGTCAACCGGGCCAGCGCGAAGCTGTCGCCCTGCAGGTTCGCCAGGTAGGGACCGGTGCAGAAAATGCAGGCGCTGTCCGATACCTCCAGCAGCGAGACCGAGAACAGGCGCACGATGCTGGCGGCCGGCGAGGACAGGTCCTCCTCGACGAGGTCGAAGGTTTCGCCAGGGCCGCCCAGGAACGGGCCGAAGTCGACCGAGGCCAGCGACAGGTAGGCCGGGTTGAATGACAGCGACACGTCGAAACCGCCGAGGACCTGCGCCGGATCCTCGCTCTTGAGTCCGGAGATCATCAGGTCAACAGTGACGGGAGACTGCCATGGTGCGGTCTGCACCGCGGGGCTCAGGAACAGGATGGGCGCCGCCTGTGCCTTGAGGCAGAGCAAGGCCACCAGCAGCACGGCGGAACGGGCAATGAATGTGAACATCGGACACCTCCATGAGTAGCATGGCCGGACGAGCGGCCCTGGCGGAGGCTCTGCAATAAACATGCCGCCGCAGCCCTGCTACCGATGGAACAGCTGCGCGCGCGTGCTGTAAGCGGATGCGACAGCCCTCATGGGGGCTCATGTCGCGATAACCATACAGGCCGGTGGGCACAGTGCACCGGCTGTGGCGAGATTGGCTGTAAGCGAACGCGACACCGGCGGGCAGCCGGCGCGGAGGAGGGGGCGGAGTCTGGAGGCTGACACGCGCTTCCGCCGGGAGATCAGCGGGGACGTCCCGGCTGGGACCGTCCCCGTCCCGCCCAGGGGGCGGACTTACTTCTTCGCCAGCAGCGGCTTGAGATACTTGCCGGTCACGGACTCGGGATTGTCGGCCACCTCCTCCGGCGTGCCGCTGGCGACGATGCGGCCACCGCCCGCGCCGCCTTCCGGACCCAGGTCCACGATCCAGTCGGCGGTCTTGATGACGTCGAGATTGTGCTCGATGATCACCAGCGTGTTGCCCTGGTCGCGCAGGCGGTGGATCACCTTCAGCAGCAGCGCGATGTCGTGGAAGTGCAGGCCGGTGGTCGGCTCGTCCAGGATGTACAGCGTGCGCCCGGTGTCGCGCTTGGACAGCTCCAGCGACAGCTTGACACGCTGCGCCTCGCCGCCCGAGAGCGTGGTCGCGCTCTGGCCCAGCTTGATGTAGCCGAGGCCCACGTCGAGCAGGGTTTGCAGCTTGCGCGCGATCAGCGGCACCGGCTTGAAGAACTCGTGCGCGTCTTCGACCGTCATCTCCAGCACGTCCGTGATCGACTTGCCCTTGTACTGGACTTCCAGCGTCTCGCGGTTATAGCGCTTGCCGTGGCAGACGTCGCAGGGCACGTACACGTCCGGCAGGAAGTGCATCTCGACCTTCAGCACCCCGTCGCCCTGGCAGGCCTCGCAGCGGCCGCCCTTGACGTTGAACGAGAAGCGCCCGGCGCTGTAGCCGCGCTCCTTGGCCGTCGGCACCGTCGCAAACAGGTCGCGGATCGGCGTGAACACACCGGTGTAGGTGGCCGGGTTCGAACGCGGCGTGCGCCCGATCGGCGCCTGGTCCACCGCGATCACCTTGTCGAAGTGTTCCAGGCCGCTGACGGTGTCGTGCGGCGCCGGTTCGGTCGACGAGCCATACAGGTGGCGCGACAGGGACGGGAACAGCGTGTCGTTCACCAGCGTGGACTTGCCGGAGCCGGAGACCCCGGTCACGCAGGTCAGCAGGCCAACCGGCAGGTGCAGGTCCACGTTCTTCAGGTTGTTCCCGCGCGCGCCGGTCACCACCAGCTGGCGGTCTTCGTCGGCCTGGGTGCGCTTCTTCGGCACCTCGATCTTCAGGGTGCCGTTGAGGTACTTGGCCGTCAGCGAGTGCTTGTTCTTCAGGATCTCCGGCAGCGAGCCTTGGGCGATCACGTCGCCGCCATGCACGCCCGCACCCATGCCCATGTCCACGATGAAGTCCGCGGTGCGGATCGCATCCTCGTCGTGCTCCACCACCAGCACCGAGTTGCCAATGTCGCGCAGGTGCTTCAGCGTGGCGATCAGACGGTCGTTGTCGCGCTGGTGCAGGCCGATGGACGGCTCGTCCAGCACGTACATCACGCCCGTGAGGCCGGAGCCGATCTGCGAGGCCAGGCGGATGCGCTGCGACTCGCCGCCGGACAGCGTGTCGGCCGAGCGGTCCAGCGACAGGTAGTCCAGGCCCACGTTATTCAGGAACTTGAGGCGCGCAGTGATCTCCTTGATCACGCGGTCGGCGATCTCGCGCTTGGCGCCCTTGAGCTTGAGCTGCTCGAAGAAGGACAGCGAATCGCGCAGCGGCTTTTTCGCGATCTCGTAGATCGCGGTCTGCTGCTTGCCGGTGCCGATCTTCACGTGGCGCGCTTCCACCCGCAGGCGCGCGCCGTCGCAGGCCGGGCATTCCTTCTCGTTGATGAACTTCGCCAGTTCCTCCTTGACCGCCATCGAGTCGGTCTCGCGGTAGCGGCGCTGCAGGTTGGTGACCACGCCCTCGAAGGTGTGCTCGCGGATCACGGTGCGCCCGCGCTCATTGATGTACGCGAACGGGACGGCCTGCTTGCCGGAGCCGAACAGCACCACGTCCTGCGCGGCCTTGGGCAGCTGCTCGAACGGGGTGTCGATGTCGAAGTTGTAGTGGCTCGCGAGGCTGGACAGCATCGAGAAGTAGAACTGGTTGCGGCGGTCCCACCCCTTGACCGCGCCGGAGGCCAGCGACAGGTTGGGGAAGGCGACGATGCGCTTGGGGTCGAAAAACTCGATGTGGCCCAGGCCGTCGCAGTCGGGGCAGGCGCCCATCGGGTTATTGAAGGAGAACAGGCGCGGCTCCAGCTCCTGCAGCGAGTAGCCGCACATCGGGCACGCGAACTTGTTGGAGTAGATGTGCTCCTGCCCATTGTCCATCTCGAGCGCGATGGCGCGGCCGTCGGCCAGGCGCAGCGCGGTCTCGAACGATTCGGCCAGACGCTGCTTGATCTCCGGGTTCACCTTGACGCGGTCGATCACCACGTCGATGGTGTGCTTCTCGGTCTTCTTCAGCTTGGGCAGGTCGTCGACTTCGTAGATCTTCGAGTCGTTCACGCCGCTCTGCACGCGGAAGCGCACGAAGCCCTGGGCCTGCATGTCCTGGAACAGGTCCACGTGCTCGCCCTTGCGGTTCGCGACCACGGGGGCGAGGATCATCAGCTTGGTCCCTTCCGGCATGGCCAGCACGGCGTCGACCATCTGCGACACCGACTGCGCGGCCAGCGCGTGGTCCGGGTGATTGATGCAGTAGGGCGTGCCCACGCGGGCGTACAGCAGGCGCAGGTAGTCGTGGATCTCGGTGACGGTTCCGACCGTCGAACGCGGGTTGTGCGAGGTGGCCTTCTGCTCGATCGAGATGGCCGGGGACAGGCCTTCGATCAGGTCCACGTCCGGCTTTTCCATCAGCTGCAGGAACTGGCGCGCATAAGCCGACAGCGACTCGACGTAGCGGCGCTGGCCCTCGGCGTACAGCGTGTCGAACGCCAGCGAGGACTTGCCCGAGCCAGACAGGCCGGTGATGACGATCAGCTGGTTGCGCGGAAGATCAAGGTTGATGTTCTTGAGATTGTGCGTGCGGGCGCCGCGGATGCGGATCTGTTCCATGTACCTCTGCTTTCGTTAGAAGGATGCGCGAGGCTGGAATGATCTATCAAACCGGGACTGGGGTGCGATCCGCCTCAACCACTGTATATATTATCAGTATTCAGCACAGCTCGCCGAGGTGGTCACTTTCCTTGACCACCCGGCAATTGTGGGTACTGGGGAACCAGTGAGGTGGGGACGGATGGGCTCATTTAAAGAGCCCGCTTCCGTTCAGTGGGGACGTGTGGTCAGTTGTTCAAGCGCGGTGAACAGCAGGTCGATTTGGTCGGGAAAGTTGTAGATGCCGGTGGACACGCGCAGCGCGTGCGCGGCCGGGCCGGGCGCGTGCGGCTGGGCCGGGACAATGGCCGTTGCCACGGCGATATTGAAGTCATGGCGCAGCCGGTCCGCCAGGCCGTGGATCCACGCCTGGTCCTGCGCCCGCGTGCCATCGCGTGCGGGCACGAACGTCTTGATGCCGCTGGACAGTGCCTGCGCGCTGCCGCGTCCCCATGGGCTCAACAGGCAGCCCGGCCCCCACAGGTCCACCGCGCGCTGCTCGACGATGTGGGCCAGGTGCAGCACCCGTTCCTCGATGGCGTGCGGGCCGATGCTGCCTTGCAGGTCGGCCGCCGCGGCCAGGGTGGCCAAAGCGGGCTCGTCCAGCCGCGCGCGCCGTTGCAAGGCGTCCGCAATGGTGGCGGCCGGGCCGAGGTGCATGGCGTGTTCGGACAGGATGGGCACCAAGTCCCACGGGTTGTAGCGCGCGTCGCGCAGATACAGGATGCCGGTGCCCGCCGGGCCGTTCAGCCACTTGTGGCCGGCGCCGGCCCAGGCGTCGCAGCCGAGGTCCTTCAGGGTCAGCTCCAGCATGCCGGCGGCCTGGGCGCCATCGACCAGCGTGAAGATCTCGTACGAGCGGGCCAGGCGGCACAGCTCCTGCACCGGCATGCGCAGGCCCGTGGCGCCAGTCACATGCGAAAAGCACATGGCGCGGGTGCGGGGCGTGATGGCGCGCTGGAACAGGCGCACGATTTCATCGGCCGTGTCCGGCGGCGAGGGCAGGGCCAGCTTGACCACCTTGACGCTGCTGCGCTGAGCCAGCAGGGACAAGGGCGAGCACAGCGATGCATGCTCGTGCTGGGTGGTCAGGATTTCATCGCCCGGTTCGAATGGAAAGCCGAGCAGGGTCATCGCCAGGCCCATGGTCGTATTCTCGGTGAGCACGATCTCGCCCGGCGCGGCGCCGAGCAGGGCGGCCACCTGGGCGCGCGGGCCCTGGTGGCTGGCATCGAGCGTGGCGCGGCCGGGATCGGCCGCCGCCTCGGTCAGCGCGGTGGACAGCATCTGCTGGAGGGTGCGCGGCAGCGAGCCGGCAGCGCCATTGTTCAGCCAGGTCAGGCCCGGCTGGAATGCAAAGCGCGCGGCCACCGCGTGCCAGTCGACTCGTTCCATGATCGGTCTCCTCAGGTGCGACGATGGTTTGAGTGTAGGGCGCAGCTGCGCGAAGGAAAGGCCTATCGCCTCGCGGTGGCGGCCGCGTCGGCATTGCGCGACGGCGCGCGGGGTTTTCGTCGGCTGGCGCCGCGTTGGGTGGCGGCAGCGGGAGCGGCGGGGCTGCGCTACACTCGTCCGTATTGTCCAGCCGAGGGAGATGACGATGTCGCAAGCCCAGCAGACCTTCGCGCAGCAGTCCGGCCAGTATGCGCTGGCACGGCCGCGCTATCCGCAGGCGCTGTATGACTGGATTCTCAGCCAGTGCCCGGGCCGCGCGGCGGCGTGGGACTGTGCGACCGGCAATGGCCAGGCGGCGGTGGGGCTGGCGCCGCATTTTGGCATGGTCCAGGCAACCGACCTCAGCGCCGAACAGGTGCGCGCCGGGCTGCGCGCGCCAAATGTGTTCTACAGCGCCCAGCCGGCGGAGGCCACGGCCTTTGCGGACCACACGTTCGATCTCATCACGGTGGCGCAGGCGCTGCACTGGTTCGACACCGCGCGTTTCTGGCCGGAAGTGCGGCGGGTCGCGCGGCCCGGCGCGCTGTTTTGCGCCTGGGGCTACTCGTGGTTCGAGTGCGAATCCGAGGTGGCGGCGGAATTTGCGCTGCCGCTGCGCGCGCTGCTGGAACCGTTCTGGGCGCCCAACAACCGGATCCTGTGGAATGGCTACCGGAACGAGGACATCGCATTTCCTTATGCGCGCTTGCCGGCGCCGCCGTTCGTCATCGAGGCGCGCTGGACCATCGAAGAGATGATCGCCTACGTGCAGACCTGGTCGGCGTACAAGCTGGCGCGGCAGGATGTGCGGGTCGCGGCCGAGCTGGAGCGCCTGTGCGGCGGTGCCCGCGAACGCTTCGCCGCGCGCGGGACGCTGGCTGCCCGCATGCCGCTCAGCGTGGTGGCGGGGCGCCTCTAGCGGAAGCTGCCGGGCGCGCCGCGAACTGCCTCAAAGGTGCGTCATGGCGCTTCATTGACACTGCCTGAAGCGCCAAGGTACACTCAAAAATTCATTGTGTTGAGGAAGATCGCTGCCATGGCATCGGTAAATAAAGTCATCATCGTTGGCAACCTGGGCCGCGATCCTGAAATCCGCTACATGCCGAGTGGCGACGCGATTGCCAACATCGCAGTGGCGACGTCGTTCCGCTCCAAGGACCGCAACACCGGCGAGCAAAAAGAACAGACCGAGTGGCACCGCATTTCGTTCTTCGGCCGCCTGGCCGAGATCGTGGGCCAGTATCTGAAGAAGGGCTCGTCCGTGTACGTCGAGGGCCGCCTGCAGACCCGCAAATACACCGACAAGGACGGCATCGAGCGCTATGCGACCGAGATCGTCGCCGAAAACATGCAGATGCTCGGCGGCCGCCAGGGCATGGGCGGGGGCGACATGGGCATGGACGACGCGGGCGGCTACGACGCCCCGGCCGCCCGTCCGGCGCCGCAGCGCCAGGCGCCGCC
>NZ_SPVF01000230.1 GCF_004614185.1 Zemynaea arenosa | reverse complement strand
CCCTGGAGCAGCGGGTGCGCCATGCCGCTCCGCGCCCGGACCGCACCATGCCCGCACCGCCGAACGCGGTCTGCGTGTTCGCCGCCGCGCACTTCGGCTACCCCGTGCAGCGCCTGATCGCGCTGGCCTACACGCGCGGCGTGCTGCAGTATTGGGACCCGGCGCGCAGGCTGTGGCAGGTGTTCCAGCCTGAGGACCCGGCTGACGACATCCGCTTCACCCAGTCCGCCTACGGCTGGCTGCCGAACTGGAACCCGCAGCGTGGCGAAGTGGGCATCGTGCCGACGGCGCGCGGGCTGCGGCGCCTGTGGCTCAACCCCGTCAACGAGACCTGGCACGCGCAGCCCCTGATGCAGCTGCCCGTGTGCAGCGCACCAGGCGCCGTGCGGCGCTACCTGGCGTGCATCGTCAAGGATGGACAGGCCCTATGGACCGGCACCGCCGATCTCTCGCAGCAGCAGGAATATCCACTCGACGTGCCGGGCAGCGGCTGGTCGCGCCCCTTTGCCTACGACGGCCGCCTGGCCTGGCTGCACGCGGAAGGGCAGCTGGCCTGGCGCCCCGATGCCGTGCCCGAATTCCTGCGCTGGCCCGAGGGCTGGACGCCGCGCCTCGACTTCGGCGGCCCGACCCAGAGCCGCGACGGCCGCCTGTGGCTCGCGGGCCATGACGGCAGTGGCTACTCCTTCGTCGAGCTGCTGGCCTCCGCGCCCGAACAGCGGCCCATCGACGGCGCGCGTCTCGGCTTCGCCAGCCTGCTGTTCCGGCGCGGCCATGAGATCAAGGGTGATCCGTGGGATGTGGAGGACGTCGAGGATCCGCATGCGGACGACGCGCTGGTCCTGCCGCTGCTGCGTGCCTACGACGGCCAGCAGGTGCTCGCCCATGGACTGGTCCTGCGCCTGCACCAGTACACCGGCCGCGCCGAGGATGCCCTGGCCAGCCGCACGATCGCCCGCAGCACGGTGGAATGGATCGGCCAGACCAATGTGGTGCTGGACGAAGTGGCGCGCCTGTCCCGCCCCGTGGACTGCGTGCCCTTCGTGTACGACGGCGCGCTGTGGCTGCACCACCCGGACTGGCACACCATGCGCGGCTGGGACACGGGAGGCGTGGCGTGAGGCGGCGTTGGACCGCCTGGCTGCTGCTGGCCGCGAGCTGGCTGCTCGCCGCGCCCGCGTGGGCCGTGTCGCACGTGTTCCTGGTCCAGAACTCGGGTTGGATGGAGCCGTTTTACACGGACCCGAACTCGCAGTTCAAACCCTTGGTGGCCGCCGTGGCCAATGCCGCCGTGGCACCCGGCGACGCGCTGGTGCTGGCGGCCTTCAATCAGTCCTTGCCCGATGCGCCGTCCCCGCGCGCGCTGCTCGCCCGCCGTGCCGACGGCGACACCGGCCGCGCCGTGCGCGCCGCGCTGCAGCCACTGGAACCGGCCCGCAAGCCGGGCAGCAAGGCCTATGCGGACACAGACCTGAGCGAAGCGGTCGGCTCCGCGGTGCGTACCGCGCTGCATGGCCGTCCGGGGCTGGTCTGGGTCTTCACGAACAACCGCAACAGCCCGAACAACGACCAGGCCACGGCGCGCCGCAACCGCGAGTTCTACCAGCTGATCCACCAAGGCGGGGACATCCGCATGGCACTGGCCTACCCGCTGCGCATGCCGGTGCAGGGCGGTGTGTACAAGGCCAATGGCTTGATGGTGTACGTGTTCGCGGTGGGCGAGGAGGGCGCGCGCGACCTCAAGGCGCTGCTGGCCTCCGGCCGCATCGGGAAGGTGATCACCGAGCCGGCCGCGCGCCTCAAGCCACTGGACCGCGACACGGTGCGCCTGCTGCCGGTGCG
This sequence comes from Zemynaea arenosa, assembly GCF_004614185.1. Lineage (GTDB taxonomy): Bacteria > Pseudomonadota > Gammaproteobacteria > Burkholderiales > Burkholderiaceae_D > Telluria > Telluria arenosa. The sequence continues at coordinate 5,069 of NZ_SPVF01000230.1, read as the reverse complement.
CGTGAGCGAGGCGCCGGGCGTGGGCTTCTCGATGGCGCCAAACGGTGCGCTGCTGGCCGATGTCGATTCCGATGCCCGCAGCCCGGCCGCGCGTATCGACTGGCAGCTGGAGAACACCATCTACCCGTATACCATCGCAGCGGCCCGCGTGACCGCGCGCTCGCTGCTGGCCAGGGAAGACCGCCCGGTGGTGCTGGCCAAGGACCAGGTCGCGCGGCTGGCACCCGGGTCGGCCGTGCCGCTGTCGTCCACCATGCAGCTGCCAGTGGCGCAGCTGCCGTCGGTGTGGTCGCTCCAGGCCTTCAAGTCCGCTGGCTCGGCCTACATACTCCCTGGGAGTATCCAGGTGCAGCTCACCGGGCAGCGGCTGGAGCTGTCCCAGGCCTTCCGCACGCGCATGGAGGAGCTGTTCCCCGGCGACCCGCTGCCGGACATCTTCACGCCGCCCGCCGACATTCATGGTTCCACCGCGGTGCTGCCGCTGCAGGTGCGCGTCCATTTCGGCATGGCGCCGCTGGCGATCCTGGCCGGGGGCGCACTGGCGCTGCTGGCGGCGGGCGGCGGCGCGCTGTACGCCTATAACCGTCCGCGCCAGGTGGTGCTGAACGTGGACGGCGAACGCCGCACTGTGCGCACTCGCGCCGGCTCGGTGCAGCCCGTGTATGACCGCAGCGGCGCAGTCGCCGCGCAACTCAAGACCACCCTGTTTGGCCACCAGCTGGTGGACCTGCGCGAAGGCGCGCAGGTCAGCCTGCAGACCTGATGAGGAACTCCATGCAAGACACATCGTCCGCACCCGCCGCGACCTCCGCGACCTCTAACCCGTCCACGGCCCAGAACACCGATCCGGGTTTCCGCGTGCCGGATGCATCCAATCCGGCCTCGGTTCCGGCGGCCCCCCCCGCCGGTACGCAGCCCGCCACCGGCACGCCGCAGATGGAGGTCGCGCCGGTCGCCGGTGCGCCGGTCACGGATACGTCTACGCGCGACATCGCCATCGGCAGCGTGGTGTTCCTGCTCCTGCTGGTGGTGTATTTCTTTGTGCGGAACTCGTACGTGCATCACCTGGTGGTCAAGCGCGTGGCGCCTTCCTCGGCCGCGAATGCGGGCTGGCTGCTGTTCACTGGCCTGGCGTTCGTGAGCGCGGCGGTGGTGCTGGCGCTGGTCAACGGCAGCAAGTTCCTCAACTGGGCCATCACCGGGCCGCTGGTGCTGCTGGGGCTTGTCGCACTGGTGACGGCCTTCTTCGTTGGCCGCCGCTAGACACACGGAGGACATGATCATGGCTGAAGACAGAAAGACAGAACTCAAGATCGACCTGCGGCCGACTCTCTTCATCGGCGCAGGCGGCACCGGCATGGAAGTCATGCTGCGCATCCGCCGCCGCATCCTGTCCGCAGTGTGGAACCGCCATCATCCGGTGCGCGTGGACGCCATCGGCCAGTTCCCGGTCGCGCGCTTCCTGCATGTGGACCTGGACACGAATGCCGTCATCGATGAAGGCAAGTCGCAGCAGACCGACCCCTGGTACGAACTGGTGAAGCTCTCCGACGAGGAAAAGCTGATCGAGCCGCTGGACCTGCCGCAGTACCACGAGTCGGACGACAGCCTGGCGCGCTTTCCGCTGATCGAAAACTGGATGCCGCTGCGGCCCAAGAAGCTGCGCTCCCTCGGCATCGACCCGTCCAAGGGGGCGGGCCAGATCCGCGCGCTGGCGCGGCTCTACCTGTTCGACAAATACGCCAAGCTGCGCGGCCGCATCAAGGGTGCGCTGAATGCCTTGGGCAGCAATGCGGGCATCGAGCGCAAGGAAGACTATCAGCGCCTCGGGCTGCAGGTGGACACGTCCAAGTTTCGCATCGTGGTCATCGCGTCCAACGCAGGCGGCACGGGTGCGGGTAGTGCGCTGGACCTGGGCTGGCTGGCCAAGGCCGTCGCCCGGCAGGAAGTGGCGGACAGCCAGGTAGACCTGGTGATGTTCATGCCGTCCGGGTATGCGAAGGCCAACAAGGAGCGCACCGAGGCCAACGCCTACGCCACCATGATGGAGCTGGAAACGGCCATGCGCGACATGAACGCGCAGGTGCGCTGGGCCGACCCGGACAGCCTGACCGGCCGTGGCGCGCCGTTCGACGACGTGTATTTCGTGGACACGGCCAACCTGGCCAACAAGGCCACGCAGGACATCAAGGACGTCTACCAGATGGTGGCGGACACGCTGTTCGAGGACTTTGCCTCCGCCGATTTCGCCAACCGCAAACGCTCGGTGGCGGTCAACCAGCAGCAGCACAAGCTGGGGCCCTTCAATCCCAAGGTGCCGGAGCAGCGCTTCGGCGCCATGCGGTTGTCCTATTCCAAGGTCTACTCAGCCTTCGGCAACGCGGTGCTGGACACCCAGCAAAGCCTGCGCGAGGACATCCGCGCCTACGAACTGGCGGGCTTGATGGTGAAGGCCTTCTTTGGCCTGGCGGGCAGCGACGGGGCACCCGCGCGCCGCGCCAGCGACCAGGAACGCGACGTGTTCATGCGCGAGCAGCTGGGCATGGGCGAGCACCCGTTCACCGAGTTCCCTGACTTCAAGCGCGGCACGGTGGACCTGGCGCCGTTCCACGACTACGCGCTGACCGGCATGCTCCTGCAGGACAAGGATGAGCGCTCGCTGCTCGAACGCGTGGAGAGCAAGGTGCAGTTCGAGATCGACCGCATCATGGCCGCCTACGACGTCAAGGACTGGCGCGAGCGCGTGGTGGAACTGCTGCCCAACCTGGAGCGCGACGCCATCCGCGAGGCCGGCGCCACGGCGGAGACCAGCGAGGACCGCATCAAGCGCCACACGCTGGAGCTGTCCGCGCGCCTCAAGCTGCGGGCGCGCAATCAACTGTATGCGATGCTGGACGACCGGCGCCAGGGCGGTCTGGAGTTCGTGCTGTCGATGCTGGAGCAGATCAAGGCGCGCTATGCCCAGCGCGACCTGCCACAGGCGGAGCGCAACGGGCGGCGCTACCGCGAGATCCGCGATGCGCTGCGCACGCGCCAGGTCGAAGATTCGCTGAACAACCTGTCGCAGGCGTCGCGCGCCTTCTTCGGCAAGGCCACCCACGCGCCCGAGGTGATGGCGCACCTGAAGCGCGACATCGCGGACTACCTGCGCTTCCACCTGCTGGCAGTGGCGGCCAGCCAGTCGATCGAGGTGATGCAGAACGTGTCCGCCTGGCTGGGCGAGCCGCGCGCGGTGGACGAGCAGGGGCAGACCGAGTGGAGCGGCATGGCGGGCGAGTTCCAGCAGGGACGGCGCGCGGTGCAGGCCATGCTGGGCGCGGTCGACCAGCGCATCGGCCAGCTGCGGGCCGACGCGCGGCACGATCACGCCACCTACATCAACCTGTCCGCCGACGTGGTGCCGGAGGCGCCGCGCCTGACCGGCGACGTGGCCAAGTGGAGCGAGGAAGTGCTGCTGGAATTCGGCGGCTCGGCGCGCCTGTTCCCGCAGCTGGACGAGGAGCGCACGCGCGCCGAGCTACTGTTGAAACTGTTCCGCCGCGCGCAGACGCAGCTCAGCGTGGAGCAGCTGGAGCGGGACGCCGCGCACGATCCGCTGCTGGACCGGCTGGCGACCATGTCGCCGCAGGAGCGGCAGCGCATCTTCATGGAGTGGATCGGCAGCGCCATGCCGTGGGTGAACGCGCGCTTCTCGGCGGAGTTCACGCCGAATGCGGACCAGTTCAAGTGCTTCATCGGCGTGGGCGACGTGCAGGCGTGGCGGCGCATGGAGGGCGAGATCCGCGCGGCGGTGCCGGCGGGGTTCTTCCATCCGGACCGCATGGCGCTGGTCGCTACGGGAATGCCGGGGCGCGCGGTGTGCTACATCGAGCTGTCCGGGATTCCGATGACGGTGCTGCGCGGGCTGCCGACGTGGCGTACTTCGTACCAGATCGAGAACCCGAAGATTCCGACGCATCTGCACTTCGACTCGACGCGCTTCCGGCATCCCATCGCGCCGTCGATGGACGAGTTGAACAAGCTGGCGGACGATTTCGAATGGTTCCTGCAGGCGATCGCGCTGGGTGTCGTGCGGCGCAAGCCGGATCTTGGCGACCGCGAGGCGGCGTTCCAGCCTCGCGGGCAGTATCTGTTCGAGGTGGAGCCGGGGTCGGGGGAGTGGCTGCAGATCGGGAATGAGTATGCGATCCGCTCCAATGGTTTGCCGTCGTTCTATCGGGAGCAGGTGATCGCGGGCGTGCAGCAGAAGCTTGCTGCGGTGGGGCCGTATCGCTTGCTGCTGCTGGCGGCGCTGATGCGCTTCTATCAAAACCGGGTGTACGCGCCGCGGCTGGAGGCGGATGAAACGGGGGCGCAGCTGCCGTCGCTGTCGCTGCCGCACATGATGGCGCGGCGGGTGGCGGAGCAGTGGGAGCGGCGCTTGGCATCCGTGGCGCCGGACCTGGGCGCGGCGGAGCGCGAGCGGGCGCAGGCGATTCTGGTGCAATGGACCGAGGCGGTGCCAGGGTCGGCGAACGATGCGTATCCGTGGGAGGTGCAAAACGCGGCCGACAAGCGGGTGATCCGGGCGGAATACCTGGCGCACGAGGAGCGGGCGGCGGCGCTGTTCACGCGGGCGGCGCCGGTGCTGGGGGCGCGCTACAAGCTGTTTGTCGATGGGCGGCAGCATGGGCCTTATTCGCTGGATGAACTGGCGCAGCGGGTGGCGCAGGGGCGTTTGGCGCGGGACACCAAGGTCTGGAACATGGACTGGGATCCGCGCAGTGCGCGCTGGCGGACGGCGGGCGAGGAGCTGGCGGGGTTGTTCGAGCATGCGGTGCCTGATCCGGATGATGGGGTGCCGGACCCGGATCCGGAGTAAGCGATGGAGCGCGGTGTGGTGGACTGGCGGTGCGTGAACGCGGCTTGTGCGCGCGGGATGCCGCACAAGGTCCGCTTTTGCCCGTATTGCGGGACGGCGCAGGAGACCACCGGTGCCTCCGCGACCGCCGCCGCGCTGGCGGGGGCCGCGTCATCCGCGGCGCGGGCTGGTGGCTTGCAGGCACACGGCGGTTTGGCAGAGGATGCGG
>NZ_SPVF01000061.1 GCF_004614185.1 Zemynaea arenosa | reverse complement strand
GCGCAGCGGCCGCACTCAGCCTTAGCGGCGTGGCCGGCGCAATCAGCCTTCGCGGCGTGACCGCCGCGCTGTCGTTCAAGCGCCCTACCGCCAGGCCGGTGCGGCGCTTGTTTACGTCCCTGGTGGCCCGGCCCGCGCCGGGTCGTAGCGGCCCGGGGACAGGATCCCATCCGGATCGAGCGCGTCCTTGATGCGGCGGACCGTGCGCCAGTAGCTGTCCCCGTGCGGGTCCAGGTCCGCCATCGACTGGTTGCCGACCCGGTACGGAATGTAGCCCGCCGCCATCAGCAAGTCGAACAGCGCGCGGTAGCACGCGCGCGCGCGGGCGGTCTCGGCTGGATCGTCCTTGTCGTAGGCGATGGTCAGCACGCCACCCAGGGTGCGCTCGTTGATCATGCTGAAGGTGGCGAACAGGTCGAACCCGTACTGGCGGAACACGGGCTCGGCCAAGCCGTGGACCTCCAGCATGTCCGCGCCACGGAGGGGCAGCACGGGCGACACCCACAGCAGGCCGCAGTTGTCGGCGGCCGGGTTCGCGCCCTGCGGGAACTGCGCGGGCAGGCCGCCGCGCCGGCGCCAGTAGGCCCCGGCCAGGAAGCGGCCATTCGGCACGCCGCGGTTCATCGCGAACAGCGACTCGCCCAGCGCCACGCGCGCACGGCGTGGCGGGCGGCCGCTACCTGGCGCGTGCGGCCGTACAAGGCGCCGGACACGGTCCATGCGCCCACCCCGGCCTGCTGTCGCAGGCGCTGGCGCAGCTCGTCCGGCAGTGCGGTGCTGGACGGTACCATGTCGCGCGGGAACACCATGCCGCCCGACAGCACGCGCAAATCGTTGCCGATGTGGAGGATGCTACGCAAGGTGCCGTCCATGCGCAGCGGGCGCAAGGCGTCGACCACGGCGCCGATGTCTTCGTGCCGGTCGACCGAGCACAGGAAGTGGTTGACGCTTTCCGCGCGCGGCATCAGCCACATCCCCAGGCGCGTGACGATGCCAAAATTGGATTGCGTGAAGATCCCATCCAGGTAAGGACCCAGTCCATAGGGATACAGATAGGTCGTGCGCGCTGACGGGTAATGGCCGAAGCCGGTGTTGACCACGTCGCCATTGGCCAGCACCACCTGCAGGCCGGCGATGTGCAGCAGCCGGTTGCCATACGGCGAGTGGCCGAAGCCGCGCTCCATGATATTGCCCACCAGGCTGGTGTCCGGGCCGGCGCCGGTGCTGTCCATCCACAGCTCGCCGCCATGCTCGGCCAGGTAGTTCGACAATTGCGCCTGCGTCACGCCGGGCTCGATCACGGCGTAGCCCAGCTCGGTGTCCAGCGCGAGGATCCGGTTCATGCGGCTCAGTTCGACGATGATCTGGCCGGAGGTGACCGCCGTCGCATCGCCATAGCCCCAGTTCTTGCCGGTGCTGATGGGGTACAGCGGGACCTGCAGCCGCGCGGCGATCGCCACCACTCCGGCCACCTCCTCCGCCGTGCCCGGGTACACGACCGCGCGCGGGCGGGTGGGCCGCGCGGCGGTGCTGCGGGCGTAGGCGCCCAGGGTGTCCGCGTCATCGAGGACGTGGGCGGCGCCCAGCAGCGCGCGCAGCGCAGCGACGGCGTCCTGGCCTGCTCCTTCCATGTCTGCCATATCAGCCCCGTCCCCCGATCAGACGCGCGGTAATGCCGGGCTCGTCCCATGTCGGGAAAAAATACGGATAAAACGACCGCTCGCTCTCGTGGTTCTCGAACAGGCCGCCAAACTTGCGGATCTGCTCGCCCATGTACTCGAGTTCCAGCCGCAGCAGCACGGCCGGGGCGCCCACCCGGGTGCAGGGGCGCTCGCCGCCGAAGTCATGGAAGCCGAGCATGCGCTTGTAGAACATCACGTGGCGCGGGTTGACCTCGATCACGTAGTCGGTGAAGCCCTGGATCAGGCGTGCGTAGATGTACGAGATGTGGATCAGCGAGGCGAACACGCGCTTGGTCACGCCCTTGTCGATCGCCAGGCGCGACGGCTCGCACATGCGGCGGCCCTGGACCCGCAATTCGTCCAGTTTGTCGCGAAAATTTTCATCGGCCGGCAGGCCCGCTTCCCGGTCCAGGCACAGGCTCATGGTGCCGACGATCATCCCGTTGGTTTCGGCGTACAGGGTGATCTTGTTGGGGTCGTGGTGCACGGCGTGCTCGACGTCGTAGCCGCGCCAGCCGTACATCTTGCGGATGAGCAGGCTGGCCGCCTCGCGCCGCCCCTGCGAGTTCGCCATCCGGATATGGAACACCTGGATGTCCAGGGCCGCGCCCTCATCCTGCGGGCGCCCTTCAATACACAAATCCCGCAGGCCCACGGGAGATTCGAACGACACAATCGGTTCGTCGTCATGCAGCATGGTTGAGCTCCTCCATGTAACCGGCGCGCCGCCCGCGGCGCTGTCCCGTGAGCAATCAGACAGGGTCATGCATAAGAAGTTCCGTAACTGACGAGAAAAAATGTCGGGATTACTGCCAGGCCCTTGACGCAAGTCGGGGCTGGTCCGGCCGGGGTCGCGCAAGTGCTTGATTTGATGAGGGAAAGTTGGCTGGCACGCATCCTGCTGATGGGGGCCGTGCACCAAACCAAATTCACAGGAGATCCGCCATGAACTTAGTACGCAAAACCGTCCTGGCCGCCAGCCTCGCTCTGGGTGCCATGGCCAGTGCGCACGCCGACAGCTTCGCTTCGGCCATCCTCGACATCAACAACTTCCGCCTGCTGCATTCGAGTGGCACTGCCTTTGCCGCCACCGACTTCCGCACCCTGACCGGCACCAACGACGCGCACGCCACGGCCAACCTGAACGCCGTGTTTGCCAACGGCGCGCAGTCGTTCCCGATCCTGTCGGGCACCACGCCGGACGTGCCGCACCAGTGCGTCGGCACCTGCTTCCCGAAGGCCGAGAACGACTTCACCCCGTTCCCCTTCCCGCCGCCGGCCCCCGGCACCTTCGGCTATGCTGACGAGAACCTGACCGGCAGCTCGATCACCGTCGGCATGGCCCCGGCCGGCGCCCACGCCCAGACCCGGGCCGACGCCTCGGTGATGATGAACGCCGTCGCCGCCGGCAACTCGGACGTCGGCACCTCGACCACCTTCGCCTTCACGCTGGGTTCGGCCGACACCATGACCATCGCCTTCGACGGCACGCCGTTCAGCCAGGCGTGGGTCTCGGCCGGCGCCGGTGCCACCACCAACGCCAACGCCCGCCTGTCGTGGAGTGTCAATATTGTCGACCTGACCACCGGGACCACCGTGTTCAGCTATGCGCCGAACGAGCTGAACGCCCTGTCGAACGTCAGCCGCACCGACGGCGCCCCGGGCACCACCACCTACAACCCGGGCACCATGGCCTTCAGCGCCGTCACCCCGATCCTCAACGCGACCGACACCTACCAGATCACCATCCAGCACAACACGCTGGCCAACGCCCTGCAGGCGGTGCCGGAGCCTGCCTCGCTGGCGATCTTTGGCATCGGCTTGCTGGGCGCCACCGTGGTGTCGCGTCGCCGCAAGTCCTGACCGTCTCCTTGTGGGAGCTGCGCTTGGCCGGCCGGCAACGGCCGGTCTTTTTTCTTCCGGCTGTCGTGGCGCAAGCCCGGCGGCCGGTCGGCACGTCTGTTGTACTGGCTGTCGAGGTCGCTTGAGCGGGCTCAAGGCAGGCGGTGGTTGGGGCCGGAGCCCGCTGACACGCCCCTATAATCGGCTGACCCTGCACAGAGTTATTCCGGAGGCCCGCGTACCATGGAGGACTTCGTTACCCAGCTAGTCGCCAGCATCCGCGGTATCTGGAATCACCGCTGGCATGCGTTGGCCGTCATGTGGAGCGTTGCGCTACTCGGCTGGCTGCGCGTCTATACGCTGCCGGACGACTACCAGACCACCGCCCGGGTGTTCGTCGACACCCAGAGCATCCTCAAGCCACTGCTGGCCCCGATGACCACGCTGCCGAACGTCGAGCAGCAGGTCGCCATCATGAGCCGCACCCTGCTCAGCCGCCCCAACGTCGAACGCGTGATGCGCATGGTGGACCTGGACGTGAAGGCCACCACGGCCCGCGAGCACGAGCAGCAGATCGAGGAGCTGATGTCCAAGATCAAGATCGGCGGCACCAGCACCTACGACATCTACACCATCACCTACAACAACAAGAACCCGAAGCTGGTGCGGGACGTGGTGCAGTCGCTGCTCACCATCTTCGTGGAAGGCAGTTTCAAGGGCAAAAAAGGCGAGTCCGAGAAGGCTGTCCAATTCATCGACGACCAGATCAAGAACTACGAGGACCGCCTGGTGGCTGCGGAGAACGCGGTCAAGGATTTCAAGCTGCGCAACGCCGGCCTGCTGCCGCAGCAAGGCACCGATTACTCATCCCAGCTGGCGCTGGCCGGCGATGCCCTGAACACCGCCAAGCTCGAGCTGGAAGAGGCCGAACAGGCCCGCAACGCCATCAAGGCCCAGATCTCGGGCGACGAACCGGTGGTCGGCCTCGACCCGAAACCGGTCGAGGTCGCAAATCCCGAGATCGACAGCCGCATCTCCGCCATCAACAAGAACCTGGACGTCTTGCGCTTGCAGTACACCGAACTGCACCCGGACATCATCGCCGCCAAGCGCCTGATTGCCCAGCTGGAGGAGCGCAAGAAAGCCGAGGCCAAGGAGAAGAAAGCTCCCGACGGCGACCCCGGCAAGAATTACAGCCCCATGCTGCAGCAGCTGAAGGTGGCGCAGACAGAGGCCGATGCCAAGGTCGCCGCGATGCGCGCCCGGGTCAACGAGTACGCCGCCCGCCACGCCCGCCTGCTGGCTCAGATCAACGCCGTGCCCGAGATCGAATCGCAGCTGGCCCAGCTGACCCGCGACTACCAACTCAACAAAGACAACTACGAAAAGCTGATGGCCAAGCGCGAGGCTGCCAAGCTGTCCGGCGACCTGTCCAGCACCACGGACATGATGACCTTCAAGATCATCGATCCGCCGACGCTGCCGCTGGCGCCGATCGGCCCCAACCGGCTGATGCTGTACAGCGTGGTGCTGCTGGCCGCCCTGCTGGCCGGCCCCGCCGCCGCCTTCGCCATGAGCCAGGCCCGCCCGACCTTCCTCGGCCCGGCCGCCATGCGCGCCGTCACTGGCCTGAACGTGATCGGTACGGTCGGCATGAATTGGACTCCAGGTGAGCGCATCAAGCGGCGCCGCGGTCAGTACGCCTTTGGCGCCGCCTTCGCCACCCTGCTCACGGCCTACGGCGGCGTGCTGGCCATGACGGTCCTGCGCATCTAAGCCTACAAAGCATCTGAGCCCGCAGCGCATCTGAGCCCGCAGCGCATCTGAGCCCGCAGCGCATCTGAGCCCGCAGCGCATCTGAACGCTGATCCACGCCCACCGGAGGATACGTGAACATCGTCGAACTGCAGTCGCCGGACCGGCGCCACGTCGAGGTCGACCTGGAGCGCCTGCGCCGCATGGGCCTGGTGACCCAGGACGGTGCCCGCACCAGCACCGCCGAGGACTTCCGCATCATCAAGCGGCCGCTGCTGCGTGCCGCACTGGGCGAGTCCCGCATCGGCCACAAGCACAGCAACCTGGTGCTGGTGACGAGCGCCCTGCCCGGGGAAGGCAAAACCTACTGCGCCGTCAACCTGGCCATGAGCATCGCCATGGAGAAAGACCACACCGTTCTGCTGGTCGATGCCGACGTGGCCCGGCCGTCGATCCCGAAGGTGCTCGGCATCGGCCCCGCGCCCGGTCTGATGGACATCCTGCTCAACGAAGAGCTGAGCCTGTCCGACGTGATCCTGCGCACCAACATTCCCTCACTGAGCATCCTGCCCGCCGGGCGCAGCAACAAGCATGCGACCGAGCTGCTGGCCAGCCAGGCCATGGCCGCGCTGCTGGATGACATTTCCAGCCGCTACCCGGACCGCATCGTGATCTTCGATTCACCACCGCTGCTGCTGACGACCGAAGCCAACGTGCTGGCCCAAAATATGGGCCAGGTCGTAATGGTGATCGAGTCCGAGACCACCACCCAGCGCGCCGTGCGCGAAGCCCTGCGGCGTCTGGAAAACTGCCATCACATCAATATCATCTGCAACAAATCGCGCCAGCTCCCCGGAAGCTACTACCACAGTTACTACGATTGATTTCCACCCGAGCCCCCGCCGCGCGAGAACCGCCATGACCACCGCCACCTTCGATTCCCCCCGGCTGGTCGTCCATCTGGTGCACCAGCTGGACACCACCGCCGCCGAAAACGGTCTGCTGAACCTGATCCGCCACATGCCGCCTGGCCGCTACCGGCACGCCATCGTCTGCCTCAAGGACCATCCGGGCCACGGCGCCATCTTCCGCCAGCGCGACGTCGAGGTGATCACCCTGAACAAGCGCGATGGCAAGGATTTCGCCCACTACCTGCGCATGTTCCGCACCCTGCGCGCGCTGCATCCCGACGTGATCCACACGCGTAACCTGTGCGGCATGGAAGGCCAGCTGGTGGCCGCGCTGGCCGGCGTCAAGTCGCGGGTGCATGGCGAGCATGGGCGCGAAACGCCCGACCCGCTCGGCCGCCGTCTCAAGTACCAGCTGCTGCGCCGCTTGCTGCGCCCACTGATCAGCCATTTCATCGCCGTCAGCGCCGACCTCGAAGAATGGCTGATCGACTCGGTGGGCGCGCCGCCGGCCCGCGTGTCCCAGATCGCCAACGGCGTCGACAGCATCCACTTTCACCCGCGCCTCGGCCCGCCCGCGCTGGTCGGGCCGCCCGGCTTCATGGTCGACCACGCCTTCGTGATCGGCAGCGTCGGCGTGTTCGACGAAGACGCCAACTACCCGGCCCTGGTTGACGCTTTCCTGCGCCTGGCGGCCAGCGGCGACCCGGCTCATCAGCGCCTGCGCCTGCTGATCATCGGCGACGGTCCCACCCGCGCCACCTGCCTGGACATGCTGATGCGCGCCGGCCAGGCCCACCGCGCCTGGCC
>NZ_SPVF01000176.1 GCF_004614185.1 Zemynaea arenosa | reverse complement strand
CGCCCGACGGTGGCGTCCCGCAACCCGTCGGCACCGCCCCGCCGCGCGACGGCCGGCCGCCGGAAGTCGCGCCCCTCTTCGAACAGCCCGGCGTGCTCACCCCCCGCGGCCGCACCGTGCTCGAACCGTCCCTGCAATACGGCTACTCCTCGAGCAACCGCGTCGCCCTGGTCGGCTACACCATCATCCCCGCCCTGCTGATCGGCCTGATCGACGTCCGCGAGGTCAAGCGCAACACCACCACCGCCGCCCTCACCCTGCGGCGCGGCCTGACCAACCGCCTGGAAGTGGAAGCCCGCGTCCCGTACGTCTACCGCAGCGACCAAACCGTCAGCCGCGAGCTGTTCACCGGCACCGCCACCGAACGGGCCTTCGAAACCAGCGGCCGCCATATCGGCGACGTCGAACTGGCCGCCCGCTACCAGCTAAACATCCCCGGCCCCGAAGGCCCCTTCTATGTCGCCGGACTGCGCATCAAATCCCGCACCGGCCGCGACCCGTTCGAGGTCACCACCGACTGCCAGACCCGCTGCGTCGGCGAGAACGTCACCGGCACCGGCCTGCCGCTCGAACTGCCGACCGGCTCCGGCTTCTACTCGATCCAGCCCAACGTCACCGCCCTGTTTGCCGCCGACCCCGCCGTCTTCTTCGGCAGCGTCAGCTACCTGCACAACATCACGCGCCACAACGTGCGCCGCCTGATCCTGAATGGCGAACGGGAGACCCTGGGCGACGTCAAGCCTGGCGACGTCCTCGGCTTCAACTTCGGCATCGGCCTCGCCCTGAACGACAAGACCACCTTCTCGATCGGCTACGACCACAACTCCGTGGCGCACACCGAGCAGAACGGGCAGACGGTCCCCGGTTCCGTGCGCACGCAACTGGGCACCCTGCTGATCGGCTATTCGTACCGCCTGTCGGACAAGAAGACGCTGAACGTGTCCGTCGGCGCCGGCCTCACCCGCGACACCCCGGACGTCACCTTGACGGTCCGCGTGCCGTTTAGCTTCTGAAAAACAAAAAACCCGGGCCGCCGCCTTGGCGCACCCGGGTCTCAATCGGAGAAAGAGAAAGGGAGATCTCAGTGCCGGAACACGTCCGCCCCTTTGGGAATGGTGAACGCGAATGCATTGGCCGCGATCGCCGGATTCTTCTCGAACTTGGCAAACTTCAGCACCGAGGTCTGCCCGAACGCGTCCTTCAGCTCCATCGCCTCCGGCACGCCGTTGCGCAGCCCGATGGCCACGCTCGCAAACGCCGAGTCCTTGGCCTTGGGCGTCGCGTTCAGCCACTCCAGCCCGTCGCGCGTGCCGCCCTCGGCCAAGGTGAAGTTCTTCTCCAGGTCATTCGAGCCGAACAGGATCGCCGCCGGCGACGAGCCCAGCGCATCGCCCAGCTTGCGCACCGTGACCTGGTTCAGGTCCTTGTCGTACACATACAGCTGCTCGCCGTCGGCCTGCAGCACCTGCTCGTACGGCTTCTGGTAGGTCCAGATGAACTTGCCCGGCCGCGCGAACACGAAGGTGCCGGACGACGGTCCAGCCGACTTCGGCGCCTTCGCACCCGGCTTGCCCACCTGCTGCTGGGTGAACTCGCCGCGCGCCGACTTGGTGGAGGCCACGAAGGCCTTGAACTGGTCGAGCGCCGCCGCCTGCGCCGCGCCCGCCAGGGCCAGCGCGGCCGCCAGCGCCGCTGCTTTTACGAAAACTCGCATGTCACTCCCGAAAACGATATTGAAGGCTTCAACCGGCGGCGCTTGAACCGCGGCTTACTCCGCGCTCGCCGCCGGCACCAGGATGTCCCGGTTGCCGTTCGACTGCATCGCGGAGACCACTCCGCTCTGCTCCATTTGTTCCAGCAGGCGCGCCGCCCGGTTGTAGCCGATGCGCAGATGGCGCTGCACCAGCGAGATCGACGCCCGGCGGTGCTTGAGCACAACCTGCACCGCCTGGTCGTACATGGCATCCGACTCGCCGTCGCCGCCCCCGCCACCGGCGCCCGCGATGGCCCCGTCGCCCGCGCCGCCCTCTTCCAGCGTGCCGCCCTCCAGGATGCCCTCCACATAGTTGGGCTCGCCCTGGGCCTGCAAGTGTTTCACAACGCGGTGCACCTCGTCGTCCGATACGAACGCCCCGTGCACCCGCACCGGCAGCCCCGTCCCCGGCGGCATGAACAGCATGTCGCCCATGCCCAGCAGCGTCTCCGCGCCCATCTGGTCCAGGATGGTGCGCGAGTCGATCTTCGACGACACCTGGAACGCGATGCGGGTCGGGATGTTCGCCTTGATCAGGCCGGTGATCACGTCCACCGACGGCCGCTGCGTCGCCAGGATCAGGTGGATACCCGCCGCCCGCGCCTTCTGGGCGATGCGGGCGATCAGTTCTTCCACCTTCTTCCCGACCACCATCATCAGGTCGGCCAGCTCGTCAATAACAATGACGATGGTCGGCAATTTTTCAAGGGGCTCCGGCGCATCCGGCGTCAGCGAGAACGGATTCGGGATGTGCTCCTCGCGCTTGGCCGCGTCCGCGATCTTCGCGTTGTAGCCCGCCAGGTTACGCACCCCGAGCTTGGACATCAGCTTGTAGCGCCGCTCCATCTCGTTGACCGCCCAATTCAGCGCATGTCCCGCCTGCCGCATGTCCGTCACCACCGGCGCCAGCAGGTGCGGGATGCCCTCGTAGACGGACATTTCCAGCATCTTCGGGTCGATCAGGATCAGCCGCACGTCGGCCGGGTCGGACTTGTACAGCAGCGACAGGATGGTCGCGTTGATACCCACGGACTTACCGGAACCGGTGGTACCCGCCACCAGCAGGTGGGGCATCTTCGCCAGGTCCGCAATGACCGGCTTGCCCGCGATGTCTTTACCGAGCGCCACCGTCAGGTTGGACGACGAATCGTTGTACACCTTCGAGCCGACGATCTCGGTCAGCCGCACGATCTGCCGCTTCGGATTCGGCAGCTCCAGCGCCATGTAGTTTTTGCCCGGGATGGTCTCCACCACCCGGATCGAGGTCAGTGACAGCGAGCGGGCCAGGTCGCGCGACAGGTTCACGATCTGCGAGCCCTTCACGCCCGTGGCCGGCTCGATCTCGTAGCGCGTCACCACCGGGCCCGGGTAGGCCGCCACCACGGTCGCTTCCACCCCAAAGTCGGACAGCTTCTTCTCGATCAGGCGCGAGGTGAATTCCAGCGTCTCCGGCGCGATGGTTTCCTGGGCCGGCGGCGGCTCGTCCAGCAGCGCCAGCGGCGGCAGTTTCGAGTCGCCCGGCAGATCCTGGAACAGGGTCGCCTGCTTCTCCTTCTGCACCCGCTCGGACTTGACCACCTCCACCACCGGCGCCTCGATCTTGACCGGCGGCGCCGCGACCGGATGCTTCTCCACGTGCTTGGCGCGCTCCTGCACCACCACCTCTTCGCGCTTGGACACCGCCACCTCGCCCTGGCGCCGGTCCTCCCGGTCCTCCATGCGCAGCCTGACCCAGTCGATCGCCAGCTCGATGCCCTCGCCGATGCGCTCCGCCACATTCATCCAGGAGACCTGGAAGAACAGCGAAAAGCCCAGCCCGAACAGCAGCAGCAGGAACATGGTCCCGCCCGTAAAGCCCAGCATTACGTCCGCCGTGCCGCCAATCAGCTCGCCCAGCACCCCGCCCGGCCGCGGCCGCGGCAGCTGCACCTTCAGCGACCACATGCGTAAGAATTCCAGTCCCATGCTGCCGGCGAACAGCAGGCCGAAGCCGATCCAGCGGATGATCGGCTCCTGCTCGTGCTCGGGCGTGTCTTCGGTATCGAGAATGAATTTGTTGGTCAGCGACCGGTAGCCCTTCCACACCAGCCGCAGGAAGCAGATGCACCACCACCAGGCCGAGAAGCCGAACACGAACAGCATCAGGTCGGCCAGCCAGGCGCCCGCGCGCCCGCCCATGTTGTGCACTTTGGGCACCAGCACGTCGTGCGACCAGCCGGGGTCGGCCTTGTCATAGGTCGCCAGGATCATCACGAAATAGACGAAGGCCGCGAACAGCGCGATCCAGCGCGCCTCGGACAGCAGGCGCACCAGGCGGTTCGGCAGCGGCTGCCGGAGCTGGGAATTGCGGACGTTACCCTGGTTGGTCGATGGACTGGCTTTAGGCATTCTGATGCAACTTTGATACGAGAGCCGGACACGTGCTGCATGCCCGACAGGCAATGTTGGCCATTCTAAGCCATATACGGCGGCATGAACCACATCATTCATGCCTGATCGCATCATCGCTTATAATCTGGGCCGCACTTGATCTGGCCGGAAACGGCCCCAGTTTCCCTGCATATCTGAACGGACCTCCCCCATGACCACGAAAAAACACGCCCGCGTCCTCATCATTGGTTCTGGCCCGGCTGGCTACAGCGCCGCCGTCTATGCCGCGCGCGCCAACCTGCAGCCGATGCTGGTGACCGGCGTCGAACAGGGTGGCCAGCTGATGACGACCACGGACGTGGAAAACTGGCCGGGCGACCCGATGGGGGTGCAGGGGCCGGACCTGATGCAGCGCCTGCTGCAGCATGCCGAGCGCTTCAAGACCGAGATCGTGTTCGACCACATCCACACCGCGCACCTGAACGAAAAGCCGATCCGCCTGCAGGGCGACTCGCATGAATACACCTGCGACGCGCTGATCATCGCCACCGGCGCCTCCGCCCAATACCTGGGCCTGGAATCGGAACAGGCCTTCATGGGCCGCGGCGTGTCCGCCTGCGCCACCTGCGACGGCTTCTTCTACCGCAACCAGGAAGTGGCCGTGGTCGGCGGCGGCAACACCGCCGTCGAGGAAGCCCTGTACCTGGCCGGCATCGCCTCGAAAGTGACGATCATCCACCGCCGCGACAAGTTCCGCGCCGAGCCGATCCTGATCGACCGCCTGAAAGCCAAGGCCGCCGAAGGCAAGATCGTCATCGAATACGACCACGTGCTGGACGAAGTCCTGGGCGACCAGAGCGGCGTCACCTCGATCCGCCTGAAGTCGACCACCGGCGACGCCACCAAGACCATCGACGTGCACGGCCTGTTCATCGCCATCGGCCACAAGCCGAACACCAGCCTGTTCGAAGGCCAGCTGGACATGCACAACGGCTACATCAAGACCAAGTCCGGGCTGGAAGGCATGGCCACCGCCACCAACATTCCGGGCGTGTTTGCCGCCGGCGACGTGCAGGACCATATTTACCGCCAGGCCATCACCAGCGCCGGCACCGGCTGCATGGCCGCCCTCGACGCCCAGCGCTACCTGGAAGCGCTGGAAGACTAACGCTTCCCGAGTTGTGAAGGACCGATGCCCAGCCTGAAGGATTTTGCCAGCCTCAAGAACTTGCGCGACCAGCTCGCCGAGGAGGAAAAGGCACGGGCCATCGAGAAAGCCGAGCGCGAGCAGGCTGAGCGTGAAGCCCAGGCCGCCGCGCAGGCTGATGCGAACGCCTTCCGCGGCGCCCTGCGCGACGTGGTCCAGCTGCCGCCCTCCGACCGGTATGTCCCCAACATGCCGCGCGCCTTCAGCGTCAAGCCGCCGCCCAAGCCCCTGACGCCGGAGGAAGAGGTCGCCGCTGTCCTGCGCGAATCCCTCTCCGACGAATTCGACGTCGACCACCTGCTCGAAGACGACCCCAGCACCAGCTTCCTGCGCCACGGCATCGGCACCGACGTCCTGAAGCGCCTGCGCCGCGGTTATTGGCAAGTCGAGGACGAGCTCGACCTGCACGGCATGCGCCGCGACAAAGCCCGTGACGAGCTCGGCCTGTTCCTGCGGCATGCCAGCCAGCGCCGCTTCCGCTGCGTCTGCGTCATCCACGGCAAGGGGTATGGCAGCGCCGGCGGCGAGCCGGTCCTGCGCAGCATGGTGCACAGCTGGCTGGAGCAGAAGAAGGAGGTGATCGCCTTCTGCGCCGCCAAGATTGACGAGCGCAGCCACGGCGCCCTGATCGTCCTCCTCCGCTCCGCCCTCAAATACAAAGACGGCTGACCCGCCTCGGAATTCAAGTAACATCCCCAGCCGAACATTCCACACCGGGGACGTACCCCGGCGTACAGGCGTAGGAATTTTCGCGGCAGCCTCAACTGAATATTCCACACCGGGGACGTACCCCGGCGTACAAGCGTAGGAATCCTCGCACCAGCCTCAGCTGAACATTCCACACCGGGGACGTACGCGCCGCGCCTCGGCCCGGACTAGAGGGGTAGGAATGTTGGAGGCGCGCGGAGCGGCATGTTATCGTTCTGCCATGACGCTCATTAAGTTCATCGAGATTATGGCGATCCTGGTCGGCGCCTTCTCCGGTTTCATCGAGGCGCGCCGCAAACGGATGGATCTCGTGGGCGTCTTCACCGTCGCCTTCATGACGGCCTTCGGCGGCGGCACCATGCGCGACCTCCTGCTCGACAAGCGCCCCCTGTTCTGGGTCACCCACCAGGAATACGCGATCCTGATCTTCGTGCTCGCCCTGATCGCCGCGCCCCTGATCCGCACCCTGCGCCAGATCGTCTCCGAACGCCTGATCGTCATCGCCGACGCCGTCGGCCTGGGCCTGTTCTCGATCGCCGGCGTGGCCTCCGCGCTGGACGCGCACATGCCCCTCTTCATCGCATCGATGATGGGCGTGATCACCGGGATCTTCGGAGGCGTCCTACGGGACATCGTCTGTAACGAAGTCCCCATGGTCTTCCGCGACGGGAAGCCCTACGCCATCTGCGCCTTCCTGGGCAGCTGGATGTACCTCATCATGCGCAAGTACCACATGGGCCACGACCTGGCCCTCTGGACCAGCGCCGTCTTCATCACCACCTTGCGCCTGGTGACGTGGAAGTTCGACATGCGCGTCGGCCGCAGCTAGGCGGCGCTCCCGAGCGCACCACAGCACACTTACACCGCGTCCGGCCCCGTCTCCCCGGTACGGATGCGGATCACCTGCTCCACGTTCTGCACGAAGATCTTGCCGTCCCCGATCTTGCCGGTGCGCGCGGACTTGATGATGGCATCGACCACTTGGTCCGCCACCCCGTCATCGACCACCACCTCGATCT
>NZ_SPVF01000144.1 GCF_004614185.1 Zemynaea arenosa | reverse complement strand
CGCCAGCACGGCCGCGGCAGCTTCACCGGCGCGGTCTTCAGTTGCGGCGAAGGGCAGCGGCGCTACAAGCTCTACGTGCCGCCGGGCCCCGCCCGCGCGCCGCGTCCGCTGCTCGTGCTGCTGCACGGATGCACCCAGAACGCGGACGATTTCGCGACCGGGACCGCGATGAACGGCCTGGCGGACGAACAGGATTGCCTCGTGCTGTATCCCGAGCAGGACCGCGGCGCCAATCCCAACGGCTGCTGGAACTGGTTCGATCCCGCGCACCAGGCCCGCGCCGGCGAGCCGGCCCTCATCGCCGCACTCACCCGGCAGGTGATGGCGGAGCAGGATGCCGATCCGGCCCGCGTGTATGTGGCCGGGCTGTCGGCGGGCGGCGCGATGGCGGCCGTGCTCGGTGCAGCCTATCCGGAACTCTACGCGGGCGTGGGAGTCCATTCCGGCCTGCCTGCGGGGAGCGGGCGCGACATGATATCGGGCCTGCAGGCCATGAAGCGGCCTGGCCACACGGCGCGGCTGCGGCAGGCGGTGCCGATCATCGTCTTCCATGGCGATGCCGACTCCGTGGTCCACCCGGACAACGGGCAGACGGTGCTGCGCCAGTTCATCGCGCCGCACGGCCCGCATGCCCTCACCGAGACCCGCACCCGCGAGGAAGCAACGGGCCATGCCTGCACGCGTGCCCGCTGGCACACGGCTGCGGGTGAGCTGGTGGCGGAACACTGGCTGGTGCATGGCGCCGCCCACGCCTGGCAAGGCGGCGACCCGGCGGGCTCGCACGCAAGCGCAGCCGGTCCGTCGGCGACCCGCGCCATGCTGGCGTTTTTCCTGCACCGGCATGCGGAGGTGACGCAGCCGGCGTAGCATGCGGGGGCCGGCACGGTACGGCCGGGATCTCAGGAATGGGGAGGCGGGTGGCCGGGATACCCAGGTGCTGCGAGGTCGGGAGGTGACGCGGTCAGCCAATATACGGCGAGCCGGTGCCGGCCTGCTGGTCGCTTTCGATGGGTGAGAAGGCGGCGATGATGGCGTGCGCCTGGTCGAGCCGCGCCTGGGAATCGCAGGTGACCGTCAGCACGGAGCGCCCCTGGCCCCGGTCCGGCGTGTCCCGCGGATAGACTTCGCCGCCCCGCTCCAGCAGGCGCAGAAACCAGTTCGCGATACGCCCGCCCAGCGACTCCTGGGCCGCCCAGGCGTGCGATGTGCTACGGGACGACAGCGATAGCTCGGCAGGCGCAAAGCCGCCGCGCTGCAGCGCCGTGCGGGCGCGCTGGGCCGGGTCGAGATCGGCGAAGACGGCCGCCAGCGTATATTTCATGAACCCATCCTCCAAGACGCGAAATGCGGTCGTTGACGGTGCGCCGAATCGCGGCACGTGTCAATCGAATCATGCTCAGTGGACGCGGCGGGATGGCGCACCCGTGAATGGACGGTGGACTGCAAAACCGCCGCCTCCAAACGGAGAACGGCGGCGGCACTCTCCCAACGGCGGTCCCCTAACTCAGCTCTTTCGGCTTGTCAGTTCATAGTCCGGCTTGGGAGCATCCTCCGCGTGCGCGAGGGCGCCTGCACAGTCGAGCAGGAGCGCCATGGCGCCAGGGATCGTCCAGTCAACCAGAATCATCGACGGAGGACAGCATGCTCCAAAATTCCCAGCGGCCGGAACTCATGCGGACACCGAAGACCGAACTCTAAAGGAATCGAGGGCGCGGTCGCCCTGGGCCTGCAGTGCGTGCGGGTTACCACCGCGGCGCCGCTCCAGTCAGGACACAGGCAGCAGGCAGCCTGCCTTCTGGATGTAAGCCTCGAGCGCCGCAACCTCCGGATGGGGGAGCGCCAGGCCCACGTACATGTCGGGCCGCACCAGATACAGGGCCCCCCGCGCACAGCCGGCGCGGGCCTGGGCCGCGGTCCATGGTGCCTCATGCACCTGTACGCCGTGCTGCACGCACCAGGCCCGCACCTGCTCCGGGACCAGACCGCATGCGTACGCGACCCAGACACCGTCTTGCAGCAGCGCGAAGCTGTCGCCCTCCTCGCCGGCGATCCAGGGGAAGCGGTCGCCGCCATGCAGGGTCCCGGCCCGGCCCGTGCTCAGCGGACTGTCCGGATAGGCGAGCGCGGTCTGCGACACGAGGCCGAAGGCGCGCCGTCGCAGGTGGTCATTGGCGAACACGGCGGCCAGGACCGCCGGGGCGACGTGGTCCTTCACCAGTTCGGCGAGACGGCCGGTCCGGGTCACGAGAGTGAAGGCGCGGTCGGTGGTGGCCACCAGCTGCAGGGCGAAGGCGCGACGTTCGGCTTCGTATGTGTCGAGCAGGCGCTCATCCGCTTCCTGGCGCAGCACCGCCGCGAGCTTCCAGGCCAGGTTGGCCGCGTCGGCAATGCCCGTGTTCATGCCCTGCCCGCCGGCGGGGCTGTGGACATGGGCCGCATCGCCCAGCAGGAAACAGCGCCCCTGGCGGAAGCGGGAGGCGATCCGGTGATGCACGCGGTAGGTGGAAAACCAGTTGACCTGGGTGACCTCGACGCCCAGGCTGTGCAGCGCATCGCTTTGCACGTCCTCGTAGCGCAGCGGCGTGTCAGCGGCGGCGGCGGCGGCATCCCGGACGGCCCCGATGAGGCGTACATGGCCGTGCTCGTTGTAGGGGAAAACCGCCACGAAGTCGCCGCGATCGAGTGCGAAGTGTGCGTCGCCGGTGGGTGCCGGAATGGCCGCCTGCACGTCCGCCACGTAGAACACGTGCTCATAGGTGCCGCCTTCGAAGGCCAGTCCGAGCGCATGCCGCACCGCCGAATGCGCCCCGTCGCAGCCGGCCAGGTAGCGCACGGCGACGCTGCGTTCCTGGCTGTCCGGGTCGCGCAGGCGGGCCAGCACATGATCGGCCTGCTCTTCCAGGCCCACCAGCTCGGTCTCCCGCTCGACCGCGATCCCGCGCTGCGCCAACGCCTCCACCAGCAGCTGTTCATGCCGGTCCTGGGGCAGGATCAGGACGTAGGGATAGGGCGTCATCCCGGTCCCGGCGGCGCCGAACACCAGGTCGGCGCGGCGCTCGCCCTCGGCCCAGAAGTGGATGCCGTCGCTGACATGCCCTGCCGCCACCATCCGCTCGGCCAGGCCCAGCTGGCGATACAGCTCCAGCGTACGCGCATGGATCACCACCGCGCGCGAGGCCGTGCCCGGCGCCGCGCTGCGGTCGATGATCCGCACCTTCACTCGGTGCCGGTCCAGCCAGAGGGCCAGCGCCAAACCGGTCGGTCCCGCACCCACGATCAACACCGCGTCCATGACACCTCCTGCCTGTGATTGAGTGGGGCCGAGCTTAAATTCAACACACGATGATGTCAACAAGTGTTGAATTGTGCTAGAGTTTCCCCATGACGTCCCCGACCAAACGCAGCGGCCGCCCGCAGGGACCGACCGGCAACCGCGACCGCATTCTCGCCATCGCCCGCCAGCACTTCGCCCACCGCGGCTTTCGCGGCGCCACCCTGCGCGCCATTGCGGAGGAAGCGGGGCTGGATGTGGCGCTGCTGGCCCACTACTTCGGCAACAAGGACGGCCTGCTGGCCGCGACCCTGCAGCTGCCACCCGGTGCCGCGGAAACCTTCGGCGCGGCGGTCACCGGACCGCTGGCGACACAGGGCGCGCGCCTGACCCGGGCCTACTTCAGCATGTGGGAGGACCAGGCGACGCGCGAGGCCCTGCTGGTATTGGTGCGCACCGCACTGGGCAGCGAAGCGGGGACAGCGCGCATGAGCGAGCTGCTGGCCCAGCACATCGGCAACCTGCAGCGCACGGCGGTGCTGGTGAACCGGACCACCGGATTCACCCTGGCGATGAGCCACCTGCTGGGCACCGCGCTTGCGCGGCATGTGCTCCGGGTGCCGGGCCTGACGGCGCTGGACCTGGAGCAGCTGGTCGCCACGGTGAGCCCCATGATCCAGGCCTACCTGGAGCGGGCCGACACCTGAGCCCGCGGCCGGGGACTTCCCGTCCCTCCTCTCTCGACCACCGGCACTCGATGCAACGGTCCGCACTCCTCGCGCTGACTTTGGCGCTGGCGGCACCGCGCCGGCTCGGCCAGGACACGGTGTGCGCGCCGGCACGTTATGATGCACGGATGAAAAGTCAATGGACGTGTCTGGTGTTTGCCGCCGTCGGGTTCGCCAGCCATGCAGCCGAGCTGCACGGCGCGCTTGATCTGCGCGCCAGTGCGAGCACTCGGGGCGGCATTCGCGACGGCGGCCTGGGGAAACTGCGCAGTGGCGGGTCCACGCTGGGCAGCGGACAGGCCGTGCTCGCGGCCGATTCCGACTTGTCGGACAACCTGAGTGCTCAGGTTGAACTCAGCGCGGATTCCGACCATGCAGGTGTGCTGGATATCCGCTCGGCTGTCCTGACCTGGAGTCCGCTGCCGTCCGACGCCTGGAAAACACGGGTGCGCGCCGGGTTCTTCTTCCCGCCCTCAAGCGTGGAGATTGCCTACGGCGCGCCGGGCTGGCTGCCGGCGCGCACCATCTCCAGCGCCGCCGTGAACAGTTGGATCGGCGAAGAGATCCGCACCCAGGGCATCGAGTGGAGCACGCGCCGCCTGGGTCGCTTTGCCGGTTCAGCGTACGACGTCGGCCTGGTGGCTGCTGTGTTCAACCACAACGACCCGGCTGGCACCCTGCTGGCCTGGCGCGGCTGGTCCATCAGCGACCGCATCGCCGGACGCAATGAGGCGCGGCGCCTCCCCGACCTGCCGGTGTACCGGCCGGACGGTCCGATTCCCCGGCAATCCGGGCTCCTGCGGCCGTTCCGCGAGATCGACGGACGACTGGGCTACTACGTGGGCGCGGAGCTCGTCTTGCCTGAGCGTGCGCAGCTGGCCGCACTGCATTACGATAACCGCGCCGACGCGCTCGCAGTCCAGGATGGACAATATGGCTGGCACACCCGCTTCGACCTCGCCACCCTCACCCTGCAGCCCGGCCGCGGATGGACCGTGCTGGCGCAGGCGCTGCATGGGGATACTTTGATGGGGGCGCGCGCTGTCGCGCTCGACTTCGAGGCGGTGTATGTCCTGGTGAGCCATCGGCTGGGCGCCGGGACCGCCAGTGCGCGCTACGACCGGTTCCAAACCCGCGAGCACGACCTTCTTCCAGCCGATCCCAACAACGAGACGGGCCACGGCCTGGCGGTGGCCTGGGCGCTCCCGCTCACTGACCAATGGTCCTGGTTGAGCGAGGCGCTCTTCATCAATAGCACCCGCGCGGCACGGCGCCTTGTTGGACAGCCTGCCCGGTTGAGCGAGCACAGCGTGACGACGGCCTTGCGATTTGAATTTTAGATTGAACTTTCGAGTCGGATGACGCGAGCGGGTCGCTTCTCGAGTGTCGGTCTTATTTGGCATTGCGGGCTTTTGGTTCACACGGCGGAGGAAACGATGAGATCGATGACGCGAGCTGCCTGCATGCTGATGCTTCTGGTCTCATGCCTCGTGCAGCGCGATGCGATGGCGACGGTACCTGTCCCCATCCTGTACGAAGACGCCCGCGTGTACGTTCCGGTTCGAGTGGGCGCCCTGCCGGCGCAGTGGTTCATCCTCGATACCGGCGCGTCCCGCACCATCCTCGATACCGCGGTGGCTCGCGCCGCCCATCTCCGCGTATCGGACGGGCGCATGGTGCAAGGCGCAGGCGGCGGCAGCTCTCAGCAGAAAGAGGCGGCCGCGGTGGAGCTGCATGTGGGCGAGGTGGCACTGGCCGTGGCCGCACCGGCAGTGATGGATCTGGCGCACCTGCTGGGCCCCACCAGCGGCCGTGCGCCAGCCGGCATCATCGGCGCGCAGTTCTTCCGCGAGCATTTTGTGCAGATCGACTTTGCGCTTCGCACACTGACGGTCAGCGATCAGGATGATGTGCCGCGCGGGACGTTCACGGCAGCAGTGCCGTTGACATTCGTGGCGGGCACGCCGCTGGCGACGGTCCTGCTGACGCTGCCCGGCGGCCGCACGCTGAGGGCCCATGCGCTGGTGGACTTGGGCGCCAAGTCGTCCTTCCTGATCCCCGAGCCTTTCATCGACCAGACCGGCATGCGCACAGCCTTTCCCCAGGCGGTGGTGACCGGCTTTGGCGCTGGGGTCGGGGGCGATACGTTCTATGCCTTCGCACGTGCCGAGCGCCTGGCGCTGGCCGATGCTCCGGACGTGGCACAGGCCAAGCCGATCGTCGGCCTCTCTGTCGGGGGCACGCTGCGGTCGACCTGGCATGAGGGCTTGCTCGGCGCGGAATTCCTGGCGCCTTATGTCGTCGGCTTTGACTACCAGCACGCCCGGCTGCTGCTCTCCGCGGGCGGGGGTGCCACTGCAGGTTTCGACCGCAGTGGCCTGTTCCTGATCGCGGCGGGCGCGCAACTGAGCCGTATCGTCGTGCGGCAAGTGATCAAGGGCGGGCCGGGCGACGCAGCGGGCCTGAAGCCCAACGACGAACTGCTGCAGATCGATGGGACCCCGGCCGCGGCCCTGGGTCTGGCCGGCGTGCGTACGCGTCTCAAAGACGCGGCCGCGGCGAGTGTCATGCTGCGCTACCTGCGCGGACGCGAGCAGCTCACGGCGACCGTACGCCTGCGTGATCTCCTCTGAGTCTGGCTTCTGTCAGCCGTTACGCGATTGGAGGGCCATATTTCGACAATAGCATCCGCGCTGGCGATAGCGAGGAGACTACGGCAAGTTGGCCGTTTGGAGGTGTGGTACACCACACTTTCTGTGTGGTTGAGGTCGCTCGACGTGGTCGAGGTCTCGTATAAGTGCTTGATTTGATGGAGGCGAGGGCCGGAATCGAACCGGCGTACACGGCTTTGCAGGCCGCTGCATAACCACTTTGCTACCCCGCCTTGGAGGGGAAGAAAAAACGCGGCCAGCGCCGCGTTCTTTCAAAATTCTGGAGCGGGAGAAGAGTCTCGAACTCTCGACCTCAACCTTGGCAAGGTTGCGCTCTACCAACTGAGCTACTCCCGCTTGGGATTTGGTTCCTGTACGTTGGAGCGGGAGAAGAGTCTCGAACTCTCGACCTCAACCTTGGCAAGGTTGCGCTCTACCAACTGAGCTACTCCCGC
>NZ_SPVF01000026.1 GCF_004614185.1 Zemynaea arenosa | reverse complement strand
CTGCTGCCCGAAGCGCGCCGCCTGCTCGATGGCGCCGCCGACCTGCCCGACCTGGTGCGCCGTGCCGCCGCCGGCGAGGAAGGCCGCCTGGCGCTGTCATTCGTGTCCTCCGCCGACTACAGCGTGCTGCCGCCCTTCCTGCGCACCTACCGCAGCTACTACCCGCATGTGCAGATCGCGCTGCGCGAGGCGACCTCCGACGTGCAGGTGGACGACCTGCTGCACGGCCGCATCGACGCCGGCTTGCTGATCCCGCCCCTGCCCGAGCGCGCGCTGGCGGAGCTGGACTACCTGAAGGTGCTGGACGAACCGCTGGTGCTGGCCGCCCCGCAGGGCGCCCTCAAAGGCAAGGCTGCGGTCTGGCTGAAGGATGCACCGCCCCTCCCCCTCATCATCTTCCCGCGCCGCATCTCGCCCGGCCTGTACGACGCCATCCTGGGCTGCTTCCGCGCGGCCGGTATCACCCCGCACATCGGGCAGGAAGCGATCCAGATGCAGACCATCGTCAGCCTGGTCTCCGCGGGCATGGGGCTCGCACTGGTGCCGCAGTCGGTGTCCAACCTGATGCGGCCCGGCGTAGAATACCGGGCGCTGCGCGACACCACGCCGCGCGTTGACACCGGGGTGGCCTGGCGGCGCGACAATCCCTCGCCCGTCCTGAAGGGCTTTCTCGATCTATTAAGGACATCGACATAATGCTGAAGCACCCCATGCCCGATCCGGTCGCCTTTCACATCGGCTCCTGGCCGATCCACTGGTATGGGTTGATGTATGTGCTGGCCTTCTTCCTGTTCATCGCGCTCGGGCGCCAGCGCCTCAAGCTGCCGCACATTGCCGCGCAGGGCTGGAAGAAGGAAGACCTGGACGACATGCTGTTCTACGGGATGCTGGGCGTGATCATCGGCGGCCGCATGGGCGAGGTGCTGTTCTACCAGCCGCTCCACTTCCTCCACAATCCGCTGGAGATCTTCAAGGTCTGGACCGGCGGGATGTCGTATCACGGTGGCTTCATCGGCGTGCTGCTGGCGATGTGGCTGTGGTCGCGCAAGGCGGGCCGCAACCTGCTGGACGTGTACGACTTCATCGCCCCGCTGGTGCCGCTCGGGTATGCGTGCGGGCGGCTCGGGAACTTCATCAACCACGAGCTGCCGGGCCGTCCAGCCGATCCCTCGCTGCCCTGGGCCATGTGGTGGCCGACGCCCGATTCGCCGCTCGACAATCCGGTATGGCTGGCGCAGCCCGTGCACCCCTCGCCGCTGTACCAGATGGCCATCGACGGCCTGCTGGTGTTCGTGATCGTGTGGTGGTTCGCGCGCAAGCCGCGCCCGCGCCTCGCGGTCGGCGCGCTGTACGTGCTGCTGTACGGGTGCGCGCGCTTCTTCACCGAGTGGTTCCGCGTGCCGGACTGGCAGACCACCATCCTCGGCCTGCCGATCACCTCGGGCCAGGTGCTGTCCCTGCCGATGATCGTCGCCGCCATCGCGATGCTGGTGTGGGCCTACCGGCGCCCCGCCGGCCCGGCTCCCGCGCGCGGCTGAGCCAAAAGATGAGCTTGTTAAAATAGCAAGCCATCTCTACAATTGGCGGCTCCTCACTCAACCGGAGCCGCCATGATCCGCCGCCTGCTCGCCCTCCTTTTCGCCTTTGCCCTCAGCTGCGCGGCCATGGCGCAAGAGGCCCCCGCCTCTGCGCCGCAAAACGCCGAACAGTTCCTCGCCTCGCTCCAATACCAGGACGGCCAGGTCACCCTCCCCGGCGGCATTGCGACGCTCAACCTGCCCGCGGGTTTCCGCTACCTCAACCCGGCCGACACCGAGCGCGTGCTGCACGATGCCTGGGGCAACCCGCCCGGCAACCAGACGCTCGGCATGATCGTCCCCGCCAACGCCACGGTGCTCAGCGACGAAGGCTGGGGCGTGATCATCACCTACGACAAAGACGGCCACGTGAAGGACGACGATGCCGCCACCATCGACTACGCCGGCCTGCTGAAGGACATGCAGGCCTCGGTGAACGAAGACAACGAGCAGCGCCGCAAGGAAGGTTACCGCGCCATGACGCTGGTCGGCTGGGCCGAGCCGCCCGCGTACGACAAGGCGGCGCACAAGCTGTATTGGGCCAAGGAGTTCTCCGCCGAGGGGGCGTCCGTGCACACGCTGAACTACAACATCCGCGTGCTGGGACGCGAGGGCGTGCTGGTGCTGAACGCGGTGGCGGGCATGAACCAGATCGACAGCATCAAGCGCGAGATGAAACAGGTGACCGCGTTCACCGACTTCACGCCGGGGAACCGCTATGCGGACTTCAATGCCAGCACGGACAAGGTGGCGGAGTATGGGCTGGCCGCGCTGATCGCGGGCGGCGTGGCGGCCAAGCTGGGTTTCTTCGGCAAGCTGCTGGCGATTCTCATCGCGGCCAAGAAGCTGGTGATCCTGGCGGTGGCGGCGATCGGCGGGTGGCTGTTCAAGCTGTTCGGCCGGCGCAAGGAGCAACGCGCCGCGGCGCAGGAAGCCGCGCAGGCCCACGCCCACGGGGCGCAGGCGCCGGCCTCCCCAGTTTCGCTGGACAAGCGCGAAGACGAGGCGTCCACCGGGGCCCTCGATCAGCCGGCGTCCCCGGAGGCCAAGCCCCCCACCGTCTCGCTGGACAAGGACTGACATGTTCAAACTGCTGGCCGGCCTGCTCGCCGCCGGAAAGCTGGGCAAGGTGCTGTTCAGCGGCGGCACCATGTTGCTGTCGATGTTCGCGTACGCGCTGGTATTCGGCTGGCGCTACGCGGTTGGCTTTGTGCTGCTGATCTTCATCCACGAATGCGGCCACTTCCTCGCGGCGCGCCAGCGCGGGCTCGCGGTCAGTCTGCCCGCCTTCATCCCGTTCGTGGGCGCCTGGATCCAGCTGAAGGACCAGCCCCACGATGCCGAGACGGAGGCGTGGGTCGGCTTCGCCGGCCCGCTGCTCGGCTCCGCTGCCGCGCTGGTGTGCTACTGGCTCGCGCGCCAGACCGGCAGCGACCTGCTGATGGCCCTCGCCTACGCAGGCTTCATGCTCAATCTCTTCAACCTGATTCCGATCTCGCCGCTGGATGGGGGCCGCATCACCGCGGTGATCTCGCCCAAGGTGTGGCTGGCCGGCGTGCCGCTGCTCGCCGCCCTGTTCCTGTGGCGGCCCAGCCCCATGCTGATCCTGATCGGCCTCCTGGCGTGGCCGCACCTGAAGACGGCGCTGGGACGCGGCGCGGCGGTGCACCCGCCGGGCTACTTCGAGGTACCGGCCGAGACGCGGGTGAACTACGCGGTCATGTATCTCGGGCTGGTCGGCTTCCTGGCGCTGATGAGCTACACCATCCACGAAACGCTGGGTGCCACCACCGGCACCTAGCGCATCCCCTTCCACGCCATGTACGCCGCCAGCGCATACAGGATGACCGCGAAGATGCGGCGCAGGCGCTGCACCGGCATGCGGTGGGCGGCGCGGGCGCCGAAAGGCGCGGCGATGACGCTGGCCGCCGCGATCCCCGCCAGCGCGGGCAGATAGACATAGCCGAGCGAATAGGGCGGCAGCCCCGGTTCGTGCCAGCCATAGACGATATTGGCCAGCGTGCCCGCCAGCGCAATCGGAAAGCCGAGGGCCGCGCTGGTGGCCACCGCGTTGTGGATGCGCACGTGGCACCAGGTCATGAACGGCACCGAGATGAAGCCGCCGCCCGCTCCCACCAGCCCCGCCACGGTGCCGATGATGCCGCCCGCAGCGAACATGCCCGGCTTGCCCGGCAAGGTGGGCGGCGCGTCGCCGGTGCCCGCGGGCTTGCGGCGCGTGGTCAGCATCTGCGTGGCCGAAAAGGCGACGAACAGCGCGAACACGAGCGCCAGCACCTGGGTGTTCATCTGCTTGCCGATCCAGGGCCCCAGCCACGATCCCGCCACGATCCCCGGTGCCAGCATGGCCGCCACGGGCCACAGCACCGCGCCATGCTGGTGATGCGCGCGCACCGAGGAGATGGAGGTGAACAGAATGGTGCCGAGCGAAGTGGCGATCGCCATGTGGACGATCAGCTCCGGCGGAAAGCCGCGCGCGCTGAAGATCATCGTGATGAACGGCACCAGCACCATGCCGCCGCCGATGCCCAGCAGGCCCGCGGCAAACCCGCCACCCGCGCCCATCACCAGCAACGTCAGAATCAAGACCGCGTCCATCCCTGCTCCCGCAACCGAATCCGCCATTTTACTATCGCCCCACGCCCCCCGATGGGGTCAGGCCCCGCCCCCGCGGACCGGGGTCAGGCCCCGGGTTGCCTCAACGAACGGCCGCCGAATGAAGCGCCTGTGAATAAGGTGTGGATAACTGCCTGGGGTCAGGCACCATCTATGAGCGGCAGGCCTGACCCCGGGGTTGAGGGAGGTCAGGCGGGGGGCGTGTTGCAGGAACCCGGCGGCGGGGCGCCGGCGCTCAGGGCTTGACGCCCGCGTGCTTCAGGACCGCGCGCCATTCGGCGGCGGTGACGGGCGAGATGGACAGGCGCGAGCCCTTGCGCAGCAGGACCATCTCCTCCAGCGCCGGGATGGTGCGCAGCTCGGTCAGCGGAATAAAGGGAATCGCATGCGTTGCACGCACGTCGATGGAGATCCAGCGCGGCTGCGCGCGAGTGGCTTTGGGGTCGTGGTACGCGGATTTGGGATCGAACTGCGATTCGTCCGGGTACGGCGCACTCGCCACCTCGGCCAGCCCGGCGATGCCCGGCACCGCGCAGCTGGAGTGATAGAACAGCACCCCGTCGCCCACCCGCATCGCATCGCGCATGAAGTTGCGGGCTTGGTAGTTGCGCACGCCGAACCACGCGGTGGTCTGCTTGGGCGCGGCCAGCACGTCCGCGAAACTCACTTCGTCAGGTTCGGATTTCATCAGCCAGTACGCCATGCGTGCATCCCCAAGGTGTGAAAAAGGCTGCGCGCCTTGCGACGTGCAGCCTTTGGAATAAGTACCCCGCCTGTGCCGTTATGCCGGCATCCCGAACCTGACGGTTCAAGGTGGTCACAGTCAGTTCAGTTTCGGGTTCGTCGGACTAGCGACGCTCACGCCCACCGAACAATTTTCCGCAACCTATGCTCATAAATGGTTCAAGGAATATATGGCAAATCGCGAACACTGCAGGGACAGGCGCAAGTCTACTCTCTTGACCGCCAAAGCACAAATCAAAACGTCCCTGCCGCGCGCACCCGAGCGTCGGACGCCACGCCGCGCACCAATCAGAATAAGGCTTCCTGCGGCGTCAGCGCCTGATCGAGCACGCTGTTCATCGCGGCCAGCTGCTGCTTCACTTCCAGCACCGACGCGTCCGCGAACGGGCCTTGCGGCGCCTTCATCGACAGGAATTCGGCCGCCACGGAGAGCGCCGCCATCACGGCGATGCGGTCGTTGCCTTTCACCTTGCCGGAGTCGCGCAGCGCGCACATTTTGCTGTCGAGGTAGTGGACGGCTTCGAGCAGCGTCTTCTCCTCGCCTTCCTTGCAGGCGAGGCGATAGGCCTGGCCCATGATGGTCACGTCGAGATGGATCATGCGGTCGGTCCTGCGTCAGAAGGTGCGGCGGTCGTCACCGCGGTGGTCGCGGCGGGCGCCTCGGGGAGCAGGGTCATGAGCGCTTCGATGCGCTGCTGGGCGCGCGACAGGCGCTCCATGTACGCCTCGTTGGTGCCGGCCAGGCGCGCGTTCTCCAGGCGCAGCTCGGCGTTCTCGCGGCGCAGGGTCTGCGCGAGCGCGGCCAGCCGGTCGATCTTGTCGGAGAGGTCTTTGAATTCGGAAATCATTCGTCACTATAGGCCGAGGCCCAAGAACGCGTCAATGCCTCGCACGCTTAACGCCCGCCGCGCTTGGGCAGGTTCTTTTCCCAGATCGCCCACAGGATGAAGGCATACGAGACCAGGCGCACCACGTAGTGGTAGGCGGTGTCCTCGCTCACCTCCGGGTTCAGGCCCGAGTACACGCGGTGCACCGCCTCGACGAAGAACGACAGCGCGAACCACAGGAAGAAGCGGTCGCGCGTGGTGCGCCAGAAGCGCAGGAAGAACAGGCCGACGGCCGCGGTGGCCATGGCGATGGCGCCTTGCAGGAACTGGTTCATCGCCTCACTCCTTCTCGTAGATCAGGCCGTACAGCAGGAGCAGCACGGCGACCAGGGCCGACAGCGCGCGCGCCAGGCTGAAGTCGTATTCGACCGGGAAGATCACCTTGTCCAGCACCAGCAGCAGGTTGTTGAAGGTGAGGCCGGCGAAACAGGCGCCGCTCCACATCAGGAGGCGGTAGCCAGTCTGGCGGTAGCTGCGCAGCAGCACCCAGGCCACGGCCAGCGAGGTCAGGGCACACAGGGTATAGATGAGGGTTCCCATAGGCGAAGGCTCAGGAATTCCGGCGGAAGGTGAACGCATCGGCAAAGTGCTGGGCCTTGCGTTCGACGCTGGAGTGGATCAGGTTGGTCATGGCGACCAGGTTCTGGGCATACAAACGGGCCACGTCGTCGATCATGCCGCGCATGGCGTCGGAGGCGGGCTGGTAGCGCCAGGTCCCGTCGGCGGCGGTGAGCATGCCGGCGCGGCACAGATCGTCGAGCAGGCGCTCGGCATTCTTGTCGGCGATGTAGAGGCGGCGCGCCACGGCGTCGGTACTCCAGGCGCGCGGGTCGCCCCGCAGCAGGAGCAGCGCCTCCAGATGGGGCACCGAGGCGATGCTAGTCAGGACGAATCGGCGGATATCGTCGGGAATCGGATTGGACACGGTCAGTACGGCTGAGCGTCAACAGCCCAGCATTATGGCACGGTTTTCCATTCGCGCGAATGTAACGGACGAGGCCTCTGTTATGATGGGCGGCCCCATCGTCAAGACAGCCGCCGCATGAAACGCCCGCTCCCTTCCGACCCCGCCGAACAACGCCTGGCCGTGCTGCAGAAGCTGCGCATCGTGATCCGCGCGGCCCAGCAGCACTCGGCCTGGATCGAGAAGCAGTGCGGGGTCTCCGGGGCGCAGCTGTGGATCATGCAGGAGCTGCACGAGCACGGCGGGATGCGGGTGGGCGCGCTGGCGCGGGCGCTGGCAATCCACCAGACCACCACCAGCAACCTGCTCGATACCCTGGTCAAGCGCGCCCTGGTGCGCAAGGATGCCGATCCGGACGACCGCCGCGCCGTGGTGGTCAGCCTGACCGCCGCCGGGGCCGCCCTGCTGGCCACCGCCCCGCGCCC
>NZ_SPVF01000270.1 GCF_004614185.1 Zemynaea arenosa | reverse complement strand
TCCTGGGGCAACGCCGCTGGGGGCGGCACCGCTGGCGGCCAGTCCGGCACCAGCAGTCCCCTCCTGGCCGTGGGCAGCGGCGGGGCGGGCTGCGCCGCTCGCTACGGGCGCGCCAGTCGTCGCTGTTGTGGCGGGGTTGGCCACGGTGGCGAGGGCCAGCGGATGCGGGTCCGGCTTGAACCACAGGGTCACCTCGCGCACCGAGTGCTTGCCGTTCTCGACCAGCTCCAGGAACAGGTGCACTGGCGCGGTCTCTACCGGCTTGATGCTGGTAACGTGCAGGAACTGGCGGCCATCGCGCCGCATCACCGAGAAATGCGCCGACGCGAGCACAGGCGGCACCACCACATTCGCGCCCCGGAACACGTCCGCATGAGCCAGGAAGGCCTGCACCTGTCCGCCTTCATCCGGCAGCAGTTCGATGTCGACAATCATCGGCTGGCCCAGCCAGGAGCGGATGGCGGCGTCGCCCAGCTCGGCCGCGTGGACGCCGTGCGCCAGGCCGGAGAGCGCCAGCAGGCCGGAAAATATCAGAGGGCTACGTTGCATCAGCAGAACAAAAAAGTCTCTTACGGTTCGGCCTACGGACTCGTAGCCGCCTACGTCGTTAACGCGCTTTCGGCTAAACTCTTTAGCCTGACGTTTCAATAACAAGGACAGCCCATGCAAACGCGAAGCGAAAAGGACAGTTTCGGTCCGATCGAAGTGCCGCAGGACCATCTGTGGGGCGCGCAGACCCAGCGCTCGCTGCACCACTTCAAGATCTCGACAGAACGCATGGCGCCGGAACTGATCGCCGCCCTCGCCCAGGTCAAGCGTGCCGCCGCGGCCGTCAACCGCTCGCTGGGCCTGCTGCCCGGGGACAAGGCCGACGCCATCATGAAGGCCGCCACCGAAGTCCTGGAAGGCAAGCACGCCCAGGAATTCCCGCTGTCGATCTGGCAAACGGGCTCCGGCACGCAAACGAACATGAACATGAACGAGGTGCTGGCCAACCGTGGCTCCGAGCTCCTTGGCGGCGAACGCGGCATGGCGCGCCTGCTGCACCCGAACGACCACGTGAACATGGGCCAGTCGTCCAACGACGTGTTCCCGACCGCCATGCACGTCGCCGCCGCGCTCGCCGTGGCGGACAACGTGCTGCCCGCGCTGGCCCAGCTGCGGGGCACGCTGGAGCGCAAGGCACGCGAGTTCGCGGACATCGTCAAGATTGGCCGCACCCACCTGCAGGACGCGACGCCGCTGACCCTGGGCCAGGAATTCTCCGGCTACGTGGCGCAACTCGAATATTCCGAGCACGCCATCCGCCAGAGCCTGCCGGCCCTGTTCAACCTGGCTGCCGGCGGCACGGCCGTCGGCACCGGCCTCAACGCGCACCCGGACTTTGCCAACCGCATCGCGGCCGAATTGTCCTCGCGCACCAGCCACACTTTCCGTTCCGCGCCGAACAAGTTCATGGCACTGGCCGGACACGACGCCATCGTCGGCGCGCACGGCGCATTCAAGACGCTGGCCACGGCGCTGATGAAGATCGCCAACGACGTGCGCTGGATGGCCTCCGGTCCGCGCTCCGGCCTCGGTGAAATCACGATCCCGGAGAACGAGCCCGGCAGCTCCATCATGCCCGGCAAGGTCAACCCGACCCAGTGCGAGGCGATGACCATGCTGTGCTGCCAGGTGTTCGGCAACGACGTCGCCATCACGATGGGCGGCGCGTCCGGCAACTTCGAGCTCAACGTCTTCAAGCCAATGATTGCGCACAACTTTCTGCAGAGCGCACGGATGCTGGCCGACGGCATGCGCTCCTTCGACGAACACTGTGCCCACGGCATCGAAGCCAATCGCACGCGCATTGCCCAGTTGATGGAACAGTCACTCATGCTGGTGACCGCCCTCGCCCCGCACATCGGCTACGACAAGGCGGCCTCGATCGCCAAGAAAGCGCAGGCGGAAGGCAGCACGCTCAAGCAGGCCGCCTTGCAGCTGGGCTACCTGAGCGAGCAGGATTTCGACCAGTGGATTAACCCGCTGGAAATGACCCGGCCGGGGCTCTGACTCACCCACCCGCCGGGTGCCCAGGCAAACGGGCGCCTGGCTAACTCAACAGGAAATACACTTCATGCAACGAGTCAGTTTCGAACTCACGTCCGAGTTCATCGAGCTCAACCAGTTACTTAAATTGTCCGGCCTGGTCGACAGCGGCGGTGCCGGCAAGCACGTGGTCGCGTCGGGCGCCGTCAAGGTTGACGGCAAACAGGAACTTCGCAAAACGGCCAAGATCCGCGCTGGCCAGCAGGTCGCGGTAGGCGACGTGCGGATCACGGTTACAGCTGGTCACACAGCCGGGTCCTGACCCGTCCGCCGCGGTTGCGGAACGACAAACTGGGCGGACGTGCTTGTTCTAACTTTTCACTCATGATTAACCGGTTGGAGTGAGAACCATGGAGCGCCCAGACCAACGCCAGCAAACCCAGGAACGCCTGATCTGCGACCTTCGCCTCGTGATCGAAAACGCCGAGGAACTACTGCGAAACACGGACCAGTACACCAGCGTCCTGTACCAGAATGCCCGCGCCAAGCTGGCGCAGGCCCTGAACGCTGCCACCGAAGAGCTTGCGCGGTTTGAGGACGCGCAGCTGGAGCGGATGATCGCCGCCACGCATGAGGCCAACCGCCTCCATGCAGACAAGACGGGCGAAGAGCGCATCTTCCGCGCTTTTCTCAACTGATGCTGGGTGTTCCCGACTGATCTCTGACCGGATGCGCCGCCGGAAGCGGCGCACCCAAAATCTCCAGCTCGATCCAGCGGCGCAAGGCCGCAGCCAGGTCAAAGGCCGGGTCGGCCGCGAAGGCGGCATCGAGCGCAGCTCCCATCGTTTTTCCTGCTGATAGGACCTGCAAGGCGGCATGCTGCGCCTGGTCCAGCTCCGCCACCTGGGCGCTGCTGCTGCGGGTGCATGCCGCTACCAGCCAAGTGGGGCGTTCGAAGTCGGCAGGAAACGTGGGCTCCTGCCCCGGCTGGTGCGATTGCCAGAGCGCGCCGACCGCATAGTTGCATGCAAGCAGCTGGCAGCCAGGCTGCAACGCGAATCGTGCGCTTTCGAAATCGGCAGGGCGCAATGCCGCGAGGGCTTGCGCGGACAGTGGTTCGCTTCGGGGCGCGTAGTGCGCGCGGTGCACGGCCCATTCGAGCCGGGCCATGTCCGGCAAATACGGCAGCGCGGCGGCGGGGTCAAAGTCAGCCAGAAATGCTGCCAGTTGAGCGCCAAAACGGTTCAGGTCCGGGTCGGTCGATGGGTGCGCGCGACCGTAGGCACGGGCCAGCGCGCCAACATACTCGTCGCCGACCATGCGGCGCAGCACCGGATACGCATTGGTGAGCGCCTTCCGCCAACTGTCGGTCAGATTGCCGCGATACAGCGCCAGCCGATGCTCCGCGTGTTCGGCGCGTACAGCCGGAAGCAGATCCGAGGTGGCGGCAGGGTCGAACAGCGCGTCCGCAAAGCGGGACTGCAGCTGGCTCAGATCGCCCAGCGGTGCACTGCTGCGCAGCGTCTTGCCGGATAAGACTGCGTGCGGCGCTGGGTGCAAGCGCAGCAGCGCCTCCGCTTGCGCTGCCTCATCCAGCAACACCTCTAGCTCGGGCACCTGCGTATCCCATTCGATCAGCGTCGGCACCGCGCCAAACCGCTGCAGTGCAGCGCGATAGAGGCGCCACACCGGTTCCGCTACGCGGTCCCCGTGATGATCGATGACGGCCTCCGGCGTGACCAGGTGCCCGCCAAGGTGGATCTCCGCCACCGTGCCTGGGTCGATCTCCGCCAGCGCGCGCGCGGCGTGCTCCCCATTGTTGAGCTGGTTGACGTAAAGGTTGTTCACGTCCAGCAGCACCGCGCAGCCAGTGCGGCACACCAGCGCGGCCAGGAATTGAGTCTCGCTCATCGTGTCGCCGTGAAAGCGCAGGTAGCTCGACACATTCTCGATCGCGACCTGGCGGCCGAGCACGTCCTGCACCTGCTCGACACGCTCGCTCACCAGCGCCAGCGCCGCCTCATCGAGCCGCAGCGGCAGCAGATCGTTGAGCTGGCGGCCCGCCACAGCGCCCCAGCTCAGGTGTTCGCTCACCAAAGACGGCTGAATCGCCCGCACCAGCTCGCGCACGCGCCCCAGGTGAGCCGCATCGAAGCCATGCACGGATCCCAGCCCCAGCCCGACGCCATGCAGGCTGACCGGATAATCCTGGCGCAGTGTGGACAGGACCTGCCACTCCCAGCCGGCCCGGTCCAGATAGTTTTCAGTGTGTACCTCGAGCCAGCCGACTTGCGGGCGCTGCTCGAGAAAGGCGCGCATGTGCCGGCCCCGCAGGCCGACGCCGGCGCCGGTTGCCTGGTCCGGCACGGGAGCGACTTACTTGGCGGCCGGCGGCGTGGTCTTGCCGCCCTGCTTTTCGCAGGTGCCCTTCGGGACGTACTTCCACTCGGTCGGCATATTGTCTTTGGCGGCCTGGCCCGAGCAGCCGTGGGCGCCGTCCGAGCTGGCACAGTCATTCTGGCCGGCCTTGGCGACGCCGTAGCACTTCTCCTCATCGTCCTGCGCCGGCATACTCGTGGGCGCCTGCTGGGCGGTGGTCGCTCCAGCGATGGTGACGAGCGCGGCGGCGATGAGGGCGTGGCGTGGGTTCATGCAAAATCTCCTGTCAGGGTGTCGTTGTTCTCGCGGGATTGTACCCGCGGCGAGGGCTCGCGATGAAAAAAGCCGCGGCGCCTGGGGAGGCGCGGCGGCTTTCGGGCCGTGCGGCTGGATTACTGGGCCGGAGCGACCGAGTCGGCCTTCGGATGGGTGGCCTTGTGGGCTTTCTTGTGGGCCTTGTGCCTGGCCTTGTGGTGCTTCTTGGCCGGAGCCGGTGCGCTGGCAGCGGTGTCTGCCGCCGGAGCGCTGGACGGGGCCGGTGCCGACGCCTGGGCAAAGGCGGCGGTGGCGAACAGGGTGGCGACGAGAGCGGCGATCATCTTTTTCATGGCATTGAATCCTTTTCGGTCTGGTTTATCCGTGGGCTCGTAATCGAACTGCGTTACGTAAGCCATTAACGAAAGACCGCCATTTGTGTTGACGCCGCGGCGCGCCGCTTTCTTAAACTAAGCCACGTTTAAGGCAGCCGGTCAGGCGCTGGTATTGATGTTATTGCCGAGGTGCGAAGGCAGGTTCGAGGTCGGCACAGCCTTGATGGCCTCGACCATCTGCGCGCCGGTGCTCTCGGCCACGTCCTGGATCTTGCGCAGCACGGCCGTTTGCACGTCCGCCTTGTTACCGGTTTCCGCCATGCTCGTTGCGAGCTTTGCAATTCCGCCAACATCCATGATGATCTCCTGATAAGCCCAATAAGCCTGATCACCTGTTTACGGCGGAACTGAACGGAACTTGAGGCCAGCCACGAAAAAAATCATCGCGTCCTATCGGCTCTCCGACTCGACTGTCATTCCAGCGCTGCGTCCTTGCGAATTGAGAGCGGTCGGCGCGGCGATGCCGAAGAAGCGGCGGATGCGGTCCAGCAGCGTGGTGCTGTCATCGGGGGCCTGGTGGTCTGCCACGCGCACCGCTTCCAGCGCCGAGCGGCGCGCGCTCATGATCTCCGCGAGGCCGTCAGCCAGCTCGGGGCGGGCGCGCAGGATGCTCTCAAAGCTCTCCTTGTCGATGCGGTAGCAGACGGCATCCGTGCGCGCGGCCACGGTGGCGCTGCGTGGTTCGCCCGTCATCATGCCCTTCTCGCCGAACACCGCGCCGGTGCCCAGGGTGGCGACATATTTGCGTTCGCCGGAGCGGGCTTCGTAGATCACATCCGCTTCGCCGTTCACCAGCACGTACAGCCAGTGCGCGACCGCGCCCTGGCGCGTGATCACGTCGTTCTTCATGAAGGGGGTGACCTTGAGGCGCGAGGCCACCGTGCGCAGCTCCGCGGCCTGCAGGCCCGCGAACAGCGGCACCCCGGCCAGCACGCCGACGCGGTGCTCGATCTCGTCGTCATCCAAGGCTTTCGGCGGTTCCGGGTTTTCGACCCGCACCTCCATCGCCTGGCGCGCCAGCGGATACTCATTGCGGCGCAGGACGGATAGCACATGCAGCCGCACCAGCGAATCGGCCACCGCGTCGTGCTGCTGGTCCAGCAGCCAATAGCGCACCGCGAATTCGGCGGTGCCGTTGCCGTAGTCGGTCAGCACGCAGTCAGCCGCCGGGGTGGAGGCGACGTGCTGGATCTGGGCGCCGCGCAGGGCCTTCTCCACTTCGTCGATCACCTCCTGCGGGGTGACGGCGTCCGAGGTCGCGAAGGGGACGGTGCGGCGCGCCAGCGGGAGCTCGGCGCTGGACAGCACCAGCACCCGGGTCTTCATCAACTGGCTGTTGGGGAGCACGGCGACTTCGCCGTTGGTGGTGAGGATGGCGGTGTGGCGCCAGCCCACTTCCGTCACTTTACCGCGCACGCCGTCGACCATGATCCAGTCGCCGAGGTGGATCGACTTGTCCGCCTGGAGGGCGAGACCGCCGAGGATGTTCCCCAGCGTCTCCTGCATTGAGAAGGCGAGGATGGCGGTGATGGCGGCGGAGGTGGTGACGATCCCGCCCAGGTTCACGCCCGCGGTGCGCATGCGGACCACGCACCATGCGAGGGTGGCGATGACGAACACGATTTCGTGCAGGATGCGCGGCTGGCTGGCGCCCAGCGCGGGCATCAGGAGGCGGAAGAACGCCAGGCACACGACGCGGATCAGCAGGATGCCCCAGCCGGCCTTGATCAGTTCCGTGAGCAGTTCGGCTTCATTGGAGCTGGCCCACAGGGGCATCGCGTGTCCGAGCGCGGTGAGCAGGGTCCCGAACAGGGCGAAGCCGGCATGCGTGCGCAGGACGCGCGGGCCTTCCGGCAGCTTGATGGTGATGAGGGCCTGCAGCAGGCAGGCGATCAGCACCAGCGCCAGGATGGACGGGCTGGCGTACCAGGGGGCGGGCATCAGTAGGCGACGCGGTAGCGGGTACCGCGGAAGTTGAGCACGGCGTAGCGCGGCTGCAGGCGTTCCAGCGTCAGGCCGGGCGCGATTTCCTCCCCTTCGTGGCGCAGGGCCTTGTCGATCAGGACCAGCCGGTCGGCGGGGTTGGTGGCATAGATGTAGCCGCCCAGGGTCACCTGCGGGAGCGACTGGCGGACGGCCTCGGGGAGCTCGCGGGCGGTGGGCAGGGTGTCGTCGGCGTCACGCTGAACGGGCGATGCGGCCGGCGCAGGCGCTGCCGACGATGCGCGCGGCGCGGGGGCGGACAATGGCGCGGCGGAGTCCAGCGG
>NZ_SPVF01000041.1 GCF_004614185.1 Zemynaea arenosa | reverse complement strand
GCCCAGCAGGGGCAGCACCGACAGGGGCATCGCAATGTGCTCGGTGCGCACGGCCGCGCCCAGCATGGCCAGCAGGCAGGCCAGCGCCAGCACCAGC
Source organism: Zemynaea arenosa (assembly GCF_004614185.1). Classification (GTDB taxonomy): domain Bacteria; phylum Pseudomonadota; class Gammaproteobacteria; order Burkholderiales; family Burkholderiaceae_D; genus Telluria; species Telluria arenosa. The sequence continues at coordinate 7,301 of NZ_SPVF01000041.1, read as the reverse complement.
GCCGCCGTCGCCAGCGCGCCGATGCCGCGGGCCGGGGGCACATGGACTTGCAGCGTACCGTGGTTATCCTTGACGTCCATGCTCCACCCTTCGCCGCGCCGCGCTTACGGCGTGACCGTCACCTTTTCGACATAGTATTCCGTGTCGCCGAAACAGGAGGTCGGCACGCCCTTGCGCTGCGCGTAGGTCAGCACCACGCGCTTGCCGGCGGCGGCGTCCAGCTGGGCGGCGACCTGCGGGTCGCGCACGGAGAATTCAAAGCGCTCGGGGATCGCGCCGGGCATGGAGGACAGCAGCAGCTCGCCCTCCCAGGTCTTGCACAGCCAGCCGCGCTGGCTGAATTTCTGCAGCAGGCCGGCGCGCACGCCCTCCGAATACGACCAGCTCAGCGCGGCCCACACATACAGGGCAAACACGACGATGGCGGCCGCGAGCAGCGCGAGCACCCAGGTGAGCAGGCGTTTGGAGGTCATGGTTCGGTTGGGTTGTCTGAACAGCACCCATGGTAACTCAAGCCAGGGCCTCCTGGCGTTTCCGGTACCGCACCGACGACCACAGCGAGACCAGGATGAAGGCCACGCCGGACAGCCCGGTGAACCACTCGGGGATCTCGTATTCCACCGACAGGAACATGATCAGCGCCAGGATGCCGATCGCGTAGTGCGCACCGTGCTCCAGGTAGACGAATTCGTCCAGCGTGCCCTTGTGAACCAGGAACACGGTCAGCGAGCGCACGAACATGGCGCCGATGGCCAGGCCCAGCATGATCAGCACCACGTCGTTGGTGATGGCGAAGGCGCCGATCACGCCGTCGAAGGAGAACGAGGCGTCCAGCACTTCCAGATAGACGAAGCCGCCGATTGAGCCCTTCATCATGGTCGCCAGCGCCGGGTCGTGCTCCTCTTCCTCCAGCAGTCCGCTGAGCCAGGCCACGCCCACGTAGATGGCGACCCCGACCACGCCCGCGATCAGCACCGAGAGCTTGCGCTCGGGCGGCATGATGGACATGGTGGCGAACACGGCGCACAGGGTCAGCAGCACGGCCAGCCCCTCCGAGCCCCAGTGGCCCAGCTTCATCTCGATCCAGCCCAGCCAGTGGTGTTCCTTTTCCTCGTCGAACAGGAAGTTCAGGAAGACCAGCAGCAGGAAGGCGCCGCCGAAGGCCGCCACCTCGGCGTGGGTGGCGCCCAGGTGGCGCGCATACTCCTCGGGAGTATTCAGGGCCATGGTCCAGACGTCCCCCAGCCCCAGGCCGGTGGCGACCGCCACGATCAGCAGCGGGAACAGCAGGCGCATGCCGAACACGGCCACCAGGATGCCGACCGTCAGGAACAGGCGCTGCCAGAACGGGCTCCAGTCCTTGAGCACCGCGGCGTTGACGACCGCGTTGTCGAACGAGAGCGAGACTTCCATCACCCCCAGCACGGCCGCGATCCACAGCCCGGACAGCAGCCCGGGCACGCCGCGCTGCTCGTAGCCCCACCACGCCGCCACGGCCAGCAGGACGAAGGTGACGATGAAGGACAATTTGAAGTGCCGCATCCGCGCTCCCGGGAAAAGTGTGTGCCGTTGGGTGACCGTGTGAGATTGTCACGCCCGCGTGGCCTGACCGCCACATTGTAGCGCGCCGCTTCCGGCGGCTTCGTCCGGCAGGGGGCGGCCGGGTCTTTCTCCCACGGGCAGCGTCTGCCATAATCGGGGATTCAATATAGGACGCCCATGGACCTGACCTACCTGCTGACCCCGTTCCTGACCTGGCTGATCGTGGGCCCCATCAAGTTCCTGATCAACAGCGCGCGCACCCGGCGCTGGGCCTTCGACCTGGTCGGCAATGGCGGCTTCCCCAGCAATCACAGCTCGGTCGTGGTCAGCATGGCAACATTGATCGCCTGGCGCGAAGGGCTCGGGCACCCGGCCTTCGGCGTGGCAGTCACCCTGTGCTTCATTGTCATGATCGACGCCAACAGCCTGCGCCAGCACGTCGGGCGGCAGGCGGCGGCGATCAACCGCCTGGCCGGCGGCAGCGCCGGCCATGTCACACTGCGGGAACGGATGGGCCATACACTGGTCGAAATCAGCGGCGGCATCGTCACCGGCTTCCTCATGGGCAGCCTGATGTACCGCCTGGCGCCCCACCTGTAAGCGCCGGTCCCGTAACCACCCCGGCCCGGCCGGGGGCGGGCGAACTGTCCGGAAGCGGACGTCCGCCCTGTCCGCTGGTGAACGGTCCGGCGCGTCACCCAATGCATTTCAGGCGCCAAAAAACGCAGTTCAGCCATCGATTTCCGCAACCCGCCAGTTGATCGTTGACGGTCAATATGCAGATCAGGATACTGCGCGGCGTTGTCATCATCAGATAAAACCGTACCAACCGGAGAATAACAATGCTGCGCAAAACCCTACTCCTCCTCGCCATCGCCTCGGCCCTTGCTGCTTGCGGCAAGGGTGGCGACCAAGCCAAACCGGGCGCCAGTGCGACTGCGCAGGCCGGCAAAGCCGACAAGGACAACGCGCCGACCCGCCTGTCGGTCGCGCCGGAAGACCTGGTCACCGTCACCAGCGCCGGCCTGGCCTCCGGTCCGGTGATCACCGGTTCGGTCGAACCCGAGCGCAAGGCGGACCTGCGTGCCGAAGTCTCGGCCGTGGTGCTCAAGGTCCTGAAAGAGAACGGCGACGTGGTCAAGAAGGGGGACGTGCTGGTTGTCCTGGACGAGACCTCGATCCGCGACGCGATGAGCTCGGCTGACGAGGCCGTCCGCGCCGCCCAGCAGTCGCTCGACCAGTCGCAGCGCAACCTGGAGCGCACCAAGACGCTGCGCGGGTCCGGCATGATCTCCCAGCAGGCGCTGGACGACGCCGAAGTCAAGCGCAACAACGCCCAGTCCGACCTGGCCGCGGCCCGCTCGCGCGCCGCCTCGGCCCGCCAGCAGATGGTCCGCACCGTGGTGCGCGCCCCGTTCGACGGCATCGTCTCCGAGCGCAAGGTCTCGGCCGGCGACACCGCTGCCATCGGCAAGGAACTGGTCAAGGTGATCGACCCGACCTCGATGCGCTTCGAAGGCAAGGTCTCGGCTGACAAGATCAGCGCCGTGAAGACCGGCGAGCCGGTCCTGTTCCGCATCAACGGCTACGGCGACCAGGAATTCCGCGGCGTGGTCAAGCGCGTGGACCCGTCCGCCAACGCGATCACCCGCCAGGTCGAAGTGCTGGTGGCCTTCACCAAGGATTCGCCGCAGCCGCGCGTGTCCGGCCTGTACGGCGAAGGCACCATCTTGTCCGATTCCAAGGCCGCCCTGATGCTGCCGGAATCGACCCTGGTGAAAGCGGGCGACGTGACCTACGCCTGGCGCGTGAAAAACGGCACCCTGAACAAGGCCACCCTGAAGATCGGCAGCCGCGACGAGCGCACTGGCCAGTTCGAGATCGCCTCCGGCCTGACCCAGGGCGACCTGGTGATGCGCAACCCGGGTTCGTCCATGCGTGACGGCCAGAAGGTCGACATGGCCCAGCCCAAGGTGGCCAGCGCCGCCAGCACCTCGTCCACCGCGGTGCAGGGCAAGTAACCCAGAACCAGGCCAAGGAAACCCACCATGTTCCTCTCCAATTTCTCCATCTCCCGGCCCATCGCCACGATCGTGCTGATCGTCGCGCTGATGGCGGCCGGCCTGATGGCCATGAGCAAGCTGCGGGTCAACCAGAACCCGGACGTCGAGATCCCGACCCTGTGGGTCAACATCCCGTACCCCGGCGCCTCGCCGGATTCGGTCGAGCGCGAGATCGTCAACCGCCTGGAAAAGCAGTTCCAGGCCATCCCAGGCGTGACCAAGGAGTACGCCGGCGCGAATGAAGGCAGCGCCTGGTTCCAGCTCGAGTTCGACTTCAAGAAGAACCTGATCGAAGCGTCGGACGACGTGCGCAACGCCATCGCGGCGGTGCGCTACAAGATGCCGACCGAGATGCGCGAGCCGATCATCAACCGCTTCGACACCTCGGCCCAGCCGATCATGAATATGGCGCTGTCGTCCAGCGTCCAGAGCCATTCCGAACTGTCGCGCTATGCGGAAGACGTGCTGGCCGACCGCATGCGCGGCATCGACGGCGTGTCCACCGTGAACGTGTCTGGTTCGCTCAAGCGCGAGCTGTCGGTGCTGCTGCACGCCGAGCGCCTGCGCGAATTCAACGTGTCGGTCGGCGACGTGACCAACGCGCTGCGCCTGCAGAACACCAACGCCCCGGTGGGCAAGGTGCGCGGCACCCTGGACGAGAAGTCGATCCGCCTGGTGGGCCGCATCGAAAACCCGTCCGACTTCCAGCAGGTGGTGGTCAAGCGCAACGGCGACCAGATCGTGCGCCTGGGCCAGGTGGCCGAGATCAAGGACGGCTTCGCCGACATCGATTCGCTGTCGGTCCGTTCGGGCAAGAGCAACGTGGGTATCTACGTGGCCCGCTCGCGCGAGGCCTCGACCGTGTCGGTGGCCAAGAAGATCCGCGCCATGGTCGAGGAGATCAACAAGGAACTGCCGAAGGGCACCAAGCTGGAGATCACCCGCGACGGCGGCGAACAGGCCCAGAACTCGCTGAACAACGTGATCGAGTCGCTGGTGCTGGGCGCGATCCTGACCATCTTCGTGGTTTACACCTTCCTGAATTCGTGGCGCTCGACCCTGATCACCGCGCTCTCGCTGCCGACCTCGGTGGTGGCGGCCTTCATCGCGGTGTGGCTGTGCGGCTTCACCCTGAACTTCATGACGCTGCTCGGCCTGTCGCTGGCGATCGGCGTGCTGATTGACGATGCGATCGTGGTGCGGGAAAACATCGTGCGCCACATGCAGAACGGCTCGCCGCGCCGCAAGGCCGCGCTCGAAGGCACGGCCGAGATCGGCCTGGCCGTGGCCGCGACCACCTTCTCGATCATCGCCGTGTTCATCCCGGTGGCCTTCATGCCGGGCGTGGCGGGCGAGTGGTTCCGTCCGTTCGCGCTGACCGTGGCCTGCTCGGTGTTCGTCTCGCTGGGGATCTCGTTCACGCTGGACCCGATGCTGTCGGCCTACTGGGGCGACCCGCCGGATCACCACCACGCGCCGAAGAAGGGCCTGTCGAAAGTCCTGCAGCGCTTCAATGACTGGTTCGACCACCAGGCTGACCGCTACGGCAACGTGATCAACTGGGCGCTGCACCACCGCAAGGCGATGGCGATCCTGGCCTTCGGCACCTTCGTCGGCGCGATTGCCTTGCACGCAAAATTCGGCGGCTCCTCGTTCCTGCCGGCCTCCGACCAGGGCACCCTGATGATCAACGTGCGCACCCCGTCCTCGTCGAGCGTGGAATACGCCCGCCTGAAGATGGAGAAGGCAGCCGAACTGGCCCGTTCGATCAAGGAAACCAAGGACACCAACTCCTCGATCCAGGCGACCGGCGGCCGCATCTACGTGGACATCGGCAAGCGGACCGAGCGCAAGCGCACGGCCAAGGAAATCGCGGTCGAGCTGCGTGAGAAGATCAGCCACCTGGTGGGCGCGGAATACACCGTCACCGACGACCTGAACAACGGCGGCGGCAAGCCGATCCAGATCGACTTCACCGGCCCGGATTCGCGCAAGCTGCTGGAGATCACCAACCAGTACATGGACAAGCTGCGCACCGTGCCGGGCGCGGTGGACGTCGGCCTGTCCCAGCTGGAACCGAAGGACGAGCTGCAGATCGAACTGAACCGCGGCCTGGCCAACTCGATGGGCATCTCCGTCAACGACGCCGCCCAGTCGCTGCGCATCGCCTTCGCCGGCATCGAAGTCGGCACCTGGGTCGACCCGACCGGCGAGAACCGCGACGTGGCCGTGCGCCTGCATCCGGACGACCGCCTGTCGGCGTCCAACATCGAGCGCCTGCCGATCCCGGTGCTGGGCACCAGCCAGATGGTGCCGCTGGAGCAGATCGCTTCGATCACCATGGGCAAGGGCCCGTCGGCGATCGAGCACGCCGGTGGCAAGCGCACGATCACCGTGTCCGCCAACGCCCAGGGCCGTTCCAACGGCGAAGTGGCGGCCGATGCGATGAAGCTGGCCAAGTCGATGAACTTCCCGCCGGGCTATGGCCTGGAGCTGGCTGGCCAGGCGCAGGACCAGAACGAGCTGTTCAGCCAGATGGGCATCGCGCTGGTGTCCGGCATCGGCCTGATGTACCTGATCCTGGTGATGCAGTTCGGCTCCTTCACCGCACCGCTGGGCGTGATGCTGTCGCTGCCGCTGTCGCTGATCGGCGTGGTGGTGGCCCTGAAGATCACCAACAACACCCTGAACCTGATGAGCTTCATCGGCATCATCATGCTGATGGGCCTGGTGGCCAAGAACGCCATCCTGCTGCTGGATGCGGCACGCAAGCAGGAAGCCGAGGGCTATGGGCGCGAGGATGCGCTGATGCATGCGGGCCGGGTGCGTCTGCGTCCGATCCTGATGACCACCTTCGCGCTGATTGCCGGCATGCTGCCGGTGGCGCTGGGGCTGGGCGAGGGCGGCGAGTTCTACCGTCCGCTGGCGATCGCCATCATCGGCGGCACCATCACCTCGACCTTCCTGACGCTGCTCGTGGTGCCGACCTTCTATGACAGCATCGAGATCGCCCGTGACCGCATGGTCGCCAAGTTCGGCCGCCGCGCCGAGCGCTGGACCGCGGTGCCGGCTTTCCTGATGACCTTCATCGAGGCGATCCTCACGCTGACCCTGGTGCGCTTCGTGTTCCGCTCGCTGGTGTGGCTGTTCCGCCTGGCGACGGGCCGCGGCCGCAAGGGTGGGGGCGGCATGCCGACCCCGACCCCAGCCGCTGGCTGATCCTTCAAGCCCGTCCCTGCGACGGGCTTTTTTCATTCTGGAGCATATGTATGATGCGTAAGACGAGTGGCCGTGTGGCGCGGCACATTGCGCCGCTGGCGGTGGCGCTGGCGGCGCTCTTGGGTGGCGCGGGCCAGGCCGGGGCGGCGCCGGGCGTGGACTTCGAGCCGGGCCTGTTCAAGGGACCGAAGGCCGGGCCGGTCAATGAAGTGCTGGTGCTGGGCACGCCGCACCTGTCCGGGCTGCCGAAGGAGTTCACCGCGGCCGCGCTCGGCCCGCTGCTGGACAAGCTGGCCGCGTGGCAGCCGCAGCGCATTGCCATCGAGGCGCTGTCCGGGCCGCAGTGCCACTTCATGCGCCAGTATCCGGCGCGCTATGCGGACACGGTCAAGGACTACTGCTGGGATCCGGCGCCAGCGCGCGCGGCCACCGGGCTGGACGTGCCGCAGGCCGTGGCCGAGGTGGACAAGCTGCTGC
>NZ_SPVF01000022.1 GCF_004614185.1 Zemynaea arenosa | reverse complement strand
CTGACGTTCCTCTTGCGAGGTCACGTTTATTTCTTGTGTCGAGCATTTGATAAATTTTGAGCATCACCGGCAAGCCGGTGGCACCTTCATCAAACGCCCACACTTATCGACTGTTGATTGTTAAAGATCGGTGTTCGGATCTTGCTGCATTGTCGACAAAGCGTTGTGTTTGTCAGCAGCAGAGAAGGGAGAGTATGAAGCGTTTGCTGCGTTTCGTCAACCCCTTCTTTTTCGTCGCATCAACCAGAACAGCGTGGTGTCAGCGGCGAAGGAGGTGAATTATAGACCCTCAAACGTCACACACGCAAGAGCCCACGCGCAACAATTTGTGCGCCTGGGCCCTCGAATAACCTGTCAAATCAATAATTTACGGATGAGCAATAGCGACGACCCGCCGCTGCAGGTCGCCCAGCAGCTCGCCGCGCACCGGTGCCCCGGCCGGCTCGACCTCGCACTGGTTGAGGTAGCGCGACAGCGCATCGTCCAGCTTCGGCAGCAGGATCGCGCGCTCGCTGTGGAGCGCACTGAACGACGGTCGCGGCGCCAGGAAGTTGCATTGTTCGCTGGCGATCGGCTCCAGCCGGCTCGCATCCATGCCGCTCAGCTCGGCAGCCTTGAGAGCGAAGTCGGCCCAGGTGACGGGCTCCCCATTGGTCAGGTGCCAGATGCCGGACGCCTTGTCGACCAGCAGGTCCAGGCACACGTTCACCAAGTCCGGCACATAGGTCGGCGACACGGTGATATCCCGGGCCGCATACAGGGGCTCGCCTGCCGCCAGCGTACGCAGCGACTGGGTGATGAAGTTGTACTGGTCCCACGGGCCGAAGAAGGACGAGGTCCGCACCACGAGCGCGCTCGGCAGACGGTCCAGCACTTCCTTCTCGGCGCGCGCCTTGCTCTCGCCATACACGTTCAGGGGCCGCACCGAGTCCGACTCCACATAGGGCGACGCGCGCTCGCCATCGAAGACCAGGTCGCTTGAGAAGGTCAGCAGATGAATATCATGCCGCGCACACACATCCGCCAGCACCGCCGGGCCGACCGTGTTCTCGCGGAAGCAGCGCTCGGCATCGTTCTGCGCCTCATCCACCCGCACATAGCCGCTCGCGTTCACCACCGCCCACGGCTGGTATTTCGCCAGCGCGTTCTCGACCGAGACCGGGTCCGCGATGTCCATGTCCTGCCGGCTCATCAGGCGATAGGCGATATTGCGCCGCTCGCACAGCCGCGCGAAGGCCCGGCCCAGGGTGCCGGTGGCGCCAGTGATCAGGATCGGCTGCATATGCGTCCCCACGAGATGGTGGCCATCGGCCGAAATCGAGGTCGGCGCGTTGCGCGTCGCGACCGGCGGACACAGGAAGCGGTCACTGCGCCGCCACCAGCCTTTGCCGCGCAGCACCTGATGCGACAGCGGCAGCCCGGCCGACAGCTCGCGCATCAGGCGCGCCAGCGCGGTCGGCCGCGGTGGGGACGAGCGCACGTCCAGCGGTCCCGGCTCGTAATAGCCGCGGCACTCCGTGACCAGGCAGTTCCAGTCGAACGAGCCGAGCAGCGACCAGACGGTCACCGCCCGCACGTCCGCACCGTTCGCCCGCGCCTGCAGGGCGCCATCCCAGATCTCCAGCAGCCAGCGCATCTGGTCCTCCCGGTGGCAATCCAGGTGGGCCTCGGTGACCGCGATTGGCAGGCCATAGCGCTCCCAGGCCTCCTGCAGCAGCGGCGCGATCCCCGGGGTAGGCGTAGCCAGCGCACGCGCTGTTTCAATATCGGCAACCGGTGTGTCGAAGATCGCTCCCCGGCAATGCTCGGGGTAGCGCTCCAGGCGATGATCCAGCCAGCGCTCGCTGGTGACGTAATAGTTGACCCCGATGATGTCCGGCGGGCACGGGTTGTCGCGGAACCAGAGCAGTTCCGCTTCATCGATGCCGGTCTCAACCAGGTAAGTCCACATGGCGTGGTCCTGGTCCACGCGGCCGCACAGGAAATCCCAGGCCAGCCAGCGCCGCTCGTTGTAGAAGTTGGCGTGCTGCTCCAGCTCGGGCGTGGCGTAGGTCTTGCCCAGGTCGTCCGTCTGCACCAGCTGGGCGTCCGGCCGCACCTTGCGGATCTCGCGCATCGCCAGCACGGTGGCGCGGCACTGGTTGAGCACGGCCTGGACGAAGGTGCGGTCGTCCTTCGCATGCGGATACCAGACGCCGTACAGCGCACTGAAGCGCGCCGTGGTCAGCGGCTCATTGACGGGGGTGTAGTACTTGATCCAGGGGCAGTGGCGGGCCAGCGCGCCCGCGTATTCGGCCAGCTTCTCTGCGAAGCATGGCGAGACGAGGCTGGTGTGGGCCGGGCCGCTGCCATGGTGCACGAGGCCGGCGATCGGTTCCACGCCCAGCTGCTTCAGCTTGGACAGCCGCTCGGTCCAGGACCAGTCGGCTTGCTCGACGCCGTCCGGCGCCACCTTCTCCCACAGCACCGGGTAGCGGATCATCCGGATCCCCAGCGCTGCGAAACGTTCCAGGTCATCCAGCCGTTCCAGGTGGCCATTGCGGTCCATCTGGCTGAAATACTGGTCCCTCACACGATTGACGGTACATTCCAGTCCGCCCCACAGTTCCAACGGGTGCTCGGCCCGCGCTTTGCTTTCGTTATTCATGGATTCTTCCTTATGCTCCCCTGCCGATCACGGCCGGATCAGCTGCGGTGGAGGCCGCGGCAGGGGTATGACTCATGCAGCGGCAAACAGCCCCGCCCGGTGCGGAGACCGTGCGCGGCTATCGCTTTGGGGCACAGATTAGCGAAATTTCGGAAATCATGACGTCGCGTTGAGCTCAATTACGCGCAGAACTACGCCTCCGCCAGAATGACGGCTCAGGTTTCGACTGCGCACACGGTCCGGTGCGCCCCACGCGTGAAATGCACTTTCACCGGCAGGAACTGCTGGATGACCTCGGCATTGGTCAGGGTGTGCTGGGACAGGTGGGACATCGAGAACGTGCCGCCGCCCGCCAGCGCAAACGGCACCAGCAGCTGGCCGGCCAGGTGCGCCCCGGCCGCGCCCTCCGACGCCTGGTAGCGGGATGCCTCCTCCGCCACCCGCCGCGCCACGGTTTCCGCGGTCACCCCACGCTCGCCGATGGCCGAGAAGATCTCGGTGACGTAGGCATGTTCGAATGTGAGCAGGACCGTATTCCCCGGTCCCTGGTCCGCGGGCAGGCCGCACTGGCGGCAGTTGGTGTCCCCCAGGTGAAACTCGGTGCACAGGATATCGAGTTCGCGCCGCCCCACGGTGGGCGCGAGACCGGCGACGAAGGCCTCGGCATAGGCATGGATGCGCGGCCCGCGCTGCAGCAGTTCGATTGGCTGCAGACGCCGGCACGGCACGATGTTCAGCACCAGTTCTCCGCCGCCGCGCGGGTAGAAGCCGAAGCGTTCCAGTTCCATCTCGAAGGTTGCGCCCATCTGGCGCAGGACCCGGCCGAACGCGCGGTCCAGATAATGCGCGGGCGGCGCCGTGGGGTTGTGCGTGCCGCCGGTCACCCGCACGGAAGATGGCCCGTCTGCATGCAGCAGCGCGGGCATCAGCGCCTGCACTACCAGCGTGGTGCTGCCTGCGGTGCCGATGTCGAAGGCGTAGTCGCCCGCACGGATCGCGCCCGGACGGAATTCGAGCTCGCCCACGCCCACGTCCACGGGCGTGACCTCGGCGCCGCATACCGCGGCCAGTGCCTGCACCGCCATCAGGTGCTGCCGCTGCAGCCCCGGCTTGGCGCGCCTGGCGCGGATGTTCTTCATGCGGAACGGGCGGCCGGTGATCGCGGACAGCGTCAGCGATGTGCGCAGCATCTGCCCGCCGCCCTCGCCGAGTGAGCCATCCAGTTCGATCATGGCCGGTTCCGCGTCAGCCTTTGACGCAGACGATCTGCTTGAGCGTGTGGACCACTTCCACCAGGTCCTCCTGCGCGTGCATGACCGCATCGATGTCCTTGTACGCCATCGGGATCTCGTCGATCACGTGCACGTCCTTGCGGCATTCCACGCCCTCGGTGGCCTTCACGTGGTCCTCGACCTTGTAGCGCCGCTTGGCCTCCGTACGGCTCATGGTCCGCCCCGCGCCGTGCGAGCAGCTGGTGAAGCTGTCCTCGTTGCCCTTGCCGCGCACGATGTAGCTCCTGGCGCCCATCGAACCGGGGATGATGCCAAGTTCGCCCTGCTTCGCCGACACCGCGCCCTTGCGCGTGACCAGCACCTCGCGGCCGAAGTGGCGCTCCTTCTGCACATAGTTATGGTGGCAGTTGACCGCCTCCACGTGCGTCTCGAACGTCTTGGGAATCACGCGCCGCACAGCCGCGATCAGGTTCTGCATCATCACCTCGCGGTTGATGCGCGCGAACTTCTGGGCCCAGCCGACGGCTTCCACATAGTCGTCGTAATGCTGCGTGCCTTCCTTCAGGTACGCGAGATCCTGGTCCGGCAGGTTGACCATGTGGGTGCGCATGTCGGTCTTGGCCAGTTCGATGAAGTGCTGGCCGATCGCATTGCCCACGCCGCGCGAACCGGAGTGCAGCATCAGCCACACGAAGCCTTCTTCATCCAGGCACACTTCGACGAAGTGGTTGCCGCTGCCGAGCGTCCCGAGGTGCTTGTAGTTGTTCGTGTGGCGCAGCTTGGGTGCCTTCTGCACGATACGGTCGAATTCATCCTTCAGCTGCATCCAGCCCGCATCCACCGAGGACGGCGGCGACATCCACGAGCCTTCGTCGCGGCCCTTGTGACCGCGCGTCTTTGGCGACATCCCGTGCGGGATGGCGTGTTCGATGGCGCTGCGCAGCTTGCCCAGGCTATCCGGCAAATCGTCCGCGCGCAGGGTCGTCTTGGCGGCCATCATGCCGCAGCCGATGTCCACGCCCACCGCGGCCGGGATCACCGCGCCCACGGTCGGGATCACGCTGCCGATGGTCGAGCCCTTGCCGAGATGGACATCGGGCATGACCGCGATGTGCTTGTAGATGAAGGGCATCTGCGCGGTCTTGCGCAGCTGCTCCTTGGCTTCCTGTTCGACCGGGACGCCGCGCGTCCACATCTTGACCGGCTTGCCGCCGTGCGTGTCGAGAATGTCGTAATGCTGTTCCATGTGCTGTGCTGCTCCGAATGAAGGGATCATACGCGCTCGCCCGTCCTGGCAGCGCACGCGCGCGGCATGGGCGAGCGCCGCCCGCTATAGTGCAGTTTGGCCTATTTTCGAAAGCATCGATGAAGCACCCTTGCCTGCGCCTGCACAGCGGCGCCCTTTTGATTGCCGCGGCCTTGCCCGCGTGGGCTTTGGATGGCCAGCCGCCCGTCCCTGCCGCCGCCGCGGATGCGGTGGTCGTCGTCAGCGCCGCGCGCACTGCGCACAACGAACTCGATGTCCCGGCCTCGGTGGACATCGTCGACGCCGCCCGCATCAACGCGGGCCAGCCGCGCGTGAACGCATCGGAAGCCTTGGCTGCGGTACCCGGCCTGGTCGTGCAGAACCGCCAGAACTACGCGCAGGACTTGCAGATTTCGTCGCGCGGCTTTGGCGCCCGCTCGGCCTTCGGCGTGCGCGGCGTGCGTCTGCTCACCGACGGCATCCCGGCGTCCATGCCGGACGGCCAGGGACAGGCCGCCACCTTCAACCTGGATATCGCGGACCGCATCGAAGTCCTGCGCGGCCCCTTCTCCGCCTTGTATGGCAACCACTCCGGCGGCGTAGTGCAGCTGTTCACGCGCGATGGCGCCGGCGCACCGGCGCTGGAGTCCACGTTCACCGGCGGCAGCGATGGTCTGCGCAAACTGGACGTCAACGCACAGGGCGGCGCGGGCCGTTTCGGCTACCTGCTCGATGCGTCGCGCTTCGAGACCGATGGCTACCGCGCTCACAGTGCCGCGCGCCGCGACCAGGCGCTGGCCAAGCTCACCGTGCGCCCGGAAGCGGGCGGCAAGCTGACCATCGTCGCCAGCGGTTTGCGCCAGCACGACACGCAGGATCCGCTCGGCCTTACCTGGGCCGCGCTGCAGCGCGACCCGCGCGCGGGCGAGATTGACACCACCGATCCGCAATCGCCGCAACGCACGCTGGCGGACCGCTACAACACCCGCAAGAGCATCGACCACCAGCAAATCGGCGCGGTCTACGACCTGGAAACCGGCGCTGGAAAACTGCACCTGATGGGATATGGCGGCAACCGCCGCGTGGTGCAATACCAGTCCTTCTCCAAAGGCTTCCAGGCTCCGCCGACGCACTCCGGTGGCGTGGTCGATTTCGACCGCGATTTCTCGGGCGCGGAGATCAACTGGACCTGGCGCGGACAGCTCGCCGATGGCGCCCTCGCGGCCACCATGGGCGCGGCCTACGATCATTCCTCCGATGACCGTAAGGGTTACGAGAACTTCATCGGCAATGTCTTCGGCGTGCAGGGCGTGCCCCGGCGCGACGAGACAGATACCCTCGACAGCCTCGATCCCTACCTGCAGCTGGAGTGGACGCGTGGACCGTGGGTGCTCGACGCAGGCCTGCGTCATACGCGCCTGAAGGTGAAGGTGCGCGACCGTTATGTGTCCAATGGTGACGACAGCGGCGGCTTGAGCTTCTCGCGCACCACGCCAATCGCGGGGGTGCTGTACAAGCTCGCGCCGGAGACCAGCGTGTACGTGAGTGCGGCGCATGGTTTCGAAACGCCGACCATGAATGAACTGTTCTACTCGGGCTCTGGTGCGGGCTTCAACTTTGGCCTGCGTCCGGCCACCAGCACACATCTCGAGACAGGTTTCAAGCACGCATCGGCCGGAGGCACCCGCATGCAGGCCGCCGTTTTCCAAGTGCAAACGCGGGATGAATTGGTGGTGGACGTGTCATCCGGTGGCCGCACCAGCTACCGCAACTCTGCACGCACGCAGCGCCAGGGACTTGAGCTTTCGGCCGATCTGCGCGTGGCTGAGGGCTGGCGTTCGCACCTCGCACTCACGACGCTGCGCGCCGTGTACCGGAATGCTTCTGGCAGCGCGCTGGCGGGTAGCCGTTTGCCGGGTGTGCCCAACGCCAGTGCCTTTGCGGACGTGGCGTGGACCAGCGCAGCGGGTGCGTGGACTGCGGGTCTCGAAACGCAGGCCGCGGGCCGCGTGTATGCGGACGATGCGAATCGCGACCAGCCGGCACCTGGCTATGCGGTCCTGAATATGCGGGTGGGCGCGCGCCAGGCCTTCGGTGGCTGGCAGCTTAAGGAATTTGTGCGGCTGAATAACCTGACCGACCGGGCGTACGTCGGGTCGGTCATCGTCGGCGATGCCAACAAGCGCTATTACGAGCCAGCGCCGGGCCGTCAATGGCTCGCCGGAGTGACGCTGCAACGGCAGTTCTGAGCTGGCGCACAAAAGTAAAAAGCCCGATAGCTTTCGCTACCGGGCTTTTTCTTTATAACTAGCCTGACGAT
>NZ_SPVF01000182.1 GCF_004614185.1 Zemynaea arenosa | reverse complement strand
CTGCTGGCCCGCCTGGCCGCGCGGGCCGGGCAGGGCAAGCCGCAGCTGGCGCTGTGGGCCGACCAGGTCGCAGGCTGGTTTGTGCTGGCGCTGCTGGTGCTGGCCGGCGCGGTGTGGGCCTTCTGGCATTGGCACGACGCCGCGCGTGCCTGGCCGATCGCGGTTGCGGTGCTGGTGGTGTCCTGTCCCTGCGCGCTGTCGCTGGCCATGCCGACCGCGCTGGCCGCGGCCACTGACACCCTGCTGCGCAAGGGCGTGCTGGTGATGCAGCCGCACGTGCTGGAAACGCTGCAGCGCGCCACCCATATCGTCTTCGACAAGACCGGTACCCTCACCGAAGGCCGCCCCACGATCGGTGCCACCGCCAGCTTCAGCGGCGTGACCGGCGTGCAGGCGCTGTCGCTGGCGGCTGCGCTGGAACAGGCCAGTGCCCACCCGCTGGCCTACGCCTTCGTCTCCGCCGCGCCGGACGGGCTGCCTGCGGCTTACGCCACCCGCCATGTCGCGGGCATGGGCGTCGAGGGCGAGATCAATGGCACCGCCTACCGTCTTGGTAGCCGCGCCTTCGTGGAAGCCCTGGCCGGCCCATGCCCGAGCCAGGAGGAGGGCGGCGTGTGGCTCGGCCGCCCCGGCGCCTGGCTGGCGCGCTTCACGCTTGAGGATGCGCTGCGCAGCGATGCCGCCGCCGTCATCCGCCGCTTCCGCGCCATGGGCAAGGAGCTGGTCCTGTTGTCTGGGGACGCCGACGACGCCGTGCAACGCACCGCCCACGCCCTCGGCATCGAACACGCCTACGCGAACCGCCTGCCGGGAGAGAAGCTGGCGCTGGTCCAGCAGCTGCAGGCGCAAGGCGCCGTAGTCGCGATGGTCGGCGACGGCATCAACGACGCCGCCGTCCTGCAGGCTGCCGATGTCTCTTTCGCCATGGGCAGCGGGGCCGCGCTGGCGCAGACGCACGCCGACTGCGTCCTGATGTCCGGCCGCCTGTCCGCGCTGGCCGATGCCGCCTCGATGGGCCGCCGCAGCGCACGCGTGATCCGCCAGAACCTCGCCTGGGCCACGCTCTACAACGCCGTCGCCATCCCCGCCGCCGCCTTCGGCCTGCTGACACCATGGATGTCCGGCCTGGGCATGTCGCTGTCCTCCGCCGCCGTCGTCATCAACGCCCTGCGCCTGCGCCGCGGCTAAAGGAACAACTGATGGAATCCCTCTACCTCCTGATCCCCCTGAGCGTGTTGCTGGTATTCGGCGCCCTGTGGATCTTCTTCCGCGCCTCCGACGGCGGCCAGTTCGATGACCTGGTCGGCCCCGCCTGGCGCGTCCTCACCGACGACGACCGCCCCGCCGACGACTGACGCCGGTATCGCCATCCAACACCGGGGTCAGGCACCGGGTTCCCGCCCCGAAAACGCGCCCCGTGCCGCTTTGACCAACCACAAACCGGTGCCTGACCCCGGTAGCGGGGTTCGATACCGCCAAGCGGAGTCCGAAGATCTCTTGATTTAGGTCAATTTGATTTGGGTCAAGGATTTTGGGGGGGCAGATTTGTAACCTGTCGGGGTCTTGTGGCACATCCTGGAGAACCCCTGTGGAATCTGAATTGAATTACAACTACAAAGTCGTGCGGCAGTTCGCCATTGCGACCGTGGTTTGGGGCGTGGTGGGCATGCTGGTCGGCGTGTTCATCGCCGCGCAGCTGGCCTGGCCGGCACTGAACTTCGACATCCCCTGGCTGACCTATGGCCGGCTGCGCCCGCTGCACACCAATGCGGTGATCTTCGCCTTCGGCATCAGCGGGCTGTTCGCGACCTCGTACTACGTCGTGCAGCGCACCTGCCAGGTGCGGCTGTTCTCCGACAAGCTGGCCGCCTTCACCTTCTGGGGCTGGCAGGCCGTCATCGTGCTGGCCGCGATCACCCTCCCCATGGGTTACACCCGCGGCAAGGAGTACGCCGAACTTGAATGGCCGATCTCGATCCTGATCGCCGTCATTTGGGTCGTGTACGCCATCGTCTTCTTCGGCACGATCTTCAAGCGCAAGGTCAAGCACATCTACGTGGCCAACTGGTTCTTCGGCGCCTACATCATCGCTGTGGCCCTGCTGCATATCGTGAATGGTATGTCGATGCCGGCCTCGCTGACCAAGTCGTATTCGATGTACGCCGGGGTGCAGGACGCGATGATCCAGTGGTGGTATGGCCATAACGCGGTCGGCTTCATCCTCACCGCCGGCTACCTGGGCATGGTCTACTACTTCATCCCGAAACAGGCCGAGCGCCCGGTCTACTCGTACCGCCTGTCGATCGTGCACTTCTGGGCCCTGATCTTCACCTACATGTGGGCCGGCCCCCACCATCTGCACTACACCGCTCTGCCTGACTGGACCCAGTCGCTCGGC
This sequence comes from Zemynaea arenosa, assembly GCF_004614185.1. Taxonomy (GTDB): domain Bacteria; phylum Pseudomonadota; class Gammaproteobacteria; order Burkholderiales; family Burkholderiaceae_D; genus Telluria; species Telluria arenosa. The sequence continues at coordinate 5,068 of NZ_SPVF01000182.1, read as the reverse complement.
ATGGTGTTCTCGCTGATCCTCCTGGCGCCGTCCTGGGGCGGCATGATCAACGGGATGATGACCCTCTCGGGCGCCTGGCATAAGCTGCGCACCGATCCGCTGCTGAAGTTCATGATCGTCTCGCTGTCGTTCTACGGCATGTCGACCTTCGAAGGCCCGATGATGTCCGTGAAGACCGTGAACTCGCTGTCCCACTACACCGACTGGGGTATCGGCCACGTGCACTCGGGTGCGCTTGGCTGGGTGGGCTTCATCACCATGGGTTCGATCTACTACCTGCTGCCGCGTCTCGCGGGCAAGCGCGAAATGTGGAGCATGCGCCTGGTCGAGACCCACTTCTGGGTCGGTACGATTGGCGTGGTGCTGTACATCGCCGCAATGTGGATCGCCGGTGTGATGCAGGGCCTGATGTGGCGCGCGGTGAACCCGGACGGCACGCTCACCTACACCTTCGTCGAAGGCGTGCGCGCCACCTACCCGTATTACATCGTGCGCTTCCTTGGCGGTTCGCTGTACCTGAGCGGCATGCTGATCATGGCCTACAACACCTTCAAGACCTTCAGTGGCGGCGTGTTCAAGGACGCACCGATCCCGGTCCTTCCGAAGAGTGGCCAGGCTCCGGCAAGCACCACAGCCTCGGCACCCGTCCACGCATAAGGCATGAGAACTGGAGTAAGCAATGAAATTCAAACATGAAATGATCGAGAAGAGCCCGATCCTGCTGATCGTGCTGGTCCTGCTGGTGGTCTCGGTCGGCGGCCTGGTGGAAATCGTGCCGCTGTTCTTCCAGAAATCGACGGTGGAGCCGGTCACCGGCATCAAGCCGTATTCCCCGCTGCGCCTCGCTGGGCGCGACGTGTACATCCGTGAGGGCTGCTACAACTGCCACTCGCAGATGATTCGTCCGTTCCGGGCCGAGACCGAGCGCTATGGCCACTACTCGGTGGCCGGCGAATTCGTCTACGACCACCCGTTCCAGTGGGGTTCCAAGCGCACCGGCCCGGACCTGGCGCGCGTCGGCGGCCGCTATTCCGATGAATGGCACGCCACCCACCTGAACAACCCGCGCGACGTGGTCCCCGAGTCCAATATGCCTGGCTACCCCTGGCTGGCGCAGAACAAGCTGGACCCGCAGAGCATCGTCCCGCGCATGCGTGCCTTGCAGCGCGTCGGTGTGCCATACAGCGCGGACGAGGTTCGCAACGCTCCGGCCGAACTGGAAGGCAAGACTGAGCAGGATGCCCTGATCGCCTATCTGCAGGGCCTGGGCATCCAGATCAAGACGAGGAACTGACATGGAAGCATTTTTCGATGAAGCGAGCCGCCTGATGACGGTGGTGAGCATGGCCACTTTCCTGGGCATCGTGTTCTGGGCCTGGAGCGCCCGCCGCCGCGCGGACTTCGACCACGCCGCTGCGCTGCCGTTCGCGGACGAGGACACCCCAATTGCGACCCTGAGCAAGGAGGACCGCCATGTCTGATTTCTACAGCCCGTTCTGGAATATCTACATCGTTGTCCTGACGGTCCTGTCGATCCTGGGCTGCGGCCTGCTGCTGTGGTCCCAGTCGCGCATCAAGGTCAGCGCCGAGGAAGCGAAGAAGGCGCCCGACCAGATCGGGACCACGGGCCACGTGTGGGACGAAGACCTCACCGAACTGAATACCCCGATGCCGCGCTGGTGGATGGGCCTCTTCTGGCTCACCATCTTCTTCTCCGTGGCCTACCTGGTCCTGTACCCGGGCCTGGGCACCAACAAGGGCCAGTACGGCTGGAGCTCGGCCGACGCGTACAAGAAGGAACTGGCCGCGGCGGACGCGGAGTACGGGCCGCAGTTCGCCCAGTACCTCAAGACGGACATCAAGGTCGTCGCCGCCGACCCCAAGGCCCACGCCATGGGCGAGCGCCTGTTCCTCACGTACTGCTCGCAGTGCCACGGCTCGGACGCGCGCGGTAACAAGGGCTTCCCGAACCTGACCGACACCGACTGGCTGCATGGCGGCACGCCGGACAAGATCAAGGAAACCATCATGGGCGGCCGCCATGGTCAGATGCCGGTGATGGCCGGCGCCCTTGGTTCGGAGGAAGACGTGGCCAACGTCGCGCACTATGTGGTGAGCCTGTCGGGCGGCACGGCGGACCCGGTCAAGGCCACCCTCGGCAAGCCGAAGTTCGCAGCCTGCGCGGCCTGCCACGGCGCGGACGGCAAGGGCATGCAAGCCCTCGGCTCGCCGAACCTGACCGACAAGACCTGGCTGTACGGCGGCTCGGTCGAGACGGTGATGGAGACCATCCGCAAGGGCCGTAGCGGCACCATGCCGGCCTTCGGCGACTTCCTCGGCGAAGGCAAGGCCCACGTGCTGGCCGCCTACGTGTGGAGCCTCTCCAACGATCCGACCGCAAAGACCGCAGATACCACCGCAGCCAAGTAAGAGCAGCACCATGAACGCGAGCAGCAAAATGACCGGGACCGACAAGCCCCCCGCGGGCGCGAACGAACCAAAGGCCGAGCCCAAGGCTCAAGTCATCCATATGTACGCCAAGCGGGAGGACATCTTCCCGCGCGAGGTGAGCGGCCGCTATGCGACGCTGCGCTGGGTGTGCGTGTGGCTCACGCAGCTCGTGTTCTACGGGTTGCCGTGGTTGACGTGGAACGGCCGCCAGGCCGTCCTGTTCGACCTCGGCGCCCGCAAGTTCTACCTGTTTGGCCTCGTCCTGTGGCCGCAGGACTTCATCTACCTGGCCGCGCTGCTCATCATCTCGGCCTATTCGCTGTTTCTCTTCACAGCGGTGGCGGGGCGCGTGTGGTGCGGCTTCGCCTGTCCGCAGACGGTCTACACCGAGATCTTCATGTGGATCGAGCGGAAGACCGAAGGCACCCGCAGCGCACGCATGCGCCTCGCCAAGTCGTCCTGGACCTTTGACAAGATCGCGCGCAAGACCGCCAAGCACGCGCTGTGGATCGGCGTGGCGCTGTGGACCGGCTTCACGTTCGTCGCCTACTTCACGCCGGCCCTCAAACTGGTGGCGGAAGTGGCCACCATGGCGCTCGGCCCGTGGGAGGCCTTCTGGATCCTGTTCTACGCCTTCGCCACCTACGGCAACGCGGGCTGGATGCGCGAGCAGGTGTGCAAATACATGTGCCCCTATGCGCGCTTCCAGAGCTCGATGTTCGACAAGGACACGCTGATCATCAGTTACGACGAGCAGCGCGGCGAAACGCGCGGTGCGCGCAAAGGCGACCGCACGGGCCTGGGCGACTGCATCGACTGCTCGATGTGCGTGCAGGTCTGCCCGGTCGGCATCGACATCCGCAATGGCCTGCAGTACGAGTGCATCAGCTGCGGCGCCTGCGTCGATGCCTGCAACACGGTGATGGACAAGGTCAACCTCCCGCGTGGGCTGATCCGCTACGCCAGCGAGACCGGCATCAAGAACCGCTGGTCGCCGCGCGAGATCGCGCGGCGCATGCTGCGCGCCCGCGTGCTGATTTATTCCGGCCTGCTGGTGGCGATCATCGCGCTGTTCGGGGTGACGCTGGCGGTGCGCTCGCCGCTCAAGGTGGACGTCATCCGCGACCGCGGGTCGATGGGCCGCGAAGTGGAAGACGGCATCATCGAGAACGTCTACCGCCTGCAGGTGATGAACACCAGCGAGAAGGCGCACCGCTACCGCATCACGGTCGAGGGCCTGCCGGGCATCAAGCTCGCCACCGAGACCGAGATCACCATGCAGCCGACCGAGGGGCGCCCGGTGCCGGTGCGCGTGCGGGTGCCGCACGGAGTGGGCGAAAAAGGCTCGAACAAGATCGAATTCGAAGTGACCGCGCTCGACGACCCGTCGATCCGGGTCGAGGAAAAGGCCGTCTTCATCGTTCCGCGCTGAAGACGACAGGAGAATGACATGCAAGCGACTCTGAACGCCAACGCAGGCGCAAACACCCCGTGGTACAAGCACCGCTGGCCGTGGTTCCTGATGCTCGGTCCCGCCGCCGTGGTGGTCGCGGGCAGCTACACTATCTACCTGGCCGTCACGCGCCAGGATGCGATGGTGGTCGGCGACTACTACAAGCAGGGCAAGGCCATCAACCAGGACCTGCGCCGCGACCGCGTCGCCACGCAGCTGAGCCTCAGCCTGGGCATGCACTACGACGCCGAGGCGCATGCCCTGCGTGGCATGCTGTCCAGCGCCGCCATGCCGATGAGTAGCGAGGTGCATATCCGGCTCGCGCATCCTACCCAGCCGGAAAAGGATGTGCAGCTGCTGGTGCGCGCCGGTGCCGATGGGCGCTTCTCGGTCGCGCTGCCGCAGCTGGAACAGGCGCGCTGGCAGGTCACCGCGGAAAACGGCGCGCGCTCGTGGCGGCTGGAAGGCGCCTGGCTCTGGCCCCGTGAGACCGGGATCGAGCTGAAGGCCGACCAGGCTACGAACGACTGATCCGAATCTCCGTCTTATCTACCGGAGCAACCCATGCTGCGTCTCGCCCTCCAGATCCTGTGGCCTGCCTTTCTCGTGGCGATTGCGGCCGAAGGCTGCTTCTTTTCCGCCTTCGATGTCGAGGACCTGATGCAGCTGACCGGAGTGCACACGCTTGAGCCGCTGGCGGGCTACACCCTCGGCTTCTTCTTTTTCTGGTTCTGGATCACGCTCGGTGCCTCGCTCAGCTTCTATCTGAGGCACGTGCCCAACGACGGCAACCACCGCCTCTGATCCGCACCTTCAGGACCGGATGTAGGCCCAGCCCTCGGCCTGCCGCTTGACGATGGCGGCGGCGCCGGAGGACACCGCGGTCACTTTCGGTGCCAGGTCCTTCACGTCCAGCTTCAGCGCGCGCATCGTGTTCTGGCACGCGTGCGCCGCCACGCCGGCCTGGATCGCCTCATCCAGCCGCGCCGCCACCGGCGAATCGCTCTTCAGCATCCCGATGCCTGGCCCGAAGGCGACGATCTCGATCGCCACGTTGGCCGCGCCGAGGTCCTGCTGCACGTTGCGCGCATTGTTGAGAGTCATTTGCCACTTGGCCTGGTCGGCATCGCTGACCTGGAAGACCACGCGGTAGGCTGGTGCGCC
>NZ_SPVF01000011.1 GCF_004614185.1 Zemynaea arenosa | reverse complement strand
GGCCCGGCCGACGGCGCGGGGCGCCCGCAGCAGCGTGACCCGGCGTCGCGGCCTGCAGCTTGAACACGCTCACCACGCCCGACAGCTTGCGCGCCTGCTGCTCCAGCGAACCGGCCGCCGCGGCCGCCTGGTCGACCAGCGCGGTATTCTGCTGCGTCACCGCGTCCATGTGCCCGATCGCCTGGTTCACCTGCTCGATCCCCAGCGTCTGCTCGCGGCTGGCCGTGGCAATCCCGTTCATCAGCTGCGTGGCATGCTCGACGCTGTTGACGATCTCGGACATCGTCGCGCCCGCCTCGTCCACCAGCCGCGCGCCATCCTCGACCTTCTGCACCGAATCCCCGATCAGGTCCTTGATCTCCTTGGCCGCGGCCGCCGAACGCTGCGCCAGATGCCGCACCTCGCCCGCGACCACCGCGAACCCGCGCCCCTGCTCGCCCGCGCGCGCCGCTTCCACGGCCGCATTCAGCGCCAGGATATTGGTCTGGAACGCGATGCTGTCGATCACGCCGATGATGTCCACGATCCGCTTGGACGAGGCGTTGATCGAGCCCATGGTCTCCACCACGCGCGCCACCACCTCGCCGCCGCGCAGCGCCACCTGCGAGGCCGACTCGATGCTCTGGCTGGCCTCGTACGCATGGTCGGAATTCTGCTTGACGGTCGAGGTCAGCTCTTCCATCGACGAGGCCGTCTTCTCCAGCGACGCGGCCTGCTGATCGGTGCGCCCCGCCAGGTCCTGGTTACCGGACGCGATCTGCCCGGACGCGCTGGCGATCGTATCCGCCCCCGTGCGCACCTCGGTCACGATGCGCACCAGGCTTTCGTTCATGTCCTTGAGGGCCTGCATCAGCTGGCCCGTTTCGTCGCGCGAGCTCACTTCGATCTGCTGCGTGAGGTCGCCCGCGGCGACGCACTTGGCGACGCTGACCGCCTGCCCCAGCGGCCCGGAAATCCCGCGCACCAGCCACACGCCGATCGCCGTCGACAGCAGCACCCCCAGCAAAATCCCCGAACTGCAGCTGATGAACACGATGCGGTAAATGGCCTGGTTGCTCTCGAACTCGGTACGCGCAGCCTTCAGTTCGAACTGGATCAGGGCATTGATCCCGTCGCGCACCGGCCCCGCGAGCTGGCGCAGGGGGCCGCGCGCGATCTCGCGGGCGCGGGCGACCTCATGCGCGCGCAGGGCGGCAATGGCCGGCTTCAGGCCCTCGCTTTCGAAGGCGCGATATTTGTCCGACAGCGCCCCGACCAGCGCGCGCTCGTCGGCGCCGACGCTGGCGGTATAGGCTTTCCAACTGCTGTCGATCTCGGCCAGCGCTTTCTCCGCCGAATCGAGCTGGGCGGAGGCGTCGGTGCTGTCGTCCTGCGCGGCCTCAGCCACATCCAGGCGCGTGCGTTCGATCAGCCAGACCACGCGGTCGAGCTGGGTCATGGGCACCAGGCGGTGTTCGTAGTTGGCCTTGAGCGAGTCGTTGGCGAAATACAGGCTGGTCAGGCCGATGACCCCGCCTGCGATCAGCAGGCAGGACAGGAAGCCGATCACAAAGATCAGCCGGGATTTGATGGTGACATCGCGCAGCATGCAGAACTCCAATTCAGGCTCAAGCCAAGATTGGTTGATTCTAGGCAATATCCGCGTGGTTAAACCTTGATCTGGATCAAAACAGGCGGTTTAGAAGACGGTGTTGACTATCCCGGTCACATGGTAGCTGTCGTCGACAAGCAACAGATGCTGCCACTTGTCGAAGGTGGTGCACGGGTGGGAGATGCCGCAGCCGATCAGGTCGCCAACGCGGACCTCGGCACCCGGCGGCAGGCGCAGATAAGCGTGCTGGTCGTTCATCTTGAAGATCTCCCAGCCTTGCACGGACGTGGGGCCGGCGCCGCCAGCGCCGGGACGGTGCCAGTACAGGGGCAGCGGCAGGTCCATGTCATACGAAGCGTCGCGCTTGCCCATAGTCAGGATGGCAAGGCCAGGCTCGGGCGTGGACTGGACCATGGACCAGACCTCCAGCGCGGGTTGCAGGCCGGGGCCGTCCAGCACGGGCGTGCGGGCGTCGAGTTCGGCGATGGCATCGAAGTAGTGGCAGTGGTCGCGGGTCAGGTAGCAGCCGCTGCGCAGGATGGGGAGCACGGCGCGCGTCAAGCCAGCGCCGTGGGCCAGGCCGCGGGCGACCAGGTCAAAGTAGGCGGAACCGCCTGCGGAGATGATGACTTCGTCTTCACCGAAGGCGCCGCGCGCGTCCAGCTCGCGCAGCAGCGCCAGCATGCGGTCGACGAAGGCGGGCACGCCGGCCGCGTCGGTCAGGCCTTCGTAGCCTTCGACGCCGGCCAGGCGCAGCGCGGGCGCGGACTGCAAGGCGCGCGAGACCGCCAGCGCTTCCTCCTGCGTGCGGCAGCCGGCGCGCTTGCCGGGCAGGCCGAGTTCGATCAGCACGGGCAGCGGGCGGTCCAGCCCGGCGAAGGCGGCCGCAAGGCGGGCGACGCCCTCTTCCGAGTCCGCCAGCACCCAGCATTCGAAGGACGGATCCGAGCCCATCAGGGTCGCCAAGGCGGCGAGGTCGGCGGGCGCAACCACCTGGTTGGCAATGATCACGCGGCGCACGCCAATGCGGTACGCCACCTGCGTCTGCGGGACGTTGGCCAGCGTGAGGCCCCAGGCGCCGTTGGCGAGCTGGGCGCCGAACAGTTGCGGGCTCATGGTGGTCTTGCCGTGCGGCGCGAGCTGGACGCCGAAGTGAGCGCAGAAGCGGCGCATCCAGTCGAGGTTATGCTCCAGGGCGCTGGCGCGCAGGACGGCTACGGGATAGCTCACGCTGGCGTCGAGGATGTTCCAGTTCTGAGCGGCGACGTCCGCCTGCGGCACAGGCGCGGTCAGCGGGAGTCCTTTGGCGCCGGGCTGCAGCAGCTGGCGGTCGAAGTCGTCGAGGCGGAGGTTGCCGGTGGGGAGTCGGGACACGTCGAGGTTCCTGTCGAAAAGCGAAACCCGCACTGTATCACCGGCACGCGCCGCCGCGCTCAGCCCTCCGGCTCCGGCACTCCATGCGGCAAAATGCGGTTGAGGTCGGTGAGCGTGATCGGCTTGGTCAAGTGCACGTCGAACCCAGCCGCGCGGCTGTCGGCGCGGTCCTTCTCGCTGCCCCACCCGGTCAGCGCCACCAGCGTCATGTTGGCCAGCGCCGGATCGCCGCGCAGCGCGCGCGCCACGTCATACCCGCTCATGTCCGGCAGCCCGATATCGAGGAACGCCAGCTCCGGCCGGAACTCCCCCGCCAGCCGGATCGCCTCCACCCCGCTGTGCGCCACGCGAATGTCATGCCCGCCCAGCGCCAGCAACTCGGACAGCATCCCCGCCGCATCCACGTTATCGTCCAGCACCAGGATACGCTTGTGCGTGGCCGGCGGGTCCTCCACCGCCGCCGGCACCGGCCGCATCTCCTGCCGCCGCTCGACGAACGACAGCGGCAAGCGCACCGTGAAGGTGCTGCCCTGCCCCGCCCCCGGACTGGCCACCGTCAGCGTCCCGCCATGCAGCTGCACCAGCTGCTGCGCCAGCGACAGGCCTACACCCATGCCGCCCTGCCGGAACCCGCGCCCGCTCTCGATCTGCGAGAACATGTCGAACACCTTGGGCAGCACCTCCGGCTCGATGCCGATGCCGGTGTCGGTCACGTCGACCACCACCTCCTGCTCCTCGCGCCGGCAGTGCAGGCCGATGCGCCCACCGTGCGGTGTGTACTTAGCCGCGTTGCTGAGCAGGTTGGCCAGCACCTGCGCCAGCCGCACCACGTCCGCCTCCACGAAATACGGTCCACCCTCGCAGCCCGACTCCAGCGTGTGTCCCGCCGACGCAATCTGCTGCTCCGACAGCTCCACCGCCCGCTCGATCACGGCGCGCAGGTCGACGATCTCCTTCTTCAGTTCCAGCTTGCCGTAGCTGATGCGCGAGACATCCAGCAGGTCGTCGATCAGCCGCACCAGGTGCCGCAGCTGCCGCTCCATCGTGTCCCGCACGCGCGCATCGCCCGCCTTCCCCGGGAGGCGCATCAGCTCCAGGCCGGTCTGGATCGCGGCCAGCGGATTGCGCAGCTCATGCGCCAGCGTGGCCAGGAATTCGTCCTTGCGGCGGCTCTCCAGCACCACGGTCTGCTCCGCGCGCTTGATGGCCGTGATGTCGACGAAGGCGCCCACCGCCCCGCGCACCTGCCCCTTCTCGTTGCGCAGCGGGGCAGCCGTGGCCAGCGTGTGCACTACATCGCCGTTGTCGAAGATGAAGTCGATCGGCAGGGCGCGCACGTCCTGCCCCGTGCGGGCCGCGATCTGCATCGGCAGCTCGTGCGGCGCCAGCAGACGGCCATCCAGGTACTCCTTGTACGGCCGCATGTGCGCATGTTCGGATGGATTGGCCGAGGGATTGCTGCCCTGCGCCATGCGCAGCAGCCGTTCGGACTCCGGGTTGCCGATGATGCGGTCGCAGTGCACATCCTGCGAGATGAGGATGGCGGCCGGCGTGGCGAGGCGCACCGCCTCCAGCTCCGCCGCGCGCTGGCGCTCGCGCTCACCGCTGGCGCGCAGCGCATCGTTGAGGCGGGTCTGCTCGGTGATCTCCTCGACGGCCACGTTCAGCCCTTCGACCCGGCCCGTCGGCCCGACGATTGGGTACACGTTCTCCTTCCAGTAGCGCAGCACGCCCGGCATGGCGACGGTCTCGCCGGTGAACACGAGCCCCAACTTGGGCTGGCCGGTGCGCAGCACCTCCATGAACGGCCCCTCCACCTGGGACGCGATTTGCGGCAGCAGCGAGCGCACGGTGCGTCCAATGTGCGCTTCGATCGGGATGCCGTTGAGGTCCGCCAGCAGGCGGTTGATGCGGGTGTAGCGCAGCTCCCGGTCCAGCATCGCCAGGCCGAGTGGCGCATCGAGGTAGGCGCGTTCGAGATCGGACATGCGGGTGGCGAGCGTCTGCCGCTCAGCAAGCAGGCGGCGGTGCGCGCGCCACGTCCAGGCGAGCGCCCCCAGCGCCCCGGCCAGCGCCAGGGCCAGCACGGCGATCCAGACTGTGTCCTCCTGCACCTTGCCCTCCCGTGGACGCGACCCGTCCACGATCTCTGCGATTCACCAGCGATTCACAAGCGGCCCGCGACGGCCGGGCCGCAGCCTGACTTCATGCTTACTTCATCGTCTCGCGCGGAGGCGTGCCACTCGCCGTGCTGGAATGGCCCGGCGTGTCCTCCGGCCCCGGGCTGCCGGGCCGCTCGGCATGATGGCCGCGCACGTCGCCGCTGGCGCCGATGCGCATCCACTCGGCGGGGAAGTTGGTCCCGCGTTTGCCGCGCCATTGCTCGCTGTGGCCGAGCGGATCCACATACCAGTCATACATCATGGCCTCCGGCCCGCGCGTGGCTTCGGCCAGCGCCTCGATCGGCGCCTTGGGCACCCGGCCTTCGGTCAGCAGGCCGTTCTTCTCCAGGAAGGTGTCGGTCAGCTGGGTGTAGCAGAAGCCGGACAGCGGGCGGCAGCGGTGGATGGCCGCCATCAGGGCGCGGTAGCGCGCCAGCAGCTCGTCGCCATCGCGCGCCACGGAATAGCCCCAGCCCTTCGCGTCCTTCCCGCCCATGCAGGCGATGCCGCCAAACTCGGACAGGAACAGCGGCATGTTCGCGCCCGTGAAGCCGTCGATAACCAGCCGCCGGCGCGCCGGGCGCACATGCTCCAGCGTGTACGCCACCTGCTCGCGGGTGGCATAGCGTTCGACCAGCACCTCCGGGTCCGCGTGGTAGTCGTGGATGTTGACGAAGTCCCCGCAGGGCATCTCCCAGCCGTCGTTGCCGACCACAGGGCGCGAGCCATCGAGCGCGCGGGTCATGTGGTACATGGCGCGCACGAAGTCGATCTGGCGGCGGTCGTACATCAGCTCCGGCACGCCCCACGATTCGTTGGTCGGCACCCAGGCCACCACGCAAGGGTGCGAGATGTCGCGTTCCACAAGCTCCTTCCACTCCTCCATCACGCCGTGCACGGTCTCGCTGGAGAAGCCATACGCGGACGGCATCTCGGCCCACACGCACAGGCCCAGCACATCGCACCAGTAAAGCCAGCGCGGGTCCTCGGACTTCTGGTGCTTGCGCGCGCCATTGAAGCCGAGGCGCTTGATCAGCAGGACGTCCTGGCGCAGCTGCTCGGACGAGGCAACCATCAGCGAATCGGGCCAGTAGCCCTGGTCCAGCACCATGCGCAGGTAGTACGGGCGGCTGTTGAGGATGAAGCGGTCGCCGTCCACGCCCACGGTGCGCAGCGCCGTGTAGCTGCTGACGCCATCGAGCATCATCCCGTCCGGCCCGTGCAGGCTGACTTCGGCTTCGATCAGCTGCGGGCTTTCGGGGCTCCACATCCAGTGGGCGCGGGCGTCGTCGATGCCGGGGTCGGGCAGCTGGAAGATGCGCTGCAGGCGCGGGCCGGTGAGGAAGCAGCGGTCCGACACCAGGGTGCGGTCGCCCATGCGCAGGGTGACGTTGAGGGTGCCGTTGAGGGGCACATGGCTGACGTCCGCATCGAGGCGGATCTGCCAGCGCGCCACGTCCGCGGTCCAGCGCAGCGCGGCCACGTGGGCCTTGGCCATCTTTTCCAGCCACACGGTGCGCCAGATGCCGGTGGTGCGCGGGTACCAGATGGAGTGCGGCTCGAGCTGCCAGTCCATCTTGCCGCGCACCTTGTTCATGTCGTGCGGGTCGTCCTCGGCCTGCACCACGATCTCCAGCGCTTCATCCTCGCCCAGGTAGCGCGTGACATCGATCGAGAACGGGCTGTGGCCGCCCTTGTGCTGGATGGCGAAGTGGCCATTGACCCACACGCGGGCGCGGTGGTTGACGGCGCCGAAGTGCAGCATCAGGCGCTCGTCATGGGCGGGGTGCAGGGTGTCGTCCAGGCCGACCTTGCGGCGGTACCAGACGCGCCGCCGGAAGCCCGTGTCGTGCACGCCGCTGGCGCGCGCTTCGGGCGGATAAGGGACATTGATGGTGCGGTCAAACGGGACGGTGACCGGATCGACGAAGACGGCGTCGTCGTCCAGCATGGCATCCCAGGGGCCGTCGAGGCTCAGCCAGCCGGTGCGGCGCAGTTGCGGGCGGGGATAATCCACAGTGGCGTTCCTCCTGTTCCCGTGCGCGCCCGGTGCGCGCGCACAGCGTCAGTTGTTGGGGGTGATGTTATCAGCAGACTCGGCCACACCTGCACGCGGTTGAAACGCCAGGTGGGCGGTGGTTGCAGTGTGCCAGAGCGCGCGGATTTACGCGGCACGCCCGGGTTCAAGCGGAACAGGGTCCGGTGCGCCACGGCACGGAAATTGGATTACGATAGAGCCAAGCAGCAATAAAACAGGCAAGGCGCACAGCAGGACCACACCACAAGGCGGAAAGCCACGGAGGAGAACATGAAGCGACTGCTTGCGGCAGCAGTGCTGGCCAGCGGCATGGCCGGCACATCGGCGGCGACGCCCGGGCCGATCGGGCCGGGCGCGGTGCCGCTGGACGGCTGGGACCG
>NZ_SPVF01000241.1 GCF_004614185.1 Zemynaea arenosa | reverse complement strand
GCACCGTCGTCCGGCGTGCCGGTGGCGAACCAGTCGACCCGCGGCGTGCGCGGGACCATGGCGGCGGCGTCGCGCGCGTCGATGGCGCGAGCCAGTTCGGCGGACAGCTCGTAGCCATTGATCTCGATGAAGCCATGGCCGTACAGGTCGTCCCGCAGCGCGGTGGTGTTCACCGGGATGCCGTCCACCAGCAGCTCGGTGGCCAGGCGCGCGCGCAGGAACTGGTTGATGCAGGTGCGCCCGCGCACGAACGGCTGCCACAGGATGATGCCCTCGACCGGCGTGGCGCAGGCGAAATCGAGGGCCATCAGCGCGCCCAAGCGCAGGCCCCACAGGTACATCGGGCCACCGACGCGGGCGTGCAGCCAGCGGAAGGCGACTTCCAGGTCGGACTGCCAGATGTCCCAGCGGGCGGAGGAAAAGTCGCCGCAGCTGTCGCCGCAGCCGAACAGGTCCACCTGTAACACCGCGTAGCCGACCGAGGCGAAGGCGCGCGCCTGCAAGGCGGCGGTACGGCGCGACTTGTTCAGCTCCTCCGCAAACGGGTGGATGTACAGAATGCCACCACGCGGCTTCACCCGCGGGTCCGGCGCGTGGTAGAGGCAGAAACGCGTGCCGGGTTCGGCGTCGAAGAAGAACGGCTCGGCGTGCGGCATGCCGGAGAAGGGTGCGTTCATGGCTGGTCCGAAAGGAAGGGCGGCGGCGCGAGGCGGAACTGGGGCATCGAATCCTCCCGCCGCGACAGGTGCAGGAAGGGCGGCAGTGTGGCCACCGTCCATTGCCAGCGGCCGCAGCGCAGGAACACGGCGCTGCCCAGCTTGATGGCGCCGAGGCGGCCGTGCGAGGCGCGCGAGCCCGGGTTGAAGGCCGAAATCCGGCTCATGGTCCAGCGCACCCCGTGCGCGTGCCAGCGGCGGTAGGCCTCCTCCCACAGGCGGACGAAGGTAAAGCCGAGCTGGTGGCCGCCGAACACGGCGACGTCGAAATCCCACACCGCGGCGGGCGTGGCGGGCACGTAGCGGGCCCGGACTTCGTCTTCGGTCCAGGGGCCCGGGCAGTACCAAAGGAAGCCGGCCATGGCGCCGCCGCGCCAGGCCGCGAGGCAGTGTGCGCCCTGGGCGAAGCGGTGGCGGATCACGGAGGGCGGACGGCCGTGCGGCGCTTCGGCCAGTTCCGGCCCGGCGCTGCGCACGTCGATACTGCGCCCGCGGCCGCCGCCGAGGGGGCGCGGGTGCACCGGCTGGGCCATCAACCGGTACTTGTACAGGACCACACGGCCCCGGCTGGCGCGCGCGAGCAGGACGGCCAGCAGGTACCAGCAGCCGTCGAGCGGCCCGAGCTGGCGAAACGTGAGGCGAAGGCGCGAGATCATAGCGGTTCGGGCTGGTGAACACGAGCCATTAGACACCTGCGTTCCTGTCGGGCTTTGACCACACTCAATCCCGCTGAATTGAACAGCGCGGGGGCGCGCGCCGGGCGTGTTTGAGGGGGCTCAAAGAGGGGTTCTGCGAATCTTCAATCATGGATTCCTCCCACATCAAAAAGAGGTTTGTCATGACCCTGCAGATGCCACCACGCGAGGCGGCCGCATGAGCGGCCTGTGCGGCTGGATAGCCCGGCGGCCGGGCCGGATCGGCCTGAATGAGATGGCGGCACCCCTGCTGGACCGGCGTGTCGCCACGGCTTACACCGTACGGAACGGCGTAGGCGAGGCCGCTTTGGCGGCGGCTCCGGGCGCCGGCTCCGCGTTTTCCGGCGACGGGTTGGCGGTCGCCTGCTGGGGCGGGGATGCGGCCACGATCGCCCGGCTGTGGCGGGCGCAGGGGCGCGCCCTGTGCGCCAGCCTGGACGGTTCGTACGCATTCGTACTATTCGACGCGCAGCGCAACGAGGCGCTGCTGGCGGTAGACCGGCTGGCCAGCCGGCCCCTGCTGGTGCAGAAGACGGCGGACGGACTGCTGTTCGCAAGCTCCGCGGCGGCGCTGATGCGCCATCCGCTGGCGGGCCGGACCGTAGCGGGGCAGGCCTTGTTCGATTATCTGTACTTCGGCTACGTGCCGGTGGGGGAAGCGATACACGAAGGGCACCAGCGGCTGGGGCCCGGCGAAACGCTCTACCTGCGGGATGGTGTGCTCGAGCATCGCGGCCCCGGTTCAGCACAGGTACCCGAGGTGATCCACGCGCCGGCCGTCCCGGCGGAGGCGCCGCGCGACGTTGCCGCGGCCGTGCTGCAAATGGCAGAGGCGCTTGATCAACCGTGTGGCGTGCCGTTACTGATCCCGCTGCTGGCCGGCGCGCGGCGCGCGGCGGCGGCCGGGGCCAGCGAACTGGCCGTGGCGCTGCCGTTGGACGCCGCTTTGCTTGAACGTCAACGTGTGTATTGGCGCTACGACCGGCTGCCCACAGCGCTGCGCCAGTTGGCGGTCGAACCCTTGCTGTTCCATGGTCTGGGCCAGCTCAGCACAGCCGGACTGGACCGGCTGCGGACCCGCATCAGCCGCAGCGCCCAGTCCCTGCCGTGTCGCGTGGACGCCGACAGTCTTCTGGCCCGCTACGGCGGGGCGGCGCAGGTGCTGCACCGCGATTTCCTGGCGACGATCGACCCGGGCGGTCCGCTGCGCCGCCTGCGCGACGCGGACTGGTCCAACTACGGGCGCACGGCGATGGAGCGGCTGGTGCTGCTCGAGCTGCGCTTTGCCGTGTGCGGCGGCGCACTGCCTGCGGCCTTAGCGGCATGCCATGCGGCCGGGATCGAGCCGGCGTTCTCCGGCATGGAAGGGGCTGCGTTGCGCGTCGAATGGTCTCCGCAGCCCAGTGCCGCAGGCTGGTTCAATGCCGACGCCCGCCTGCGCGAACTGGCGTTCGACAGCCTGCTGGACCTCAGGCGCCGGCAGCTGGTGCGGGATGGAATGCTGGACATGCTGTTGACGGGGAATCCGGCCGAGCACGCGGATCTGGTGTGGCCGCTGATGATGCTGGAACGGTGGCTGGCCGCGCATGCGCCAGCGCGCCAGGGCACCGAGCGCGCGGAGGCCAGCCTGGCCGGCAGCTAGCCGGGGCGGGTCATCGTTGGGGCGGGTGGCGGGAGGTTCGCCTGCACCAGTACCCGGGTGGCCACCAGGGCGCACATCAGGTAGTACGGGACGTCGAAATAGGTGAGACTCAGGAAGGAGCCGCCGACCGCAAAACCCATCAGGCTCGTTTGCATCATGGTCGCCATTTCCACGGCCCACTGCATGCCCGGTGCCTTCGGCGCGTTCTTGACGATCCAGGCCGCGGTGCGCCAGGTCGTGATCCCCACCAGCAGGTACAGCGCCAGGCCGCCGAAGCCATGCTCGCCCAGCACCTGGAAGTAGATGCTGTGGGCGGCGTGCACATCGTTCGGCACCGGTGCGTAGGCGGCGAAGGTGGCCGGTTCGTAGATTTCGAAGCCGCCGCCGAAGATGCGGTCGCGCGCCAGGTTCCACGCCATGTACCACGCATTGATGCGGCCCATGGCCGAGGCGTCGGCCTGGTAGTTGTCGATCGTGTCCATGCGCGAGGCCCATTCCTGGGGCATGAACAGCAGCAGTGCCGGTCCGACCGCCGCCAGCACCGAGCCGACCATCAGTTTCTTGCGGCTTTTGAGCCACATGAAGCCGCACATGGCGACGATGGCGAGCAAGCCGCCGCGCGAATATGACCCCAGCGCCGCCAGCGCCGATAGCAGGATGGAGGCGGTCAGCCCACGCCGCACCCATTTGTTGGTGCTGGTCTGCTGGAGGTAGTACATCAGCGGGATCACCATAATGAGCGCCAGCGCGAGTGCGTTGTTATCACCGATGAAGGTGGCCCCCGGTCCCCACACACGCTGGCCACCGCCGCTGCGCAGCGTGAAGATGCCGCCCTTGACGCCGTAGAAACCCAGCGAAATCACCAGCACCCACACCAGCCGGCGCACGTCCTCCTTGCTCTTGATGACCATCGCGACCACGAAGGTCATCAGCATGATCTTCATGACCCGGGTGTATTGCGGAAAGGCGTACTCTGGATAGAGCGAGAACGGGAATGTCACGTTCATCCACACCGTGAACGCCAGCAGCGCGAGCACCGGCGCGGCCGTGGGCAGGTTGCGTGGCTGGCGCGTGAACACGAGGCTCGCCAGCGTGCAGACCGCGATGATGTAGGCAAACGGGAAGGTGGTGGCGAAGCCCCAGCCCTGCGTGTGGGGACTCATGACGCTGATCCAGACCCACATGAGCGCCCCGACCACGGGGTTGCGCAGGATGTAGGGAATGGAGCCGAAGACGATCAGGAAAACCAGGATGTCGCGCACGTTCGGCCCCCCTTGAGACGGCTCAACGAGGGGCGAAAGCTCGCCGGTACACTGCCCCTTGGTAGTTTTCGGATACTAGAGCACCAGGGAGGCGAGCTTGTTGACCGTTCTCATGGCGACTTTTAACGGCGCCTCCACTCTCCCCAAAGTCCTCGAGGCTTACTGCCGGCTGGAGCCGCCGGACGGCGGCTGGGTCCTGCGGATCGTGGACGATGGATCCACCGACACCACCGCCGATCTGCTGGCGTCCTACCGCGACCGGCTGCCGCTGCAGCTGCTGCACAAGCCGCGCGGTGGCAAAAGCGCGGCTCTCAATCTCGCCCTCGAGTGCGCGCTGCGCGAAGACAGCTCCCATCTCTTTGTCTTCACGGATGACGATGCGACGCCGGACGCCGACTGGCTGGTGCAGCTGGACGCCTGCGCGCGGGTGCGCTGCGACTATGCGATCTTCGGCGGCGCCATCGTCCCCGATTGGGAAGTGACGCCGCCGGCCTGGATCCTGCGCCAGGTGCCGCTGGGGCTCACCTACGGTATCACGGCCTGCAACGAAGGGCCGGTGTTTCCCGGACTGGCCTGGGGCGCGAACATGGCGGTGCGGCGCGAAGTGTTCGCGGAAGGACACCGCTTCGACATCAAGGTCGGACCGACGGCGGGCCAGTATGCGATGGGCAGCGAGACCGAATTCACGCGCCGCATCGCGAGCCACGGCTACAAGGCCTGGTTCTGCGAGAAGGCGCGGGTGGCGCACCGGATCCGCGCGCACCAGCTGACGCGCGCGTGGGTGCTGGAGCGGGCCCGCAGGTTTGGGCGGGGCGCGCGCCGGCAGGAAGTCCCGGATGGCAGCAAGCGCCTGTTCGGGGTGCCGCGCTGGATGTACGCCCGCTATGCCGCCGAGTGCGCGGGCGGCTTGCGCAGCTGGCTCGCGCGCGACCTGGAACGCGGCTTCCGGCACGCGTGGGAGCGCGCCCATCTCGCCGGCTATATCACGCAGGCCTGGCGCGGCGCGCAGCCTCCCAAGGTGCTGCTGACCAGCGTCTCCGGCGGGCTCGGAGGGATGGAGCTGCGCATGGCGCAGGAGGCGCGGGTCCTGGCTCGTTCCGGCTACCGCAGCATGCTGGCGGTGCCACGCTTTCGGGGCACCGGGCAGCTGGCCGCGGAGCTGGAAAGCTATGGCGTGCCGTTGCGGGTGTTCGACCCGCCGCAGTTCCTGGAACACTGGAACTGGCGGCGCGCGCGCAAGCTCGGGGCCCAGCTGGCCGGCGTACCGCGCATGCGGATGCTGCGCCCGGACCTGGTGCACGTCGCGTTTTGCTGGACGTCCTACGGCGCCTCGCTCCTGTGGATGGCCGCGCGCAGCGGCAAGCCGTGCGTGATCAGCGTGCACAATGCCTTCCCGCAGATGGAGATGGCGGCCTGGCAGGCGCCGATGTACCGCGCGGCGTTTCGCGCGGTGCGCGGCGTGTATGCGGTGTCCGAGTCGGCACTGGACCACTTCCTCAAGACCTATGCGCCGCTGCTGGCACCGGCCACGCGGCTGGCGGTAATCCCCAACAGCGTCGATGCGCGGCGCTTCCTGCCGTGCACGATCCGGCGCGCAGCGGCGCGGCAGCGCTACCTGATCCCGTCGGACGCGCTGGTGCTGGGCAGCGTGGCCCGGCTGGCGCCGCAGAAGCGGCCGCATTTGCTGCTCGATCTGTTGGCGGCGTTGCGGCCGCGCTTTCCGAGCTTGTACCTGCTGCTGGTCGGGGCGGGGCCGCTGGAGTCGGAGGTCAAGGCAGCGGTGCAGGAACGCGGACTGCAGGACTTTGTCCGCTTCGCCGGGCATGTGGAAGCGGTGGAGGATGTGATGCCGGCGCTGGACCTGCATCTGCTCCTGAGCCGCAATGAGGGCTTCGGCATTTCGACGATCGAGGCGATGTCCTGCTGCGTGCCCGCCATCGGGACCGACGTCCCGGGCACGGCCGATGTGCTGGGCGGGAGCTGCGGCGGCCTGCTGGTGCCAGCGGACGATGCCCACATCCTGCGCGAGACGGTCGGCAGCCTGCTGGACGATCCGCTGCGGCGCGTCTACATGGGGCGCTGCGGCCGCGCCGAGGTGCAAGCCAAATATACGCCCGAGCTGCTGGAGCAGCGCACGCGCGATTTCTACGCGGGGCTGCTGCCGTGAGTTCCACCCGTATCTCCCTGCTGTTCTCCTTCGCTGAAAAATACCTGCTGCTGATCGTCGCCACGGCCGCCAGCATGGTGGTGGCGCGCCTGCTCACGCCGGAGGAGACGGGGATCTATTCGATCGGCTCGATGCTGGTGGGGCTGGCGCATGTGCTGCGCGACTTCGGCGTTGGCCAGTACGTGGTGCAGGCGCGCGAGCTGGATACGGCGGCGCTGCGCGCGGTGCTGGGCACGTCGTACCTGCTGGCGGCCGGGCTGGCGGTGCTGATCGCGCTCCTGAGCGAGCCGCTGGCAGCCTTCTATGCCGAACCGCGGCTGGTGACGGTGCTGCAGCTGCTGGCGGTGAACTTCGTGCTGATTCCCGCATCATCCGTGACCCTGGCCCTGCTGCGGCGGCAGATGCGCTTTGGCGCGGTGTGTGCGGTCAACGTGATTTATGGACTGACTGGCGCGCTGGCGGCGGCAGGGCTGGCGTGGTACGGTGCGGGCTACATGAGCCTCGCATGGGCCACCTTGAGCGCCTCGGTAGCGGGGCTGCTCGCCAGCCTCGCGGTGCGGCCGGCGGAACTGCCGTGGCTTCCATCGCTGCGGGGGATGCGCAAGGTGCTGGGGTTCGGTGCCGTATCGACCGCGGGTACGGTGGTCGACGAAGCCGCCGTGTCCACGCCGGACCTCGTGATCGGAAAGCTGATCGGCATGGAAGGCGCGGGTCTGTTCGGTAAAGCGCAGAGCGTGCTCGCGGTGTTTCGCAACGTGGTGATGGCGGCGGTGACGCCGGTGCTGCTGCCGCTGTACGCGGAGCGTGAGCGCAGTGGCGGATGCCCAAACACGGCTTATCTGACGACGGTAACTTACCTGACCGCGTGCGCCTGGCCGTTCTTCGCCGTGGTCGCGGTGGCGACGCTGCCCGTGGTCCGCGTTCTGTATGGCGACCAGTGGGACGGCGCGGTGCCGCTGATCCGTGTGCTGTGCGTGTCCGCCGCGCTGTACAGCATGGGCGGCGTGTCGCGTTACCTGTTCGTGGCGACGGGCCACGTGAAGCTCCAGGCACGGCTCGATGTGCTGGCGGCGCTGGTCCGCATCGCCGCCGTGGCGGCGGGCGCCCTCGGCGGCCTGGCTGGTGCGGCGTGGGCAGTGAGCGGATCCGCCATGTTCCGGACCTGGCTGACCTGCCGCTACC
>NZ_SPVF01000028.1 GCF_004614185.1 Zemynaea arenosa | reverse complement strand
GCGCCGCAATCTGGCGCGCGACGTGGCGGGCGGCCAGCAGTGCCCCGCCCAGCAGCAGCGCGATCAGCCCCGCCAGCAGTAGCGCGGCCTCGCGCGCCGGGGCGCGCAGCTCGGCCACCGGCACGCTCAGGATCACGGTCCAGTTGGACCACGGGGCGCGGCGGAAGAAGGCCCGCACCGGGATGCCATCAAGCGTGGTGCCGTCGTTGGTGCCGAAGGTCTCGGTGCGCATCCGGCTGCGCAGTGCGTCGGACGCCAGCTTGCCGACGTAGGATTCCTGGCCGGAGGAGCGGGCCACGACCCGGCCATCGCGGTCGACCACGGCGAGGCGCCAGGCGGCTGGGAAGCCCTGGGCCTTCAGCAAGCGGCCCAGCGAGGCTGCCGGCAGGCCGCGGTTCAGGTAATACGCGATCCGCCCCTCGCGGACCACGGGCACCTGCACCGCGAATTCCGGCTTGTGGGTCAGCTGGGAGGTGAACAGGTTGCTGACGATGACGGCGTCGGCCCTGGAGGCGAGGCGCAGGTCGCGCAGGGCGACGTTCACGGACGGCAGCGGCGCGCCGAGCGGGCGGCGCGTGTTGATCACCTGCTCGCCGTCGGGCCGCAGCAGCACCACGGTGGAATCGGGAGCGGCCGCCGCGTTCCGGGCCGAGACGTAGAAGGTGGCGAGATCGTTGCGCTGCAGGGAGGCGGTCCCGGACAGCACGCGCAGGGTCTCGGCATAACCGGCCAGCTCATTGTCCACCAGCTGCGCCACCGCCTGCGCCGACTGCGCGAGACTCTGCTCCGTGGCGCGGCTCTGGCGGTCGTACACGAACCACGCCGCCAATGCGGCGGCGGCCACGCCGAGCAGGCACGTGACGAGGACAAGTCTGAATAAACGGGATTGGACCGGCATGGCTTCCTTGCGAGACCCGGCGAGTATAGCCTAACCGTTATCGCAAGGAAGCACGACAGGCGCGTATTGACAGCGCCTTTCAATCCTTCTCACAGCGCGTCAGCGGTGCAGCTGCGCCAGGTCGCGCACGGCGCCGCGGTCGGCGGAGGTGGTCAGGGCCGCGTAGGCCTGCAGCGCCTGGGACACGTAGCGCTCGCGGTTCACCGGCTTCCACGCGCCGCGCCCGCGGTCTTCCATCTTCGCGCGCCGGTGCGCCAGCTCCTCGGCCGACACGCGCAGGTTGATGGTGCGCGCTGGGATATCGATGTCGATCATGTCGCCCTCTTCCACCAGCCCGATCGCGCCGCCCTCCGCCGCCTCCGGCGACGCGTGCCCGATCACGAGGCCCGACGAGCCGCCCGAGAAGCGCCCGTCCGTGAACAGCGCGCAGGCCTTGCCCAGCCCCTTGGACTTGATGTACGAGGTCGGGTACAGCATCTCCTGCATGCCCGGCCCGCCCTTCGGCCCTTCGTAGCGGATGATCACGACGTCGCCCGCCTGCACCGTGTCGCCGAGGATGGCCTCGACCGCCGCGTCCTGGGATTCGAACACGCGCGCCTTGCCGCTGAATTTCAGGATGCTCTCGTCCACGCCCGCGGTCTTCACGATGCAGCCCTTTTCGGCGATGTTCCCGTACAGGACCGCCAGCCCGCCGTCTTGCGAGTAGGCGTGCGCGCGGTCACGGATGCAGCCGGTGGTGCGGTCGATATCGTTGTCGGCGTAGCGTTCCGCTTGCGAGAACGCGACCTGGGTCGGCACCCCGCCCGGCGCGGCCCGGAACAGCTGGTGCACGGCCGGGTCGTCGCTGCGGCGGATGTCGTACTTCTCGATGGCCTCGGCCATGGTGCGGCTGTGGACCGTGGCCTGGGTGGTGTCCAGCAGCCCGGCGCGCGCCAGTTCGCCGAGGATGGAGACGATGCCGCCCGCGCGGTGCACGTCCTCGATGTGGTACTTGTCCGTCATCGGCGCGACCTTGCACAGGCAGGGCACCTGGCGCGAGATGCGGTCGATGTCCGCCATCGTGAACTCGACCTGCGCCTCGTGCGCGGCGGCCAGCAGGTGCAGCACGGTGTTGGTGGAGCCGCCCATGGAAACGTCCAGCGCCATCGCGTTCTCGAAAGCCGCCTTGGTGGCGATGCTGCGCGGGAGGATGGAGGCGTCGTCCTGTTCGTAGTAGCGCTTGGCCAGGTCGACGATCAAGCGGCCGGCGCGCAGAAACAGCTCCTTGCGGTCCGCGTGGGTGGCCACGATGGTGCCGTTACCGGGCAGGGACAGGCCGAGCGCCTCGGTCAAACAGTTCATCGAATTGGCGGTGAACATGCCGGAGCAGGAGCCGCAGGTCGGGCAGGCGGAGCGCTCGACTTCGGCCACGTCGGCGTCGGACACGGTCGCGTCGCCGGCCTTGATCATGGCGTCGATCAGATCGAGCTTGATGATTTTCTGGTCGTTGTTGACCACCTTGAGCACCTTGCCCGCTTCCATCGGCCCGCCGGACACGAAGACGGCAGGGATGTTGAGCCGCATGGCGGCCATCAGCATGCCTGGGGTGATCTTGTCGCAGTTGGAGATGCAGACCATGGCGTCCGCGCAGTGGGCGTTGACCATGTACTCCACCGAGTCCGCGATCAGGTCGCGCGAGGGCAGCGAATACAGCATGCCGCCGTGGCCCATGGCGATGCCGTCATCGACCGCGATGGTGTTGAATTCCTTGGCCACGCCACCGGAGGCCTCGATCTCGCGCGCCACCAGCTGGCCGAGGTCCTTGAGGTGCACGTGGCCGGGCACGAACTGGGTGAACGAATTGACCACCGCGATGATCGGCTTTTCGAAGTCGCCATCCTTCATGCCTGTGGCGCGCCACAGGGCGCGGGCCCCGGCCATGTTGCGGCCCTGGGTGGTAGTGCGGGAACGGTAGGTGGGCATGGCGGAACTCCTGAATGCAAAACGCTAGGGTGCCGTGGCGGTTGTGATTCGTCAAATATGCGATTTGCGGCCCTGTGATATGCCAGGGATATCACAGAAAAGCTGCGGCGAGCGTTCCATCATAGGCCATTCGGTGGAATCCTTCATCCAGTTTAAGGCTGGCGCACAGCAGCGGCAGTAGAGTCTCGGCCACACCAAGACTCACGACGCCTGCATGCCCTCCACGTCCCCGTTTGAACTGGTCTGCCCCGCCGGCAGCCTGCCCGCCTTGAAGGCCGCGATCGACCATGGCGCCGACTGCGTCTACCTCGGCTTCAAGGATGCGACCAACGCCCGCAACTTCGCGGGCCTGAACTTCAGCGAAGAGGCGATCGCGGAAGGCATCCGCTACGCGCACGACCGCAAGCGCAAGGTGTTCCTGGCCTTGAACACCTACCCGCAGCCCGGCAACTGGCAGTTGTGGCAGCGCGCCGTCGACCGCGCCGCCAGCAGCGGCATCGATGCGGTGATCCTGGCCGACACGGGGCTGATGGAGTACGCCGCCCGCACCCATCCCGAGCTGCGCCTGCACCTGTCGGTCCAGGGCTCGGCCACCAACTTCGAGGCCATCAACTTCTACCACCGCCACTTCGGCATCGCGCGCGCGGTGCTGCCGCGGGTACTCTCGCTCACGCAGGTGGAGCAGCTGGCCGGGCACACGCCGGTGGAGCTGGAGGTGTTCGGCTTCGGCAGCCTGTGCGTGATGGTGGAGGGCCGCTGCCAGCTGTCGTCCTACGCCACCGGCGACTCGCCCAACACCCACGGCGTGTGCTCGCCCGCGAAAGCCGTGCGCTGGGAACAGACGCCCAAGGGCCTGGAGTCGCGCCTGAACGAAGTGCTGATCGACCGCTACGCCGACGGCGAGCAGGCGGGCTACCCGACCCTGTGCAAGGGCCGCTTCGACGTCTGCGGCGACACCTACTACGCCATCGAAGAACCGACCTCGCTGAATACCCTGTCGATCCTGCCGCAGCTGATGGACCTGGGCGCGCGCGCCATCAAGATCGAAGGCCGCCAGCGCAGCCCCGCCTACGTGGCGCAGGTGACCAGGGTGTGGCGCGACGCCATCGACAGCTGCCTGGCCGCGCGCGAGCGCTACACCGTGCAGCCCGCGTGGATGGGTGCACTGGACAAGGTGGCGGAAGGCCAGCAGCACACGCTGGGCGCCTACAACCGTCCGTGGAAATGAAAGACACAATGAAGATCTCCCTCGGCCCCCTGCAGTACTACTGGCCGCGCGACCAGGTGTTCGCGTTCTACGAAGAGATGGCCGCCACACCGGTGGACATCGTCCATCTCGGCGAGGCAGTGTGCTCGCGCCGCCACGAGCTGCGCCTGGCCGACTGGCTCGCGGTGGCCGCGCAGCTGGAGCAGGCGGGCAAGCAGGTGGTGCTGTCCACGCAGGTGCTGATCGAATCCGGTTCGGACGTGGCGACCATGCGCAAGGTGGCGGGCAATGAGCGCTACCTGGTGGAAGCCAACGACATGGGCGCGGTCAACTGCATGGGCGGGCGCCCCTTCGTCGCCGGGCCACACCTCAACGTGTACAGCGCACCCTCGCTTGAGCTGCTGGCGCGCGCCGGAGCGGTGCGCTGGGTGATGCCACTCGAGATGTCCTCGGCGAGCCTGCAGGCGCTGCTCGCCGACACCCGCACCTGCCCCGAGACCGAGGTGTTCGCGTACGGCCGCATGCCGCTCGCGTTCTCGGCCCGCTGCTTCACCGCGCGCCACCGCAACCTGCCCAAGGACGACTGCCGCTTCAGCTGCATCGACTACCCGGACGGGCTGCTGATGGAAACGCAGGAGCGCCAGCCCTTCCTGGTCCTGAACGGCATCCAGACCCAGTCCGCACTGGTCTACAGCCTGGTGGAAGAGATGGATGCGCTGCGCGCGCTGGGCGTCGCCGCGGTACGCCTCAGCCCCCAAGCCAGCCACATGGCGGATGTAGTGCGCACCGTGCACGGCGTCCTGCATGGCAGCGTGACAGGCCGCGCAGCGCGCGACCGCCTCGCCCCACTGATGCCCGCCGGCGCCTGTAACGGCTACTGGCACGGCAAGCCGGGCCTCGAATACTGCGCCGCGTGAGCGGCCCATACGAAAGACAAGCATGCAAACCTCCCCTCCCCGCCGCCTGCCCGCCCCAATCGGGCGCGTGCTCGCGCTGCTGCCCGCGCAGCCCGGATCGTGGCTGTTCAGCGGTGCCTTGAACACCCTGCTGGCCAAGCACCTCGATGCGGACACGCGCGCCGCGCTGGCCGCGCGCCGCCTGCGCCTGCGCGTGGCCGATGCAGGCATCTGCTTCGACTTCCACTGGCGCGGGCACGCCTTCGCGGCCCTGCCGCCGGGGCAGGACGCGCACCTCTCGATCAGCGCGACCCTCAACGACCTGGCCCTGCTGGCCGCGCGCAAGGAAGACCCGGACACGCTGTTCTTCAGCCGCCGCCTGGTCATGGAAGGCGACACGGAGCTGGGCCTGCGCATCAAGAACCTGCTGGACGCACTGGATGTGCCGCCGTTCGACCCGGCGCAGCTGGCGCCCGGGCGCGTCTGGCAGCGCCTGCGGCCGCGCCCCGCCAAGTAAACATCAAGACACTCACCCGATGACACAAGGAGCCATCATGCAGCACGCACTTCAACTTTCGACCCCGCTCGCCTTCGACGACATCGAGCGCATCACCCGCGTGCTGTGCGCGCTGCCCGGTGTGCGCGGCATCGAGACCGCGCCGGGCAGCACGGAAGTCCAGGTCAGCTACGACGAAGACACGATTTCCGTGGCCGCCATCTCCGGCATGGCCGCCCGCGCGGGCTACGCGGAACGCGGCCGTGGCCATTCCAATGGCGGCTGCTGCGGCGGCTGCGGCGGCCACTGAGGTACGCCCCGGCGCAGGCCGGAACTTGTCATGCCGGGGGTTGAGCGGTAAGATTGCCGGTTCGAACAAAGGATGCCCTCCCGACGGCCGCTTGGAGCACGTTGGCAGCTTGGCATGACGTTCCGGCCATGACCATCACCCTACTCCACAGTGCGCCCTCCTCCGGCGCGCGCCACACTGTCCGCAGCGCGCACGCCCCCGCGACGCGCCGCGTCACATTCCTGCTGCTCGCCAGTGCGTGTCTCGCGCTGGCCGTGCTGGCCGCCGCGCCTGCCCGCGCCCTGGAGCGCATGGAGGCGTGGCCGGCCAAGCGCCCCACGCCCGCCCTCGGCCTGACCGACCTCACCGGCCACACCTGGCAGCTCGACGAGTTGCGCGGCAAGGTCGTGCTGCTGCATTTCTGGGCCACCTGGTGCGAGTCCTGCGTGGCCGAGCTGCCGCACCTGAATGCCCTGGCCGCGGAAGGCGCCAAGGACAGCACCGTGGTCCTGTCCGTGAACTACAAGGACGCCGCCGCCACCCTGGCCGAATTCACCGCCGCCCACCCCGCTCCCTACCCGGTCCTGCGCGACCGCGACGGCGAAGCCTTCAAGCGCTTTGGCGGCGTGGTGCTGCCGGCCACCATCCTGATCGACCGCAGCGGCCGTGCCCGCTGGCGCTTGAGCGGCCCGCTGGACGCGGCCGGCCCGGCCTTCACCACGGCGCTGGCCACACTGACGGCCGAAGCGGCCCCGCACTGATTTCCTTTCCTCCACCTGACGAGACAGCCATGAACAAGAACAATCCGAATCCGACCCGCCGCGCCCTGCTGCAAGCCGCTCCGGCCGCGCTGCTGGTCAGCACCTTCCCGAGCCTGGCCCTGGCGCGCGCCGCCGAAGAGCGCCGCTTCCAGCCCCAGCCGGGCGAGTGGAAGAGCTTCGACGTCATCACCCGCGTGGAGCTGAAGGCCACGGGCCCGTCCACCGTGTGGGTGCCGTTGCCGACCGTGGACACCGACTGGCAGCGCAGCGGGACCAGCAGCTGGAGCGGCAACCAGACCTCCGCGCGCATCGGCTCGGATGGCAAATATGGCGCCAAATTCGTGGTGGCCGAGTTTGACGGCAGCGTGCCGCCGGTGCTGGAAGTGGTCTCGCGCGTGCAGACGCGCGACCGCGCCGTGGACTGGACCAAGCCGGCCCACCGCCTGGCTGCGGAAGAGACGGCGCAGTGGCTGGCTCCCACCGACCTGCTGCCGACCGACGGCATCGTCAAAAAGACCGCGCTGCAGATCGTGGCGGGCGCGCGCACCGATGTGGAGAAGGTGCAGCGCATCTTCGACTGGATCGTGATCAATACCTTCCGCGAACCGAAGGTGCCGGGCTGCGGCGTGGGCGACATCAAGGCGATGCTCGAGACGGGCAACCTGGGCGGCAAGTGCGGCGACCTGAACGGCCTGTTCGTGGGCCTGTGCCGCGCAGCGGGCATTCCGGCGCGCGATGTGTACGGCATTCGCCTGGCGCCCTCGGCGTTCGGCTACAAGGAACTGGGCGGCAAGCCGGAATCGCTGCAGGGCGCGCAGCACTGCCGCGCCGAGGTGTATCTGAAAGGCCGCGGCTGGGTCGCGATGGACCCGGCGGACGTGTGCAAGGTGATGCGCCAGGAAACCGCCGAGTGGATCAAGGACCCGGACCACCCGATCGTGGTGCCGGTGCGTAAGGGCCTGTTCGGCGGCTGGGAAGGCAACTGGATGGGCTACAACTTCGCGCATGACGTGCGCCTGCCGGGCTATGTGGGCGGCAAACTGCCGTTCCTGATGTATCCTCAGGGCCAGACGGGCGGCGAAGCCCTCGATACGCTGAAACCGAATGACTTCAAATACACCATCAAGTCGCGCGCCATCTAAAGGCGCCGGCGCAGCAGGCCCCGCGCTGGCCGTTGCTCCCGGGCTGCCCGAGCCGGGGGCCGTGGGCCGCTCCGGTCCTGCCC
>NZ_SPVF01000150.1 GCF_004614185.1 Zemynaea arenosa | reverse complement strand
GCGGGCGCGCCTGCGCTACAGTGCGTGGTCCGCGCCGTGGCCGCCCGCCGCGCACGTCCACCGCCTCACGCGCCTGACGCCATGCTCAACGCCTTTGCCATCCTGCTGATCTTCCAGTGCCTCGGCGAAGGCCTGGTCTACCTGTTCGGACTTCCACTGCCCGGCCCCGTGGCGGGCATGCTGATGCTGTTTGCCGCGCTGCTGGCCCGCCCGCGCCTGCGCGATGCGCTGGAGGAGGGCGCCAACGCGCTGCTCGGCCATCTGTCGCTGCTGTTCGTGCCGGCCGGCGTGGGCATCGTGGCCGCGGCCTCGCAGGGCAATGGCCACTGGCTGGCGCTCGGCGCGGGCGTGGTGGCCAGCACTCTCGCCGCACAAGCCGTGACGGCGCTGGTGCTGCAAGCCCTGGAACGCCGCCACCACCCACCGCCGGAGCCGCCCGATGTTCCGGTTCGCTGAGCTGAGCCAGTTTTGGGTCTACCTGTCCGCGTCGCCGCTGCTCGGTCTCACGCTGACGCTGTGCGCCTACATCGTGGCCCAGTGGATCTATCTGCGCTGCCGGATGTCGCCTCTGGCCAATCCGGTCGCGATCGCGATTGTGCTGATCAGCGCCGTGCTCGCGCTGAGCGGCATGTCCTACCAGCGCTACTTCGCGGGCGCGCAGTTTGTTCACTTCCTGCTCGGCCCCGCGACGGTGGCGCTGGCGGTCCCCCTGGCGCGCCAGGTCCCGCGTTTGCGCCGTTCGCTGCTGCCGCTCGGCTGCGCGCTGCTGTGCGGCTGCGTGACGGCCATCGTTACCGCCGCCGGTGTCGCCGCCCTGCTGGGCGCACCGGAGGCACTGGTGCGTTCCATCGCGCCCAAATCCGCGACCACGCCGATCGCCATGGCGGTCGCGCAGAGCCTCGGCGGCATCCCGGCGCTGACGGCCGCGCTGGTGATCGCCACGGGCATCCTGGGTGCGGCCACCGGGCGCTTCCTCTTCAACGCCCTGCGCATCGAGTCGATCGAGGCGCGCGGCTTCGCCCTCGGGCTGGCGGCGCATGGCATCGGCACGGCGCGCGCGTTTCAGGTCAGCGCGCAGGCGGGCGCCTTCGCGGCGCTGGGCATGGGGCTCAACGGCGTGATGACGGCACTGCTGGCGCCCTGGCTGGTGCCACTGATCTCGCGCTGGCTGGTCCACTAGACGTACAATCTCCCGGGTGACCGACGGGGAGGCGCTGTGCATAAGCGATGGGTGGTGATGGGCGTGAGCGGGAGCGGCAAGAGCACCGTCGGCGCGGCGCTGGCCGAGCGCCTGCAGGTACCGTTCATCGAAGGCGATGCCTTCCACTCGAAAGCGAATGTGGACAAGATGAGCCACGGCGTACCGCTCACCGACGAGGACCGCGCCGGGTGGCTGCTGGCCTTGCGCGACCAGCTGCGCGCCACCATCGCCACGCATGGCGGCGTGGTGCTGGCCTGCTCCTCGCTCAAGCGTGGCTACCGGGATGTGCTGCGCGAGGCCGATGCGGGCCTGCGCTTCCTGCATTTGACGGCCCCCGAGACCATGCTGGCCGCGCGTGTGGCCGGGCGCACCGGCCACTTCATGGCGCCGTCCTTGCTGGCCAGCCAGCTGCAGATCCTGGAGCCGCTGCAGGCCGATGAAGCGGGCGTCACCTGTCCCTCCAGCCAGGCCGTCGATACGCTGCTCGACGCGCTGGCCAAATCCGGCGCTATACTGGGCCGATGAACGCACCCGCCATCTCCGCCGCCCGCCGCCGTCTCCTCATGCTGTTGGCCGCTTCCGCACTGCCGCTGCCCTCCCGCGCCGCCGCGCTGCCCGAGCCGCCGATGATGAAGGCCGCGGCCTGGGGCTCGGTGCCGCCGCCGCCCGAGAAGATGAAGCGCCACACCATCACCCACATCACGCTGCACCACCAGGGCGAGACCTTCAAGCCCGGCACCGACATGGCCAGCTACCTGCGCACCCTGCAGGCCTGGTCGCGCCGCGAGCGGCACTGGCAGGATATCCCCTACCACTACATCATCGGGCCGGATGGGGCGCTGTACGAAGGGCGCGACCTGCAATACGCGGGCGAGACCAACACCGAGTACGACCCGACCGGGCACGCGCTGATTGAAGTCGTCGGCAACTTCGAGGAGATCGAACCGACGCAGGCGCAGCTCGACGTTGTCATTACAACGATGGCCTGGCTCGCCCAGCGCCACAACGTCCCGCTGCACCGCATCGCCAGCCATCGCGACCACTCGGCGCAGACTGTGTGCCCCGGCCGCAATCTGTACCGCTATATACAGAACGGCTACATCGTCGGCCAGGTTGGCGAACGCCTGAAGCGCGCGTCCTGACGCCGCGGCGGGCGCCAGTGCCCGTATTGCCGCCATTTTTTCCCCCAGCGCTGAGAATGAAGTGTGTAGAATTGCGGAGCCCTGCGGCGGCCGCTGCCTGCGCCTACCCGGCGTATGTATGTCGAGGGGGCTCCAAAACGAAAACAGTTACAGCACTGGAGGAAGATAGTGAGTTTGTTTAGAACGAAGAACCTCGACCAGATGGTCGCGACCAGCAAGGCGCCGGGAGGCCTGAAGAAGGTGCTCGGCCCCATGGACCTGATCATGATGGGCATCGGCGCGATCGTCGGTACCGGTATCTTCGTGTTGACGGGCACCGGCTCCGCGCTGGCCGGCCCCGGCCTGACCATCGCGTTCATCGTCGCGGCGCTGGCCTGCGGCTTCGCGGCCATGTGCTACGCGGAGTTTGCCTCCACCGTGCCAGTCGCCGGCTCGATCTACACCTACAGCTACGCCACCATGGGCGAACTGGTCGCCTGGATCATCGGCTGGGACCTGATGCTCGAATACGGCCTGGCCACGTCAGCCGTGTCGGTTGGCTGGTCTGGCTACTTCCAGTCGCTGATCGGCGGCTTTGGCCTGCACATCCCGGCCGCGCTGTCTGCCGCGCCGGGTGCACTGCCGGGCGTCGAAACCTATTTCAACCTGCCGGCCTTCTGCATCATGATGGTGCTGACCGCCATGCTGTCGCTCGGCGTGCGCGAATCGGCCCGCGTGAACAATGTGATGGTGCTGATCAAGGTGGGCGTGGTCCTGCTGTTCATCCTGGTCGGCGCGCGCCACGTGTCGCCGCCGAACTGGCAGCCGTTCATGCCGTTCGGCTTCTCGGGCGTGATGAGCGCCGCGGCCGTGGTGTTCTTCGCCTTCATCGGCTTCGACGCGGTGACTTCGGCGGCGGAAGAGGTCAAGCGCCCCGAGCGCGACCTGCCGATCGGGATCATCGGTTCGCTGGCCGGCTGCACGGTGCTGTACGTGCTGGTGTCCGCGATCATGACCGGCATCGTGCCGTACGCGAAGCTCAACGTAGACCACCCGGTCTCGCTGGCCCTGCAGTACGCGGGCGAGAACTGGTTCGCCGGCTTCGTCGACCTGGGCGCGATCCTGGGCATGACCACCGTGATCCTGGTGATGGCTTACGGCCAGACCCGCATCATCTTCGCCATGTCGCGCGACGGGCTGCTGCCTGCTGCGCTGTCCAAGGTGCACCCGCGCTTCAACACTCCGTTCCTGGCCACCTGGATCGTCGGCATCGTCTTCGGCCTGCTGGCCGCGACCATCCCGCTTAACGTGCTGACCGAGATGATCAACATCGGTACCCTGGCCGCCTTCTGCCTGGTGTCGGTGGCCGTGGTCGTGCTGCGCAAGAAGCGCCCGGACCTGAAGCGTGCGTTCCGCTGCCCGGGCGTGCCGGTGGTCCCGGCACTGGCCATCATCTTCTGCCTGGCCCTGATGACCTTCCTGTCGAAGATCACCTGGATCGCCTTCGGCATCTGGCTGGCGATCGGCCTGGTGGTGTACTTCGTGTACGCCCGCCACCACTCGGTGCTCGGCAAGACCGGCGCCACCGCGGAGACCGTGGTCTAAGCCATTCCGCTGCCACGACAAGGGCTGCCCGCGGGCAGCCCTTTTTTTGTTCACGGCTGGGCAGTCCAGGCCTGGCCTGGCTGCGGGGCGCGCCCTAGTTCAACAGGACGTCGAGGGTATCGAGCAGCACCCGGGCGCGAAACGGCTTGACGATCACGCGCCGGACCCCGCGCTCGCTCAACGCGGCCAGCAGCGTCGGCGTGCAGGTGCGCAGCATGACCGCGACCGTGCCGCCGCCGGCTCCTTGGGTTGCCTGCCATTCGTCCAGCAGCGCCAGGTCGAGCAGGCCATCCGGGCTGCCGTCCAGCGCCAGGATGCCGGCCTTAAAGCGCGTCGTGCGCATCTGGGCGCGCGCTTCCGCGCCGCGCGTCGCTTCGCTGACATCCCCCAGCGACAGGCTGCGGGCCGTCAGCGCGACCGTGCGGCGCAGCAGCGCGTCCGGTTCCAGCAGCAGCCAGCGCGCGTCGGTCGCCATCATGGCGATCCGCCTTCCGCCGCGCGGGCCGCCAGCTCCTCCAGCACCAGGTCGCGCAGCGATGCCAGGATCGCGAGTTCGGTGGTATCCAATCTGCGGGGGGCGCGGTCGATGAGGCAGAGCGTGCCGACGGCGTGGCCGTTGGGCAGCTGCAGGGGCGCCCCGGCATAAAAGCGGATGCGCGGCTCGCCCGTCACCAGCGGGTTGTCGGCGAAGCGCTCGTCTTGCGCCGCATCTTCCACCACCATGATGTCCGGTGCCGCGATGGCGTGGCCGCAGAACGAGATGTCGCGCGGCGTCTCGCACACGTCCAGCCCGACCCGCGCCTTGAACCACTGGCGCTGCTCGTCCACCAGGGAGAGCAGGGCGATCGGGACGTCGAACTCGTGGGCAGCAAAACCGATGATGCGGTCGAAGCGTTCTTCGGGCGGGGTATCGAGGATCAGCAGCGCGCGCAGCGCGGCGAGGCGGTCCTGGTCGGTGGCGGGAATGGGGGCGGCCTGCATGGAGTCTCCGGTCAGCGATGGACGGAGCATAGCATGCGGCGCCGCGCCGCCGTCGGCTACCAGGTCAGGGGTACGCGCAGATTCAGGGAGACATCCGGGGTGTCGCGCGTCAGCCCGGCGCCCACCGTGAAGTTCAGCGACCGCCGGTCCGACAGCCTGTACGAGTAGCCGATCAGCAGGGTACCGAGCTGGGTCCGCACCGAGCCAGGCACCACCACGCCGTTCTGGCGCATGCGGCCCACCGAATTGTGGTCGTAGCCGATGCTCAGCGCGGCTTTGTCGTTCAGGGCCAGGCCGAGACCGACGTTGAAGCCGAGGACACCGCCGGGCGCCAGCTCGCCCAGCCACTCCTTGGTTCCGCCCAGCACCGTGCGGCTCACGCCGGAGCGCTTGAAGTTGTACAGATAGCTCACCCCGCCGAAGAACACGGCCGGGTCGGACGCGAACAGCACGGTGAGATTCGGCTGCAGCGAATAGAAGCCGGAACCGGTCGGCAGCGTGAGGGGCAGGCCAGTGCCGGTCACATTCTCGCCCACGCAGCGGGTCACGCAGTCGGTGATCACCGTGAACGGATCGCGCCCGGTGTGCGACTTGAAGCGCAGACCGGCCACGTAATAGGGCCGTTCGATGTTCCCCGCATTGACCTGGTAGCGCGCCGCGACTTCCACGTCGCCGATCGCGCGGCCGCTGGTGTTGAACACCCGTTCGGTGGCGGTGCCGGTGAAGATCTCGCGGCTGACGGTCGCGTCGCTGCGGTACACATACGGCACCCGCAGTTCGACCTCGAAGCGGTTGGTCACCCCGTGCCGGAAGGTGGCGGTGGCGGTTGTTGTGTTGCGCTTCACTTCGCGCACATCGAGCAGTCCAATCAGCAGGGCCGGAATAATGGTGTAGCCCACCAGCGCCACCCGGTTGCTGGACGAGTAGCTGTACTGGAGCGATGGCTCGAACACCGTCTTGCCGCGCGGCGTGAGCACGCCGGGCTGCTCGAACAGCGCGGCCACTTCCGGCGGGCGGTCGGCATTGGCTGGCTTGGCGCCCACCGGTTCCGGGCCACGTCCACGGGTGCCGGCGAGGATGGCCGGCACCGCCAGCGGTGCTGGCCGCATGGGATCGGCGCTGCCGTCTGCGCCAGCCGGTGCCGCGGCGGCCCGCTGGGCCTCCAGTTCGCGCTGCAGGCGGTCGATGCGCTGGTTCTGTTCCGCGATCTGCTGCCGCAATTCGCGGATCTGCGCCGCCAGGTCAGGAGGGGCTTCCGGTGGCTGCTGGCGGGCGGTGACCGCCGGCACTGTGAAGGCGCACAGCAGGGCGAAACACAGGGGGCGGAGCGGGCGGCCTGGCTGCATGGGGTTCCTCCATGTGAGCGTCAGCGGGGCCGCAGTGCGGCCTGCACCGCGTCGGTCACGCTGGACTGGAAATTGATGGCCTTGAGCAGGGAGGCGCTGTTCACCTGGCTGCTGATGATGGTCTGCGCCCGGATCATCTGGTCGCTCAAGGTGTTCTGCACCACGATGGCGCCCAGGGCCGATGCGGGCAGCGCGTCCTGCACGGTGTTGCGGGGGCCGTTCTGCACCACCTGGGTCGAGGCCAGCGCGGCCTGCGCGGCCTGCGCCTCGGCGGCCGTCATGTGGCCGATGTCCGCGATCTGCAGGGAGTTTTGCGCCACCACGGCGCCGTTGATCGAAACCAGCCGGTCGATGCCCAGCGAGACCTGCAGGCCACCGGGCAGCTCGAAGCCGCCGCGTGCGCGGTCCAGTGTCGCCTCATCGACCGGGATCCATCCGGACGGAGCGTCCGCAGCGCGGGCCAGCCCGGCGAGCAGCAGGGCGGTGAATGCGGAGGAATGACGCAGCATGGCCGGCTCCTAGAAGTCGCCCGGCCCGTGCTTGGGCAGCGTAAGCCAGTCCAGGCCCTGGCGGTCGATGCCTTCGGCCAGCGGCGCGGCAGGGGCCACGTTCCAGTCGGCCGCCTCGTTGAAGCGCACCGGCCCGTTCCAGTCATGGATCACGAACAGCAGCTTGCTGGTCCACATGCGTTCGAACTCGCCACGCGCGATGGCGCGGGTGCCGCTGGCGGGGTCGCCGACCAGCACGCGGCTCTCGTCCAGCCCCTTGATGACGACGAAGTGGTTGTAGCCGTTGGTGGACACCAGCACGATGGCCGGGACCTTGGCCTCGGCCAGTTTCTGCAGCGGGAGCGCGAAGCCGTCGGCGCGCATGCCGACGCTGGCCAGCAGGCGCTGCATGTCGAGAAGCGAAAAACCTTCGCGCTTGATGCGCGGCTGGTCGCCCGCCTGGAACATGCGTTCGAAGACCACCACTTCGTCGGCCGGCTTGCCGTAGTGGTGGGTGAGGAGGGTCGCCAGCGCGGCCGAGCCGCAGGAAAAATCGTATTGCTGGCGCAGGGTCTTCTGGAAGCGCAGCTCCTTCATGCTGGCCACCGGCACCCGGAACTGGGCCCCGTTGGCGGCCAGGTCCCCGGACTGCGCCGGCACCCCCGGGGCGAGCCAGGCCGCGGTGGCCGCCAGCAGGAGCAGGGCGCAACGCATGGTCAGTGCACCTGCAGGTTGATGATGGTGGCGTTCTGGATCAGAACGTTGGCACCGGAGTTCTGGATCACGGTCGGCAATCCGGATGCGTTGGCGAACGAGCCCCCGGTGATCAGGTTGGAGCCCGTGGTCAGGTTGGCCGCGCTGTTGCCGCTGACGGTGCCGGACAGCTGCATTTCGTTGGCGACGGTCGTATCGGCGCCGCCGCGAGTGCGGGCCAGTGTGGCGGCCGGTGCCGCCGCGCCGAAGGGTGTAGCGTCTGGCGCTGCGGCTGCCGGAAGCGCCGGGGCGGACAGTACTGGCTG
>NZ_SPVF01000167.1 GCF_004614185.1 Zemynaea arenosa | reverse complement strand
AGTACTGCTCCCACAGCGGGTTGCCTTCCTTGGGGTAGTAGGACATCGCCAGCACGGTGTTGTTGCCGCTCTTGACGCCCTGCGCATCCCAGATGAACTTGCGCGAAGTGGCGAAAGCGAAGTCGCGCACATTCTTCGCGCGGTAGTGCCAGGTCTTGGTGCCGTTGGCCTTGACCTTCTCGGCCGCTTCGGCTTCCTTCTGGGTCACGATGACGACCGGCTTGGCGGCGGTGCGCGCCTGCTTCAGGCGGTCGCGCTGGGCCGCGGTCAGGACCGCGTCGGGGTTCTGCAGTTCGCCGGTGGAGCCCACGATGTGGTCGGCCGGGACGGTCAGCTGCACGTCGTAGTCGCCGAAGTCGAGCGTGAATTCGCCCGCGCCCAGGAACTGCTTGTGCTGCCAGCCATACACGTCGTAGTACGCTGCCATGCGCGGATACCACTGCGCGATTTCGTACAGGTCGTTATTGTCTTCGTCGAAGTGCTCGTAGCCGGAGCGGCCGCCCAGCACCTTCATCTCGTTGATCTTGTAGTTCCACTCGACCGAGAAGGACAGCTTGGCGCCCGGCTTCATCCCTTGCGGGAGGTCGATGCGCATCATGGTCTTGTTGATGGTGTAGCGCAGCGGCTTGCCGTC
The DNA here is from genome assembly GCF_004614185.1 of Zemynaea arenosa. GTDB lineage: Bacteria > Pseudomonadota > Gammaproteobacteria > Burkholderiales > Burkholderiaceae_D > Telluria > Telluria arenosa. The sequence continues at coordinate 7,157 of NZ_SPVF01000167.1, read as the reverse complement.
CGCGCCCTTGACCGAGGTGATATTGAAACCGCCCGCGAAGGTGCGCGACTCCAGGATCGAACGCAGGCCTTCGAACTTCATCCCGTCTTCCGCGCCGCGCGCCTTGGACCAGGCGTCGCGCGAGGGGACGGTGCTGCTCATGCGCGCATCCGAATCCGGCTTGTAGATGTTCTGGTCCAGCTGCAGCCACAGGTAGTCCAGGGTGTCCGGCGAGTTGTTGTGATACGTGATCGTTTCGCTGCCGCTGATGCTGCGCGTGGCTTCGTCCAGGCGCGCGCGGATGGTGTAGTCGGCGCGCTGCTGCCAGTAGGCGTGGCCGGGGGCGCCGGAAGCGGTGCGGATCGTGTTCGGAGTCGGCAGCAGTTCGTCCAGCTGGCGGAACTTGTCGTCGAACGGTTCGGCCGCCATCGCGGATGCTGCGAGGCACAGAGCCGCTAGGCTGATCGGCAAACGTATCATGTCTTTCCTGTCGGAGGTTGGAAATGTGGAGTAGGCATTCTAAACTCGGCAATTCCAAAGCGGTTCTGCCGATTTGTAAAAAAATTGATACATTGGCGGGACATGTATGCATACATGTGCATGCCTCGCCTTCCAACCGGGCGGAAAGCCGGGTTATGATCCCAGGGAGAGGGAGAACACAAGAATGAATATCGCGTTCGAGGCAACCGTCCTGGTTGCGGCCACCGCCGCCGACCGGAGGATGCTGATGAAAGAGGCGCTGCATGGCCGCTGCCAGCTGCGGCAGGCCGCCACCGGGGAGGAAGCCCTGGCGCAGATGGCGCAGGCGCCGCGCCCCGACGTCGTGGTGCTCGATGCGGAGCTGGACGACACCGGCGCCTGGTCCGTGGCCCAGGAACTGAAGGCCAATTTCCTCACTGCCGACATCCCGCTGATCTTCGTGACCGGCGCCGCCGACACCGCGCGCGCCTGGCAGGAAGGCGCCGCCGACGTGGTCACCCTGCCGCTCGATGCGGACGCCCTGCGCGCCCGCGTGGCCACCCATGCGAGGCTCGCGCGCAGCCAGGCCATGCTGAAGGACCAGGCCACGCACCTCGAAGCCGCGCTGGCCGAGCGCACCCGGGGCCTGGTCAACATGCAGGATGCGACCATCCTGGCCATGGCCGCGCTGGCGGAGATCCACGAGGACCACATCCACAATCACATCCAGCGCGTGCAGCACATGGTGGCCGCGCTGGCCCAGCGCCTGCGCTTCCATCCACGCTTCGCGGGGGAGCTCACGGACGAAAACATTGTCCTTCTCACCAAGGCCGTGCCGCTGCACGACATTGGCAAGGTGGGCGTGCCGGACGCGATCCTGCTCAAGCCTTCCAAGCTGACGTCGGAAGAGTACAACGTGATGAAGCAGCACACCGTGTATGGACGCGACGCCATCCTCGGCGTCGAGCGCACACTCGGTTTCTCGACGCCTTTCCTGCGCTATGCGCGCGAGATCACGCATTCGCACCAGGAGCGCTGGGACGGTTCCGGCTACCCCGAAGGCCTGCAGGGCGACGGCATCCCCGTCTCCGCGCGCCTGATGGCGGTGGCCGACGTGTACGACGCGCTGATCTCGCGCCGCCGCTACCGCCCCGCGTTCACGCACGAGACGGCGGTGGAGCTGATCCGCCAGGGCCGCGGCGAGGACTTCGATCCGGACGTGGTCGACGCCATGCTGTCCATCGAAGAGAAGATCCTGCAGATCGCGAACGAATTCCGCGATCCGGACTGATTCACCCGCTACCGACCATCGCCCACCGCCTATCGGAGCCGCCATCGGACTGCAACTGCGCATCCCCGGGGCCATAGCACTTGTGCTTGGCCTGTGCCTGACCGGGTGGACCTGCCACCTGGTCGCTGATGCGCAGCAGGCCCAGGTCCGCGCCACCTTCGAGCGGGATGCGGCCAAGATCGCGGGCGACACCGGGGCGCGGCTGCAGAACTACTTCGACGCGCTGCTGGCGCTGAAGGGCGTCCTGACGGTCCATCCGGGCGCCAGCCGCGCGGAGTTCCGCCGTTTCGTGGACGAGCTGCGGCTCACCGAGCGCTATCCCGGCTTCCAGGCGATCCAGTTCGTGCGTGCGGTGCCCGGCGCGCAGCTGGCCTCATTCGAGGCCGCCGCGCGGCGCGAAGTGCCGGGATTCACCGTGCATCCCGCAGCCAGCGCCGCCACCCACTTCATCATCGACTACAACGAGCCGGCCACCGGCAACGAGGCCGCCTTTGGCCTGGACCTGGCGGCGTTGCCCGTGCACTTGCAGGCCCTGGAAGCTGGGCGCGACAGCGGCCAACCGGTGGCCGGGGCGCGCACGGTGCTGGTGCAGGACACGCTGCTCCAGCCGGGCTTCATCGTGCGCGCGCCCGTGTACCGCGCCGGCCAGCCGATCGAGACGGTCGAGCAGCGCCGCGCGGCGCTGATGGGCTTTGTGGCCGTGGTGTTCCGCGTGCCGGACCTGATCCACGAGGCGGTCGATCCACGCCTGGCCAGCCAGGTCGCGATCCGCATCGAAGACGAGGTGCAGGGCGCCGCCAACGCGGACCGGCTGATGTACGACTCGTTCGCACCGGGTACCGCGCTGCTGCCGCAGCTGCGTAGCCAGCAGACCGTCCAGGTGGCGCAGCGCCGCTGGCACATCACGCTGGCCGGGCTGGAAGGCGGGCGCTATGCGCGCGACTACACCAGCGTGGCGCTGATTGGCCTGGCGGGCGGTGTGATCAGCGTGCTGATTGCGGCCTTGCTGATGGCGTCCGGCCGCAGCCGGCGGCTGGCGCGCCGCCTCGGCCGGGCGCTGGAAGACCAGCGCGCATTCCAGGACAGCGCCTCCGTTGGCATTGGCCTGTTCACCAGCGCGGGTATTGCCCGCTGCAACCGCGGGCTGGAGGAGCTGCTGGGCTACCGGGTGGGCGAACTGGCGGGCCAGCCGGCCAGCCTGCTGAGCCCCGACGGCGGTGACCCCTTCGCGCCCCTGTGCGCGGACGAGCGCCGCCGCGGTGAGCTTCAGCTGCGCCGCAAGGACGGTACCGTGGTCTGGTGCCTGGCCGATGGCCGCGCCCTCGATGGCACCGGCGCGGCCAATGCGGTGGTGTGGTCGCTGCAGGACATCAGTGACCGCAAGAAGGCCGAGGCGGAGCTGCTGGACGTGCGGCGCGGGCTGGAACACAGCCTGGCCGAACTGGCGCGCGAAAAGGCCAATGTGGAGGCCGCGCACGGCGACCTCTCGGCGGTCCTCGCGACCCTGCGCCAGGCGCAGGACAGCCTGATCCTCTCCGAGAAAATGGCATCGCTCGGCTCCCTGGTGGCGGGCATCGCACATGAATTGAATACGCCGATCGGGAATACGCTGCTGACGGCGACCGCGCTGTCGGACATGGTGGGCGACTTCGAAAAGCAGTACGCGGCGGGCGGCATCAAGCGCTCGGAGCTCGAGGCGCACCTGCGCGACACGCGCACGGCCTGCGACATCATGACCGCGTCGCTGCGCCGGGCCGCGGACCTGATCACCTCCTTCAAGCAGGTGGCGGTCGACCAGACCAGCGACCAGCACCGCCGCTTCGACCTGTGCGACGTGGTGCGCGATACGCTGGCGACTTTCGGCGCTCAGCTGCGACGCGCGAATTGCGAAGTGCGGCTGGAGCTGCCGGCGTCCGTGCCGATGGATTCGCATCCGGGTGGGCTGGGGCAGGTGCTGTCCAACCTCCTCAACAACGCGCTGCTGCATGCGTTCGAGGGCCGCGAGCGCGGCGCCGTTACGCTGCGGGCGCGCAGCCTGGCGGACGGGCAGGTGGAGCTGGTGTTTGCCGACGATGGCGTGGGCATGCCGGGCAAGGTGCTGCACCAGGTGTTCGATCCGTTCTTCACCACCAAGATGGGGCAGGGGGGCTCGGGCCTGGGCATGAACATCGTCTACAACATCGTCACCGGGATGCTGGGCGGGACGGTGGATGTGGCGTCGGCCCCGGACCTCGGCACCACCATCACCATGCGCATGCCAGCGGTGGCGCCGACGCATGCGCGCGCGGCAGCTGCTGCGGCGGCCGCTGCGCCATCCATCGCGGGTTAGACGAAGCCGCGCACCGGGAAGTCTGCGCCGCGCTGGATCCAGTTGCGGGGCGAGTAGGCGGTGTGCGCGTCGGTGACGTGCAGCGTGTAGGCGTGGCGCGAGACCGGCGAGCGGTTCGGCGCGCTGTAGTGCGGTAGCAGGCCATGGAAGCAGACCAGGCTCCCGGCGGCGCATTCCAGCGGCACGGCGGTGGCGTCGGTGGGCCAGGGCGTGGTATCCAGCTTCTCCATCGCGGTGTGGTCGCCATCGCGCACGAAGCGCTCGCGCAGCGGTCCGCGATGGCCGCCCGGTTCGGCCCACAGGCAGCCGTTCTCGCGGGTCGCGTCTTCCAGTGCGAACCAGAAGGTGGTCACGCTGATCGGGTCCGTTTCAAAATAGGTTGCGTCCTGGTGCCAGCGCACTTCGCCGCCGATGCCCGGCTGCTTGAAGATGTACATCGACTGCCAGATTTTCGGATCGCGCAGGCCGAGGTCCGCAGCGACGGCGGCCAGTTGCGGGGAACGCGAGAAGCTGGAGAACACGGGGTCCAGGTCGTGCATGGCGTGGCCGATCTTGTTGATCGAGAGCGCCTTCGCCTGGCGCAGCTGGCCCTGGGCATCGAAGGCTTCCTCTTCGAAGAAGCAGGCGATGGTGTTGTCGGAGCGGAGGAAGTGGTCGTCCGTGGTGCGGGCCTGGTTCACGGTGGAGAACACGGAGCGCGTGCTGGCGGGGTCGAAGGCGTCCACGATCTCCGCCGCGCGCTGGCGCAGGGCCGCGATCTCTTGCGCGGATTTGAAGCCGGGGATGACGATGAAGCCGTCGCGCTCGAACTGGTCGCGCTGTTCGGTGGTCAGCATGCTGGGACTCCTTGAATGGACCGCTCATTTTATCAACAATGATGTGCGCCAAAGGATCGCCGTTTGCTGCTAAATGGGATATGCGCCGCGATATAGACTGGTGAGCTTGCAAATGCACTGCCGGGACAGTCATGGACGCTCAGGACATCGAATTGGTCGACGCGAAGATCGAGGCCGCCGAGGCCCGCATGGACAGCCGGATCGCAGTCATCGAAACGCTGCTGCGAGGAATCCTCGCGCGGCTCGATGCGATGGACGCGCGGTTCGACCGCATGGACGCGCGGTTCGACCGCATGGATGCGCGGTTCGACCGCATGGAGGACCGCATCACCAGCCTGAAGACCACCATGATCGTCACCGGGATCAGCGCGACGATCGCCATTATTCTCGGCGTGGGCGCCATCAATGCGACGACTTACACCAGTCTGCTCGGCGCCTATTCTGGCGGGAAGGAGTTTGAGCAGGCCCGGGCCGAAATCCGGCGCCAGACCGCGGAGATTGACCAGCAGCTGGCCCGGCGCTCAGCGGCGATTGACCAGCAGCTCGCCCGAGAACGGGCGGAAGACGAACGCCGCTCGGCGAAGATCGACCAGCAGCAGGCCGAGTTCCAGCGCCGGTCGGCCGCGATCGACCAGCAGCTGGCCGCAAACGCCGCACTCATGAAGGAGCTGCAGCGGCGCATGGAGGTTCAGCTGCCGGTGCGCACTTCCCAGCCGCCGTCCCGGTAGACCCGCACCCCGTCCAGCCACACCTCATCCGTCACCGCGAACACATCGATGTGGTAGCGCGCATCCTTGCGCTTGAACCCCGGCTTCGGGTACACGCCATGCTTGGCCCCCAGCGACAGGTGCACCCCGCACATCCGCTCATAGGTCCCGATATCATCGACCCGCCGCTCGCGGGTGAAGGCGCGGTTCATGCCGAAGCCCAGCTCCCGCACCCACACCTCGCCTTCGTCCGCGCGAATGATGGCCAGCACCTCATCGAAGGCCGGCGTCGAATCCAGAGCCTCCACCACGCGGCCACGTTCGACAATCAAGGTGATCGGCGTGTCCGGCCGGTTGACCCGGTAATTGGTATCCCCGAACACGTGCACCTGCACCCGCCCGTTGACCGCCTCCAGGTCGCGCGCCTCCGTGAACACTTCGCCGATCGGGAACTGCCCGCCCACGTTGTTCATGCCGGAGTAGTCACCGACATTCAGCTTGGCCGCTTCCAGCCCGCCCTCGAACACCAGCTCCGCATCGCCCCCGCGCACCACGGCCCGCGCCGCACCGTCGATCAGCGCCTTCAGCCGATGCCCCACGCCGCGGAAGTAGGCCGGGTCATACGCCAGCGCCTCAATATAAGCCTCGCCCTGCGCCCCCGGCATGCGCGACAGGTGCACATGCTCCACCACCTTGAGCCCCAGCTTGAACAGCTCCACGCGGATGCGGAACGCCTCCAGCCGGAAGTTGGTGGACTGGATCAGCACCACCAGGTCCCCCGCCACCATGGCGCGGAAGGCCGCATGCACCTCATCCGCCGTCACCGCGTCGAAGTCGACGAAACGGCCATCCGGCAGATTGGCTTGGTAGGCCTCCGTCAGCGCCCGCGACAGGGCAGTGCGGGTGTCGAACACCACCAGCGCCCGGGCGGGCGCTGCGTGTTCAATTGCAATACCGAGGATGTCGCGCACATGGGCGGTGGCCGCCGCGACCGCGGAAGAAGGCAGAAAATCCATACCCGGCATTATAAGTGCCGCCCCAAAAAGTTCCCCATTCCCGCCTGAAATTCGCCCCTTTAAGACCTGTATCGCGCTACTCGTCCGATTGAGCTTGGTCCAAAAAGCGATTCAGCTATGATGGCCCGGACCACTTTTCGAGCGGGCCGCCGAGCCTGCCAGCGCAGCTCTTTCCAAGCAACACGCGAATGACATACCGATGGGAAACGCCGGACGCCGTCTGGCTGGAAGACGAGAACGGACACTTCATGCCTGCCGCGAGCCCGGGCCTGGGCCAGCTCGACTGGACCGGCTACGGCCGGGCCCGCTCGGCTGATCTCGCGCAGCTGCTGGGTGCCGCCGTGCCCGGGGCCTGCGCGCACTCGGCCATGTACCCGCCGGAATTCCACTGGTGCCCGCAATGCGGCGAGCCGCTGGTGCCCGCCGCCATGCAGGAGACGTGGCGCGACTGGTTCGGCCCATCGTCCGACCCCTACCTGCCGCGCGGCGTGCCACATGGCCTGCCCGTCACCGGCCTGCCGCTCGGCGCGGCCCTGGAGC
>NZ_SPVF01000229.1 GCF_004614185.1 Zemynaea arenosa | reverse complement strand
GATGTGGCCCGCAGCTGGACCGGGACCGCCATCGGCGCCGGGCGCGTGGAAGCCCGCTGCTGGGTCGCGCGCACGCCCGGCGAGGGCTTCGGCATGGAGCAGGGCGACATCCTTGTGGTCCCCGCCACCGACCCTGCGTGGACGCCGCTGTTCCTCAAGGCCGGCGCGCTGGTGATGGAGACTGGCGGCTACCTCTCGCACGGCGCCATCGTCGCGCGCGAATTCGGTATCCCGGCCGTCATCAACGTGCAGGGCATCCTGGACCAGGTGGCGAGCGGCGACCGCATCGTGGTGGACGGCCACCAGGGCACCGTCTCCCTCCTGCGCGCGGAGACCGTTGAGCGCGCGGCCAATTCGCGCTAGCCTTGCAGCTCGCCCCAATCCGGAGGACATATGGTGAAGCGCTTCGCATCCTGCACCTGCGGCCAGCTGACCGCCCAGGTCGACGCCGAGCCGTTGCGCATTTCGATCTGCCACTGCCTCGCGTGCCAGCGCCGCAGCGGCAGCGTGTTCGCGGCCCAGGCCCGCTTCCCGCGTGCGCGCGTGACGCTGGCTGGCACCTCCACCACCTTCGTGCGCACCGGCGATTCGGGCGGACGCGCCACCTTCCACTTTTGCCCGCAGTGCGGCGATACGGTCTGGTACCTGCCGGATGCGTTGCCGGAGGCGATCGCGATCCCGATCGGCGCCTTCGCCGACCCGACGTTCCCGCCGCCCACGGTGTCCGTCTACGAAGAGCGCATGCACAGCTGGGTGGTGCCGCCGCCGGACGCGGAACATTACCCCTAGCGGTGCAATCTCAGGCCGGTGCGCCGTGGTACACGACGCACAGCTTGTTCCCGTCCGGATCGCGGAAGTAGGCGCCGTAATAGTCCGCGTGATACTGCGGCCGCGGTCCCGGCGCACCTTCGCAGCGGCCGCCGCGGGCCAGGGCGCCCGCATGCGCCGCATCCACAGCCGCACGGGACGGCGCCAGGAAGGCCGTCATCGCACCATTCCCTGCGGTGGCCGGGGCACCGTCGAACGGATGCCCGATCAGGAACAGCGGCCGCGGACCGTGCACCGGCGACTGCCAGCCGGCCCACGGCTTGTCGCGGTCGACAAAGCGCGGCGGGATGCCGAGCACCGCCATCAAAGGCTCATAGAAAGCGAGCGCGCGCTCGAAGTCCGAGACGCCCAGAAAAATGTGTGAGTACATGGCCCGAGTGTAGCGCAGCCGCACTATGTGCGTTCCCGAACGGTCGGCGGCCGGGAAACTTTGCATGCTTATGGCTGAGATGACTCGACCGCCGGACCAAAATCATGTGCCCTTGCCCCAGCTGTGGTTCCACCTTCACGCGCCGCATTCCGCGCACGACGCTTATGCGGCTGACCTTCGTGAGCAAGCACATCCTCTGCTCGCACTGCGGTGAACGCTCGCTCATTCACACCTGGAACCGCAAGGCGGAAGAGACCTTGCCAGAAGTCCGCCCGGTCGTCCGCACGTCGCCGCGCCACCAGAAGTTCGCCCGGCAATACCGCGGCCTCTAAGCGCTAGACGAGGAAGGCCCTTAGCCGAGCCAGCGCCTCGACGAGCTCGTCTTCGGCCGCCGCGTAGGACAGCCGCACGTAGCGCTCGGCTCCGCAATCGCCAAAGTCCATCCCTGGCGTCAAAGCCACGTGGGCCTGGTCCAGGACCCGCTCGCAGAACTGCCATGAGGTCATGCCGGTCTGGCTGACATCGATGTAGACATAGAACGCGCCGTCCGGTGGCACCGGGACCGGCAGCCCCATCCCGGCCAACCCTGACAACACAATCTGGCGGCGGCGCGCCAGGATCTGGCGACGCTCTTCCGCGACCGTCAGCGACGCGGGCGTAAAGCAGGCCAGCGCGGCTTGCTGCGCCACGGTTGACGGACAAATATAGTAATTCTGGGCCAGCGCTTCGACCGCCGGGATAAACGCGTCCGGTACCACGCACCAGCCGAGCCGCCAGCCGGTCATCCCGAAGAATTTGGAAAAGCTGTTGATGACGAAGGCATCCTGGTCGACCGCCAATACCGTCTGCGCGCCGCCGTCCGCCAGGTTCAGATAGATCTCGTCGACGATGCGCCACGCACCATGGGCGCGCGCCCACGCGCAAATGGCGCCCAGCTCGTCGAAGGGCATCAGGGTCCCCGTGGGATTGGACGGCGTGGCCAGCATCACCCCTTTGGTCCCGGCGCTCCAGGACTTGCGCAGGGCGGCAGCGTCCAGCTGGAAGCGCGTGTCCGGGCCGGTGGGCACCATGCGGACGTGCGCCCCAAAGCTGGACAGGAACTGGCGATTGCATGGGTAGGAGGGATCACCGACCAGCACGTCGTCCCCTGGATTGACGAGCGTGGCCGTGATGAGGAGAAGCGCCGCGGACGCGCCGGCGGTGACGATCACCCGGTGTGCAGGAATCGTCACGCCATGCTGGGTCAGGTAGAACCGCGCGATCGCTTCGCGCAAGGACGGCAGGCCCAGCGCGGATGTGTAAGGCAAAGGCTGATCCAGCGCGGATTTCGCCGCGGCCAGCACGGCCGGTGGCGCCCCGAAGTCGGGCTCACCGAGGTTCAGCCGAATGACGCGATGACCTTGTGCTTCCAGCGCGGCAGCACGCTTGCCGAACTCCATCGCTTGAAACGGGCGGATAAGCTGGGCGCGCTGGGAAATGTCCATTGTGGGGGACTGGGCAATGGTGCCGGCTGCAGGAATCGAACCCGCGACCTGATGATTACAAATCAACTGCTCTACCAACTGAGCTAAGCCGGCGTAGAAGGGGGATTATACGCGATCGGGCGCTTGCCGAAGAGTCAAGAAGACGCCCCGGCGCGCGCATGATCACTTGATACGGGTGAGGGTCGGGCGCCCGCCTTTCTTGGGCGGCTCGTCCGGCCCGTCGGGAGTCTCGGAGGAGGCCGGCTTGGTGCTGACGGCCGACAGCGACGGCGTGGCGGGAGCCGGCGCCGCGGCCGGCGCGGTGGGCTCCGACGCAGGCTTGCGCTCCGCCGGCGGCATCTCGGCCGCGGTCTTGGCCACCTCGAACGCCATCCCCTGCCCATTCTCGTTGGCGTAGATCGCCAGCACGTTCTGCACCGGCACGTAGATCTCGCGCGACACCCCGGCGAAGCGGGCGTGGAAGGTGATCGCGTCATTGTCCATCTTCAGCCCGCTGGTGGCGCCGAAGCTGATGTTGAGGACGATCTCGCCCTTCTTGACGTACTCCATCGGCACGGTGGTGGCCGCGTCGACCTTCACGGCGATGTAGGGCGTGTACCCGCTGTCGGTGCACCATTCGTAAATGGCGCGCAACATGTACGGCTTGGTGGAAATCTCTGGCATGGGCAAATTCTAGTGCGTTTGCGCGCCCCGCGGCGTGCGCGAGCACGCAGCGGAACGGGCAAGCAGGCGCACCGCCACAATCAGCGGCGCATCACCTTCTCGGACGGCGTCAGCGCTTCGATGTAGGCCGGGCGCGAGAAGATGCGCTCGGCGTACTTCATCAGCGGCGCGGCGGTCTTGGACAGCTCGATGCCGTAGTGGTCCAGGCGCCATAGCAGCGGGGCGACGGCCACGTCCAGCATCGAGAACTCGTCGCCGAGCATGTACTTGTTCTTCAGGAACAGCGGCGCGAGCGTGGTCAGGCGGTCGCGGATTTCGCTGCGCGCCTTGTCGTGGCTCTTGTCGTTGGCCTTGTTGCGCTCCGATTCGAGCGTGTGCACGTGCACGAACAGCTCTTTCTCGAAGTTGAACAGCATCAGGCGGGCGCGCGCGCGCATCAGCGGGTCGGCCGGCATCAGCTGCGGATGCGGGAAGCGCTCGTCGATGTACTCGTTGATGATGTTCGACTCATACAGGATCAGTTCCCGCTCGACCAGGATCGGCACCTGGCCATACGGGTTCATGGTCGAGATGTCCTCTGGCTTGTTGAACAGGTCAACGTCGCGCACCTCGAAGTCCATGCCCTTTTCGAACAGGACCAGACGGCAGCGTTGGGAGAATGGGCACGTGGTGCCGGAGTAGAGAACCATCATTTTGTGTAGTTCCTTAGAAACAAAAGGGTGAATCGACGAGCGGCTCACCCTGGAAAACACGCCCGCCAGGTAGCGGCGGGCGTCAGCAAATTAAGAAAGAGTCAGTTACGGTACTTTACTTCACTTCTTTCCAGTACGACGCATTCAGACGCCACGCCAGGAAGGCAAACAGCGACATGAACAGGACCACGATCACGCCCAGGCGCTTGCGCTGGCCCTGGACCGGCTCGGCCATCCATTCCATGTAGCCGACCAGGTCGGCCACGTTGGCGTCGAATTCCTGCGCGGTCATGGTGCCCGGGGACACCTGCTCGAAGCCAGCGAACTTGTGCTCCTTCTTGGAGTGGTCATGCTCGTCGACCACCTCTTCCATCCTGGCCACGCGCACACCCTGCATCTGCCACAGCACGTGCGGCATCGCCACGTTCGGCATCACCAGGTTGTTCCAGCCGGTCGGGCGGGTGTCGTCCTTGTAGAAGGTGCGCAGGTAAGTGTACAGGTAATCGCCGCCGGTGCCGTGCTCGGACGCCTTGGCGCGCGCGATCACGGACAGGTCCGGCGGGACCACGCCGAACCAGACCTTGGCGTCCTCGGCCTTGAGGGCCGTGGTCATCATGCCGCCGACCTTGTCCTGGGTGAAGAGCAGGTTGTTCTTGATCTGGTCTTCCGACAGGCCGAGGTCGCGCAGGCGGTTGTAGCGCATGGCGGAGGCCGAGTGGCAGTTCAGGCAGTAGTTGACGAACAGCTTGGCGCCATTCTGCAGCGACGCCAGGCTGGTGCGCTCGGGCGCCTTGTCCAGCGCGACGCCTTCGCTGGCAAACACCAGGCCCGGGACAGCCAGGGCCAGGATGGCGATCAGTTTCTTCGAAAAAGTCATGTGCATATCCTCGCTATCAATGGCCGTGGTAGGTAACGCGGGTCGGGACGGGCTTGAAAGTCCCCCACGAGCTCCACCAGGGCATCAGCAGGAAGAAGCTGAAGTACAGCAGGGTGCACACTTGCGACAGGATCGTGTAGCCCGGGGTCGGCATCTGGGTGCCGAGGTAGCCGAGAATCACGAACGAGGCGAAGAACACGGCGTACACATACTTGTGCCAGTCCGGACGGTAGCGGATCGACTTGACCTTGGAGTGGTCCAGCCACGGCATGAAGGCCAGGATCACCACCGAGGAACCGAACAGCACCACGCCCCAGAACTTCGCGTCCAGCATCCCCGGCAGCATGCCGATGATGCACAGCAGGGCGATGGCGGCGATCACGACCTTGGTCTTGAACGACAGGCGCGACTTCAGCCACACGAACACGACATACGCGGCCACGGCCACGATCACCACGTTCAGGAAGTCCGACGTGGTGGCGCGCAGCACCGAGTAGAACGGCGTGAAGTACCAGGTCGGCGCGATGTGCGGCGGGGTCTTCAGCGAGTCGGCCGGGATGAAGTTGTTGTATTCCAGGAAGTACCCGCCCATTTCCGGCGCGAAGAACACGACGGTCGAGAAGATCAGCAGGAACACCGACACGCCGAACAGGTCGTGCACCGTGTAGTACGGGTGCGAGGGGATCGAGTCGACCGGGTGGCCGTCGGCGCCCAGGTTCTCCTTGACTTCGATGCCGTCCGGGTTCGACGAACCGATCTCATGCAGCGCGATCAGGTGCGCCGCCACCAGGCCCAGCAGGACCAGCGGGATCGCGATCACGTGGAAGGCGAAGAAGCGATTCAGGGTCGCGTCCGACACCACGTAGTCGCCGCGGATCCACAGCGACAGGTCCGGCCCGATCAGCGGAATGGCGCCGAACAGGTTGACGATCACCTGCGCGCCCCAGTACGACATCTGGCCCCATGGCAGCAGGTAGCCGAAGAAGGCCTCGGCCATCAGGCACAGAAAGATGGCGAAACCGAACAGCCAGATCAGTTCACGCGGCTTGCGGTACGAGCCGTACAGCAGCCCGCGGGTCATGTGCAGGTAGACGATGATGAAGAACGACGAGGCGCCGGTCGAGTGCATGTAGCGCACCAGCCAGCCCCACGGCACTTCGCGCATGATGTACTCGACCGAACCGAAGGCGAGGCCCGCGTCCGGCTTGTAGTGCATCGTCAGGAAGATGCCGGTGACGATCTGCAGCACCAGCACCAGCATGGCCAGCGAGCCGAAGATGTACCAGAAGTTGAAGTTCTTCGGGGCGTAGTACTTGCCCCACTGGTCGTTCCACAGCTTGGACAGCGGGAAGCGGTCGTCGATCCAGCCCACCGCTTTGGTGGACGCCGGCGCGTCGGCCGGGAATTTGGTTTCTTTGAATGCACCAGCCATGGTTTATGCCTCCCCTTTTTCGTCTTTGCCGATCAGGATGCGATTGTCGGCCAGGAACATATACGGCGGGACATCCATGTTGGCCGGCGCCGGCTTGTTCTTGAACACGCGCGCGGCCAGGTCGAAGGTCGAGCCGTGGCAGGGGCACAGGAAACCGCCGTTCCAGTCGTCCGGCAGGTTGGGCTGGGCGCCGGTGGCAAAGCGGGAGGACGGGGAGCAGCCGAGGTGGGAGCAGATCCCGACCACGACCAGCACTTCCTCGTGCTCCTTGCGCGACCGGGTTTCGTTCTTGGCGTAGGCCGGGGTCTCGATCTGGAAGAATTTGTCCGAATTCGGGTCAGCGACCTTTTCGTCGTTCTTTTTCAGGCTGGCCAGCATTTCGGGGGTGCGGCGCAGGATCCACACAGGCTTGCCGCGCCACTCGACCACCTTCATGGTGCCCGGGGCTACATCGGAAATGTCGACTTCGACGGGCGCGCCTGCGGCTTTCGCTCGCTCCGACGGCTGAAACGTGCTGATGAGTGCTGCCCCCGTTGACACACCGACCACACCACCCGCCGCACACGTGGCGACGAGCAGTCCGCGCCGGCCTGCATCGACCTGCTTTTCATTACTCATACCAACCCCAATCGAGAGAAAAAAACAACCTGTTTCGTAAAGCTCTGTGGAGCTACCGCAACCTTAAATTATAAAGTATGCACCAAACGTTTTAAACAAAAATAATTGCCTGAGCCACATGGGGCGCGAATCTGTGCTAGCCGCAAGCTGAAACCCAGCCTTGGGCGAGCTTTGGTAAGATCACGGGATATCAATTCGATATCGGGGAGCGCACCATGGGCATGATGCAGGACTTCAAGACCTTTGCCATGAAGGGCAATGTGATCGACCTGGCCGTCGGTGTCATCATCGGCGCGGCGTTCGCCAAGATCGTCGATTCCGCCGTGCAGGACCTGATCATGCCGCCGATCGGCAAGCTGCTGGGCGGGCTGGATTTCTCGAGCTACTACGTTCCGCTCAACGGCCAGGCCCCCGGCCTGCCGCTGGCGGAGGCCAAGAAACTGGGCGCGGTGCTCGCTTACGGCAACTTTTTCTCCATCGTGCTGAACTTCCTGATCCTGGCCTTCATCGTGTTCCAGATGGTGCGCCTGGTGCAGAGGGCCCGGCTGTCGGCGCCGGCGCCCGATCCGGCCCCGGCCGAGGACGTGCTGCTGCTGCGCGAGATCCGCGATGCGCTGACCAAGCAACCGCCCCGCACGCCGCTGTCCTGAGCGGGACCTCACTGTGGAGCCCGCCGCAGAAAGCGGGTACTGGATGAAACGATACTGGCTGATCCTCGCCCAAGCCGTCACCATCGGCCTGGGCCTTTACCTGGTTGTGCTGGCCGTCCGCCCGGACTGGGTGGGCCGTCATTCCGTACTGCCGCAGCAGGCCGGCGGACCCGGCACGCCCGCGGCCGTGCTGCAGGG
>NZ_SPVF01000232.1 GCF_004614185.1 Zemynaea arenosa | reverse complement strand
CTGCCAGGCCGCGGGCCGCGTGGCCGCCGGCACCATCGGCCGGAGCACGGCCCTGGGGGGGCTCCACGGCGGGAGCGCCGCTCCAGTCCAGCGGCAGCGTGAGGATGAAGGTGCTGCCCCGGCCCTCTTCGCTCTCCACCGTGATCGCCCCGCCCAGCAGATGCGCGAGGTCGCGCGAGATCGACAGGCCCAGGCCCGTGCCGCCGTACTTGCGCGCCGTCGAGCCATCGGCCTGGCGGAACGCTTCGAAGATGATCTCCTGCTGGTCGCGCCGGATGCCGATGCCCGAGTCGGTCACCGCAAAGCTGACATGGCCCGGCGGCGCCGCCCGTACCCGCAGCACGATGCTGCCGCGGTCCGTGAACTTGATCGCGTTGGACAGCAGGTTCTTGAGGATCTGCTCCAGCCGCTGGCGGTCCGTGTACAGCGAGGCCGGTACCTGCGGCTCGAACTCGACCCGGAACTCGAGCTGCTTTTGCATCGCCAGCGGCTCGAAGATCATGGCCAGGCTCTCCACCGCGCGGCGCAGCGGCAGCTGTTCGGGGTCCAGTTCCAGCTTGCCCGCTTCTACCTTGGAGATGTCGAGGATGTCGTTGATCAGGCTGAGCAGGTCGTTGCCTGCCGAGTAGATGGTCTGGGCAAAGCGCACCTGCTCCTCATTCAGGTTGCCCGGTGCATTCTCGGACAGCAGCTTGGCCAGGATGAGAGAGCTGTTCAGCGGGGTGCGCAGCTCGTGCGACATATTGGCCAGGAACTCGGACTTGTAGCGGCTCGCGCGCTCCAGCTCCCGCGCTCGGTCTTCCAGCTGCACCCGCGCGTCGTTGAGGGCCGTGTTGCGCTGGTCGAGTACCTGGGCTTGCGCGGACAGCTGCTCGTTGGTCTGTTCGAGTTCGGCCTGCTGGTTTTCCAGGTTGGTCTGCGCTTCTTCCAGCACGCGCGACTGCTCTTCCAGCTCCTCGTTCGCGGTGCGCAGTTCCTCCTGCTGCACCTGCAGTTCCTCGTTGAGCTGCTGGGTTTCGCTGAGCACTTCCTGCAGGCGCTGGCGGTACCGCGCGGCGGCCACGGACGCCCCCAGGTTGTCGCCGACGGCGTTGAGGAATTCAATCTCGCGCTGCGTGAGCGGGCGCATGAAGCCGATCTCCAGCGCTCCATTGATCTTGCCCTCGTTATTGAAAGGCGCGATCAGCAGGTGGCGCGGCGCAGCGGCGCCCAGGCCCGAGCTGACCTTGATGTAGTCCGGGCTCACGTCCTCGAGCCGGATCACACGGCCCTCGTCGACGGCCTGGCCGACCAGCGATTCGCGCGGCTGCAGCACGTCGCCATGCGCGCCCGCACGGTCGCCGAACGCATAGGAGGCCACGCGGCGCAGCGAGCCGTCGTCCTCGCGCACATAGAAGGCGCCGACGGCGGCATCGAGATAGCGCGCCACGAATTCGAGGGCACTGCGCGACAGCGCGGCGAGCGATTCCTGGCCCGCGGTCTGCGTCGCCAGCTCGCTCTCGCCGGTGCGCAGCCAGGTTTGCTGCTGCAGGAATTCGTTGTGGGTGGACTGCTGGGCGAGCGCGTCGCCGTAGGTATTCGACAGGCGCATGAGCTCCCGGCGGCCGAAGTAGGCCAGCAGGCCCGCGACCCCGAGGCTGAACACGAGATAGAAGCTGACCGTGGACACCACCACGCGGCGCGCGGTGGTGCTGCGTTCCTCGCGCAGCGCGTGTTCGTCGGCGATGAACTGCTCGAACTGGCGGCGCACCTCGTCGGTGTTGTTCTTGCCGCGCCCTTCCTTGACCGGCGTGAGGAAGTCGCCGCCCCGGCGGCGCGCCTCGATCACCGTGGCAGCAAAGCGGTCCCACTCGCCCTGCATCGCCCGCGCCTGGCGCAGGCGGGCCAGCTGCGCGGAATTGTCGGCGACCAGCTCTTGCAGGGCTTCGAATTCCGGCGCGTAACGTGGGCGCGCCACGTTGTAAGGCTGGAGGAAGGTCTCGTCGCCCGTGATCAGGAAGCCGCGCAAACCCGTCTCCTGGTCCACCACCAGCTTGACCACCTGGTTGGCCTGACCGATCACCCGCTCCGAGTGCTCGACCGCGCTCATGACGTTCAGGAGGTAGAACACGATGGCCAGGAACACCGCCGCGCTGGCCACCCCAACGGCGAGCGGCAACGCGACATTGCGCGCCAGGATGCGCTTGAAACTCGATACGTCAACGGGGGAGACCGTCATGTCCATCTCATCCGGGGAAAAGGACTAAGTGTATACTTATGGCAAGAATCGTGAGTTCAATCGTGCGGTCGAGGCAGTGACTGTCGGTTTTCTTTACAAGTGTGTAGGATTAGTCTGATTGAAAAACAACAACTCGTTGATCAGGCTCAGATTTTTCCTATTGGCACGTGATTTGCTTGATATACTGCCGCTTGCAACCACGGAAACTTTATTGTGCGCCTACTAACTAAAGCCATCGCCACCACACTCGTCGCCCTCGCCGGTGCGGGTGCGCATGCGGGTGTCATCCAGGACACCTACTGGGGCGCGGACGCCCACAATTATGGTGACGTGATCGGCGACAGTACCTACGACATCGCCCGCGCGGAAGTGACCAAGAGTGGCACGGTCCTGACCATCAAGATCGTCACCAACTTCGCCGGACACGCCGGTGCGGACTCGAATATCACGGCCAAGGGCATCGGCTACGGGGATCTGTTCCTGAACGGGAGCTGGAACCCGTACGGCACCGACGTGCACCATGCGCTGGACAACTCGTCCAACAGCACCAAGTGGAGCTATGGCCTGAGCCTGGACAACCGCTGGTCCAACACGGGCGGCACCTTCACCCTGTACCAGCTGACGGGCGTGAACAACGCGGCCAACATCCTGAATTCCGAGAACGTGATGGGCTGCTCGCTGGGGCAGAACTGCTACTACCGCAACGGCCAGGAAGTGGCCGTGAACACGGCTGCGGGCAGCGGCGCCAAGGTCGCCAAGGTGAATAACACTGCGGTCACCGGTTCGTGGAAGGTGGATGCGAACCAGGACATCATCTTCACTCTGAACGTGGCCGGCACCGGCCTGGCGACGCTGAACGACATCGCGCTGCACTGGGGCGAGACGTGCCAGAACGACGTCATCGAAGGCATCACCAGCGTGACGGCCAAGGCCCCGGAACCGGGCAGCCTGGCCCTGTTCGCCCTCGGCCTCGCGGGCGCCGTCTCGCTCCGCCGCCGCAACCAGTAAGCGCTCCCGCTTCCCACCGCACGGCCGCCTCCGGGCGGCCGTTTGTTTTGGAGCCTGCGGGCCGCCTTGCCCGGCCGGGGCGAGCGGTGCGGCTCCGCCTTTGGACGGGCCGCTTCAGCGGATCACTTCGAGCTTGGTGCGGGCGCCGGCCTTGTACGTGTAGAGCGTGAGCGCCCCGTCCTTGATGTCGCCGGCGGCGTCGAAGGCGATGGTGCCGGTCAGGCCGTCGTGCTTCACGCGCTTGAGGGCGGGCAGGTACCTGGACGGCTGCGTGGACTGGGCGGCTTGCATCGCGGCCGCCATCGTCATCACCGCGTCGTAGGCGTACGGCGCGTAGGTCTGCGTGTCGCTGTGGAAGCGGTCGTGGAAGCGCTTGGTCCATTCCGCCACCGCCTTTTCGCGCGACGCATCGACACCGCCCGCCTCCGCGCAAATCACTTCCCCATCGCGCATGCCATCCCCGGCCAGGCGCGGCAAGGCGTCCGTGCAGATGCCGTCGCCGCCCATCAGCTTCACGGGCATGCCGAGCGCCTTCATCTGGCGCAGCAGCGGGCCGGCCACCGCGTCCATCGAACCGAGGAAGATCAGGTCCGGCTTCTTGGCCTTGATCTTGGTGAGGATGGCGGAGAAATCGGTCGCTTTTGTGTTGGTGAATTCGCGGTCCACGATCTGCGCCTTGGTGCGCGCGCTCTTCACGAATTCGTCGGCCACGCCCTGGCCGTAGGCCGAGCGGTCGTCGATCACGGCGATGCGCTTGGCGCCGAGCGAACCGACCGCGTAGCGACCCAGCGTGCCACCCAGCTTGGCGTCGTTGGCGACCACGCGGAAGGCCCCGGCAAAGCCCTGGCGCGTGTAGACCGCGGTGGTGGCGGACGGCGAAATCTGCGGGATGCCGGCCTGGTTGTAGATACGCGAGGCGGGCACCGTGGTCCCCGAAGTCACGTGGCCGACCACGCCGTTCACGCGCGCATCGGCGAGCTTTTGCGCCACGGCGGTGCCCTGCTTCGGATCGGCCGCATCGTCCTCGCTCTGCAGCTTGAAGGTCACCTTCTTCCCGCCGATGGTGAGCTTGCGCGCGTTCAGGTCATCGATGGCCAGCACCGCGCCGTTTTCCAGCGCCTTGCCCAGGTGCGCAATCTCGCCCGACAAGGGCCCGGCCATGCCGATCTTGACGACTTCCTGCGCCTGCGCGGCAGGGACGGCGAACAGGGCGAACAGCGTGGCAGCGAGAGGACGCGGCTTCAGACGAGGCATAAGGGCTCCAGACAATGCGAATCGGCAGGATGCTAACACGGCTGGCGGGAACCTTCAGCCCAGCCGCGGCGGCCGCCTCATCACCGGCACACTTTTGCGCCTCAGCCCGCCGGGGACGTACCCCGGCGTGCTGAGCGGCAGAAGTGCAGCTCTAACGGCTCAGCCGTATGGCCCGGCGAGTCCGCGGCCAGAGACAGAGTCCCTAGATGTCGAGTTGCGAATGCAGCACCTCGGTCACCGTGCGCGTCATCAGCGCGACCGGCGGCGCGGGCGTGCGGGCCGCTTCGACCACGCACACGCCGATCTCCGGCAGCGCGGGCAGCGCCAGTTCATCGCCCAGGTTCGCGAGTTCCGCGGGCACCGCCAGTGCCGTGCGCACGGTGAGGCCGAGACCCGCGCGCGCGGCCGCCCACAGGCCGCCCAGCGAGGGACTGGTGACCGCGATGCGCCAGCGGATCCCTGCCGCATCGAGCGCCCGCAGCGCCGCGTCGCGGAACACGCACGGTGCTTCCAGCAACAGCAGAGGCAGCGGTTCATCGCGTTGCCAGGCCAGATCGCGCTGCCCAATCCACGCCATTGGCACCTGCCCCACGGTCTGCTCGGCCTTCACCTCATTCGAAAACAGCACCGCCACATCGAGCTCCTTGCGCGCCGCCTTGGTGCGCAGCGCCGTGTTGCGGTCCACGTGCAGGTCCAGCACGATCTGCGGATGCGCGCGCCCGAAGCGCGCCAGCACATTGGGCAGGAAGGTGTGCTCGAAGTCCATCGACATCCCCACCTTGACTTCCCCCGCCACGCCCGCGCCGCGCACTGCGGTCACGGCTTCCTCGTTCAGCTCCAGCATGCGCTGGGCGTAGTGGTACATGGTTTCGCCGCTGGGCGTGAGCGCCAGCACGCGGCCCTGCTTTTCAAACAGCTCGGTCCCGGCCAGCTCCTCCAGCTTTTTCATCTGCAGGCTGATGGCGGACTGCGTGCGCCCGATCTTCTCGGCCGCTTTCGCGAACCCACCGGCCTGCACGCCGGCCACCAGGGTCTTCATCAGGTCCAGTGGAAAGAGTGGGGTCGACATATGAGTTTTCCTTCAGTGTTATGCGAGAACTTTCAATTTTACAAAAGTATTCTACACCCGCACCATACACCCATCGCAACCACTTTTCCCAAGGAGCTCACCATGAACCGCAACGACCACCTCTCCCGCCGCGACACCGCCGAAGTCGCGAAGTCCCTCCTGCTCGTGCTGGCCATCGCCATCGCGACCGGCTACGCCAGCGTGCACGCGCTGATCGCGTGACCAGCCGGCCGCCTCACGGAGCCGCGCGCCACTCGTAATCCATCTGGCGCGCGGTGGCCTGTGCGAGATCCAGCCCGGCCACGCGGGCGACCAGGTGCAGCGACATGTCGATGCCTGCGGAGATACCGGCCGAGGTAACGACCGGTCCCGTGTCGACCCAGCGCACGCCGCGCACCACCTCGGCCTGCGGGCAGGCGCGGGCCAGGTCGTCGAGGTCTTCCCAGTGCGTGGTCACGCGGCGGCCGTAGAGCAGGCCCGCGTCGGCGAGCAGGAACGCCCCTGTGCACACCGACGCCACGATCGGCACGGTGGCAGCCTGCTGCCGCAGCCAGGCGCTGAGCGGCGCCAGCGCGCGCTGGCCATCCACCACGCCGCCAGGGACGATCACGATGTCCAGCGGCGGATGGTCGTGCAGGCCCTGCGCCGCGGGCAGTTCGAGTCCGGCACGTGCCTGATACCGGCCAGGCGCCATGGCCAGCGTTACCACTTCGAAGCGCACGTCCATGCCGCGCCGTGCGGCGACCCGGCTCGCAGTGGTGAACACTTCAAAGGGCGCGGCGAAATCGAGCAGTTCGACCTGGTCGAACAGGTAAATCCCGACCACTACCTCACTGCGTGCGTTCATCGTTCACCTCTTTTGCGAAATCGACCTCGGGTTCTCCCAGCGGGAATTCGTGGCGGCGCTCGGCCGCGCCGCCGGTCTGCCCGCCAAGATGATAGCGATCGAGCACGTACGGCAAGCCTTCGCTGGCCAGGATCGCCGGGCCATCCGTGACCTGGAAGTGCAGGTGCGGCTCGCGCGCGTCGCCTGAGCCTCCGATGCGGCCCAGCCACTGCCCGCGGCGCACCCGGTCGCCCGCCTGCACGCGCACGCTGCCCGGCTGCAGATGGGCGTAGGTGGCGAACCGGCCGCCGCCCAGGCCGAGCGTCACCATGTTCCCGCCCAGGTTTTCCATCGTCAGCGGTACAGCGGGTGTGAAGCCTATGGCCGTGCGCGGGACGTTGTCCGGCTGGCCGTCCTGGGCCACCACGACCATCCCATCGGCCACCGCAAACACCTTTTCGCCGTATGCGAAATAGGAGTGCACGTCGCGCGCATCGCCCGCATACGAACGGCCGTTGCGGTACTTCTTCCAATCGATGGCATAGCGCCGCGCGAGCCATGGCCGCCCATCGAGCACCAGCACGCCGATACGGTGATGCGCTTCGAGCGAGGGGCCGTTGCCGGCGGTCCAGCCAGGACCGGCGAGCGGCGCGCCCAGTACCGGCAGCGGCCCGCGCACAACCGCCAGCGGCGCGCCCGCTACCGCCGTGCCGTCAGCCAGCAGCACGCGGTGCTGAATGTTGTCCGGCACCGGGACGGCGCCATCAAACGCGAGGCACAAGAAGACGACGGCACCCTGCCGTGGCCCGAGCTCCCTCACTTGCGCAGGGCTGCGAGCAATCACGCGAGCCTCGTCCGTGCGGGCGCCGGGCACGATGGTTTCCACGCTGATCAGCATCATCGCCTCGGACGAAAAGCTCTGCAAATGCAGTTCGTAGTACAGGTAACTCCGTCCCATGCTGGGCAGCGGGGCCGGTGCAACCGGCACCTCCATCCGCAACTGCACCGGCAGCAGCGAATCCGCGGATGCTGCAGGCAGCGCACGGGGAGCGCCGAGGTCGGCCGCCTTCACGCACCCCGGCGGCTCCGCCGCGCAAGCGGCACACGCCAGCATGGCCAACACTACACCCTGTACTGCCCTCGCCGCATGGGCCAGAACCCGTCCCCTTCCCCCAGTCATACCTGTCTCTCCACGTTATCGAGACTGTATTCTGGCCCGCCAGCCGTTGACAGAAATGACAACCATGGTTGAATATCCGCCACATGACCCCGCGACCGCCAATCGACATCTGGGTGCTGGTGTACCCGCACTTCGTGCTGCTGGACGCGACCGGCCCAGTGCAGGTTTTCGCCAGCGCGAACGATGACGCGCGCGACGCCGGCCTCCCCGCGCCCTACCGCATCCGCGTGGTCGCGCGCGGCGGCGGGACGGTCATGTCGTCTTCCGGCGTGGCCCTGCTGGCCGAGGAATTGCCTGCACGCGGCCTGTCCCGCGCCACCCTGATCGTCGCCGGTGCGCGCGCCGCCGACCTCCCCACGCTGGATACCCCCGCCAGTCCCCTCGCCTGGCTCAAGCGGTCC
>NZ_SPVF01000221.1 GCF_004614185.1 Zemynaea arenosa | reverse complement strand
GTCCAGCACCGCGGGGACGATGGCGTCCAGCGCGGCGCGGGCTTCGCCGTCCAGCACGAAGCGGGCCTGGGTGCCGCCCGGATGGGTTGCGCGGTACAGGCCGCCGCCGACGGCGAGCGCCAGCAGGCCGAACGCGCCGGCCTTCAGGAAGGTCCTGCGGTTTGTCTCCATGGGTATCCCTTGTGATTTTTTGGCTAGTGTACGACGAGGTGAGACGGATCAAACCTGGTTTAGAGTGACCCGTCTAACCGTGACGACCTTGCGCGAAATCAAACAGGGGCAGGCGGTTCCTCCGACCGCGGCGCGTGCTTGAGGATCTGGCGGGCGATGCCGCGCAGGATGTTGACCTCCTCGGTCTCCAGCTGGGTGCGGCTGAACAGGCGCTTCAGGCGGGGCATCAGCTTGCGGGGGTTGGTGGCGTCCAGGAAGCCGATCGCGACCAGGGCTTCCTCCAGGTGCGCGTACATGCCGTCGATCTGGGTGACGCTGGCTGCGTCGCCCTGGAAACCAACCTCGCTCGGGGGCAGTTCGGCCTCGGCGGCGGTGCGGCATTCGTAGACCAGCACCTGGGCCGCCTGCGCCAGGTTCAGCGACGAGTAGGCCGGGTTGGCGGGGATGTTGATCAGCACATTGCTGTTCTCGACCACCTCGTTGGGCAGGCCGAAGCGCTCGTTGCCGAAGATCAGGGCGGCGGGCAGGTCGGCCTGGGCGGCCAGGTGGGTGGCGAACTGGCGCGGCGTCCACACCGGCGGCGAGAACTCGCGCAGGCGGGCGGACACGGCCGCGGCGAAGCGGCAGCCATCCAGCGCCTCGGCCATGGTGGTCACGATGCGCGCATTGGCGAGCACGTCCTGCGCCCCGCTGGCGAAGGCGACCGCCTCCTCGTGTTCGAGCATGCCGGGAAAGCGCGGGTTGACCAGCACCAGGTCGGAAAAGCCCATGGTTTTCATGGCGCGCGCGACCGAGCCGATGTTGCCGGCGCGGCTGGTTTCGACGAGGACCACACGCAGGCGGGTGAACACGGACGACGCAGATGAGGTGGGAAGCATGGAAGTTCGATTACAATAGCGGCCAATCGCGAGGTTCTGAAGGGCGCGGGTGGCCAGGCCGCCCTGCACCAGCCCCATTTTACCGCGCCGCTCTTTAATTCTTTCTCGACATCGCCGCCGTGCCTGGCCGCCGCGTTTCCGCGGGCGCCCGCGCGGCCGCACTGACTGGACACTGGATACCGACCATGCACCCCATGCTCAACACCGCGATCAAGGCCGCCCGCCGCGCCGCGACCATCATCAACCGCGCTTCGTTCGACCCGGACCGCATCGTTGTGACTGAAAAACAACACAACGATTTCGTCACCGACATCGATCCGGCGGCCGAGCAGGCCATCGTCGAGATCCTGTCCAAGGCCTACCCGGACCACGCCTTCCTGGGCGAAGAGTCGGGTCCGTCGGCCAACCTGAACGACGAAGTCGAGTACTGCTGGATCATCGACCCGATCGATGGGACCACCAATTTCATGCACGGTTTCCCCCAGTACTGCATCTCCATCGCGCTGGCGCAGCGCGGCGTGGTGACGCAGGGCCTGGTGTACGACCCCGTGCGCAACGACCTGTTCACCGCCACCAAGGGCGCGGGCGCCTACCTCAATGACAAGCGCATCCGCGTCACGCGCCACGACCGCCTGGCCAACACGCTGCTGGCCACCGGCCACGGCGCCGGCCCGCGCGCGGTCAGCGAGTACCTCAAGATGTACGAAGTGATGGCCGAACGCTGCCAGGGCATCCGCTCGGCGGGCGCGGCGGCACTGGACTTGGCCAACGTGGCCGCCGGCCGCATCGACGGCTTCTACCAGAAGGGGCTGAAGCAGTGGGACTTCGCGGCGGGCGCGCTGCTGGTGTCCGAGGCAGGCGGGATTGTCGGCGGGTTCGACGGCGAATCCGGGTATGAGAAAAAGGGCGACCTGATCGCCGCCAGCCCCAAGGTGTTCGCGCAGATGGTGCCGTACCTGACGGCCTTCGTGTGACCCTGTTTGTCTGATTTGGTTGCAATTTCCTCGTTGAGATCGCGGTAACCGCCGCGATCTTCCTGTCTCAGGGCAGCCGTCGTGCGCCGCCCTTGTCATTTCCTCATCGAAACAAATTTCCGCACGTCAAGAACCGAGTGGTATACTCGGACCCATTTCGCAATCGTTTTCACCGGTTTCCCCAACTATGTCCTTTTCTGACCTCGGCCTGTCCGACGCGCTGGTGCGCGCCGTGACCGAAGCCGGCTACACCTCCCCCACTCCCATCCAGGCGCAGGCGATTCCCGCCGTGCTCGGGGGCGGCGATCTTCTCGCCGGGGCCCAGACCGGAACCGGCAAAACGGCCGGCTTCACGCTGCCGATGCTGCAGCGGCTGTCGACCGATGCGGGCGGGCTGAAACTGTCCAACAAGACCGCGGCGCGCCCGATCCGCGCGCTGGTGCTGACGCCGACGCGCGAGCTGGCGGCGCAGGTCGAGGAATCGGTGCGCGTGTACGGCAAGTACACGCACCTGAATTCGGCCGTGATCTTCGGCGGCGTCGGCATCAATCCGCAGATCAAGGCCCTGCGCCACGGCGTGGACATCCTGGTCGCGACCCCGGGCCGCCTGCTGGACCACATCGGGCAGAAGACGGTGGACGTGTCCAAGATCGAGATCCTGGTGCTGGACGAAGCCGACCGCATGCTGGACATGGGCTTCATCCACGACATCCGCAAGGTGCTGGCGGTGCTGCCGCCCAAGCGCCAGAACCTGCTGTTCTCGGCCACTTTCTCGGACGAGATCAAGGCGCTGGCCGACCGCCTGCTGGACCACCCGGCGACCATCGAGGTGGCGCGCCGCAATTCCACGGTCGAGGTGATCGCGCAGAAGATCCACCCGGTCGACCGCGACAAGAAGCATCCGCTGCTGGCGCACCTGATCAAGCAGCACGACTGGCGGCAGGTGCTGGTGTTCACGCGCACCAAGCATGGCGCCAACAAGCTCGTCGAGCAGCTGGGCAAGGACGGCATCGGCGCGCTGGCGATCCACGGCAACAAGAGCCAGGCGGCGCGCACCCGCGCGCTGGCCGAGTTCAAGGACGGCACGCTGCGCGTGCTGGTGGCGACCGACATCGCGGCGCGCGGCATCGACATCGACCAGCTGCCCCACGTGGTGAATTACGACCTGCCGAACGTGCCGGAAGACTATGTGCACCGGATCGGCCGCACCGGCCGGGCGGGCGCGGCGGGCGAAGCGGTGTCGCTGGTCTGCGTGGACGAGCACATCATGCTGCGCGACATCGAGCGCCTGATCAAGCAGTCGCTGCCGCGCGAAATCATCCCCGGTTTCGAGCCGGACCCGACCGCCAAGCCGCAGCCGATCCAGCTGCGCAGTGGCGGCGCCGGCCACCGCAACGGCGGCCAGCGCCAGGGCCAGGGCCAGCGCGGCGGCACCGGTGCCGGCCGCAACAGCGGCAATGGTGGCAATGGCGGCAGCAACGGCCGTAACGGCAACGCCAACGGTTCTCCGCGTTCCGCCGCCGCCAACGACCCCGGCTCCCGCCGCAATGGCAACGGCCCGCGCCGCTCCGACGCCCCCCTGCGTACCGGCACCCGCAGCCGCTAGTTCTGACGCACCTCAACCCCGGGGTCAGGCCTGCCTTTCATAGCGCAGGCCTGACCCCGTCGTTTTTTTCAAAGCGGTTGTCTCACACTTTCCGACCGTTCTCATCCGCGCTTTCACCCTCAACCACGGGAAATTGCACCGATTGTGAAACAGCTCGGGGTCAGGCCCCGGGTTTCCTCTGGGTGCCTGACCCCATCGGGAATGGGGGAGGCCTGACCCCGGTTGAGGGAGGTCAAGGGATGGTAGGATTGTTGGTATGCCACGGTTTGCTGCCAATCTTAGCTTGATGTTCACGGAGGTGCCGTTCCTGGCGCGGTTTGCGCTCGCGCGGCGCTATGGGTTCGAGGCGGTCGAATTCATGTTTCCGTACGGGGAAGAGGCGGGGGAAATCAGGCGGGCCGCCCGCGACGGGCAGGTGCAGGTGGTGCTCCACAATTGTCCGCCGGGGGACTGGCCGCGCGAGCGGGGACTGGCGTGCCTGCCAGGACGGGACGGCGACTTTGACGCGAGCATCGCACTGGCGCTGCACTATGCGCGCACGCTGGAGGTGCCGCGCCTCCATTGCCTGGCGGGCGTGCTCGCCGACGCGGACCGCGCGGAGGCGCGCGCCATCTATGTGCAGCGGCTGCGCAAAGCGGCGCGCACGCTGCAGCCCCATGGGATCGAGCTGTTGATCGAGCCAATCAACACCTTCGATATCCCCGGCTACTTCTTGAACTCGCCCCAGCTGGCGGCCGGCGTCATCACGGAGGTGAACGAACCCAACCTCGGGCTGCAGTGCGACCTCTACCACTGGCAGCGCATCCAGGGCGAGCTGGCCGCCACCGTCACCAAATTCCTGCCGCTGATCCGCCACGTCCAGATCGCGGACAACCCGGGCCGCCATGAGCCCGGCACCGGCGAAATCAACTACCGCTACCTGCTCCCCCTCCTCGACCAGCTCGGCTACCAGGGCTGGATCGGCTGCGAATATATTCCGCAAGCCGACACCGCAAGCGGACTCGTGTGGCGTTCCGGCCACTTTGATCTGTAGCAAAAAGTAGCGAGCCCGACGGCGCAACAATGGCCCTTGGCCCGCCTTTCCGCGCGGCCGGAAAGGTCCTCCATGCTCCCGTTCCGCTCGCTAGCCGCCTTCGCCTTCGCGCTGCTCACCTCCGCTTGCGCGACCCAGCCCATCAGCCTGCAGGAAGTGCGTGATTTTGCCGACGCCTCCACCAAGCTGGCCGGCTACACCGAGATGTCCAGCCGCTTCCGCGACACCTACGCGCGCGAGCAGCCCTACCTGTCCCCGGCCGCCGACCGGCTGGCCCGCGAGAACGACGCCAAGCGCCGCGCGGTGTACGAGGACTTCGTCGCCGCCCAGCGCGCGGTGGTGCTCTACATGCAAACCCTCAGCGTGCTCGCCGGCGACGGCCGCTACGACCTCACGCCCCAGCTCGACACCCTGGCCGCGGCCATTCGCACCAATCCGGACGTCGGCCTGGAGCAGAAGCACCTGGTCGCCTACACCGGCCTCGCGCGCCTGCTGACGCGCGTGATCGCCTCCGGCTACCAGGGCCGCAGCGTGGAGACCATGGTGCGCGATGGCGACCAGCCCCTGCAGGCCTTGCTCGATGGCATGACCACCATCATGCGCTACTACATCAAGACCAACGAGAACGAGAAAAAATCCGTGCTCGGCATCTTCGATGTCGAAATCCCGATGGCGACCAAGCCGGCCGACCGCATGCTGGTCACGCTGGCCAAGGTCCACTACATGAACAAGGCCACCGAATACAAGCTGGTCGACCGCCGCTACGACCTGGCCCTGGACGGCCTCAAGAAGGTCAGCGAGGGCCACAAGACCCTGCGCGCCAACCTCGGCAACCTGAACCGCGACGAAGTACGGGTCACGCTCCAGGCCTACATCCGCGACCTGCGCCTGATCCGCGAAGGCCTGGTCGGCGATTCGTATTAACCCAAGGAGTCTGCCATGACCGCCCTCGCCACCCAAGCCGACGTCGAAGCCCTGGCCGACGAACTGACCGCCGCCGCCGACGCCATCCACAAGCGCATCGTCAAGGAACTGGACCATGGCAAGGGCGCGGCCGTGCCCGAGCCCGACCAGGCCGCCTACCGCGTGATGCTCGACGACGAGCTGGTGCTGCGCCAGCGCGCCAACGCCCTGTATGCCGAGGCGGCCGCCGCGACGGTCAAGACCCTGGCCGCATCCCAGCAGCAGGTGATCAAGCTGACCCAGGACGCGGCCGAGAAGATCCGCACCATCGGCCGCATCAGCGGCGCCCTGTACGTCACCGCCGCCCTCGGCGCCGTGGCGGGGGCGGCGGTGACCGGCAATCCGGTCGCCATCATCACCGCGCTCGACAAGCTGCGCCGCACCGTCAAGAAGGTCGACGCCGCCGGCTGACCCGCGCACGGCGAGGTGGACTCCGCGGGCGGACCCGCGCACCGCTGCGCGAATCGTGCGCGCCCCCCGTTCGCGCTACACTGGACCCATGCCGTACCAACGGCGTCCCCGTCCGGAGCGCAACATGCTGCCCTGCCGCCTTCTTTGCTGCGCCGTCCCATCATGCCGCTGACTCATGACCAGCGGGAGCAGTTGCGCCGGCAGCTGGAGCAGCGGCGCGCCGAGCTCGAGGAACAGGCCGCCGCCGACCCGATCAACCGGGACGAGATGCCGATCGCGGACCAGGAATTCTCCCCGGCCGACGCCGCCACCAACCGCCTCCTCACCGACCTCGCGCTGGGCGACGCCGGCCGCCACCTGTCGGCCCTGGCCCTGGTGCGCAACGCGCTGACCCGGCTGCACGAAGGCAGCTACGGCCTGTGCGAGGCCTGCGGCAACGACATCGGCTTCGCCCGCCTGCAGGCGCGGCCGGAAGCCCAGCTGTGCATCGCCTGCCAGTCGCGCGCGGAAAAGCGCGGCATCGCCGACCAGCCGCTCTGACTTTCTCCAAAACACGGCCGTGGGGACGCAGCACGTACAATAGCTGCGCCGTCCGTTTTTGCGAGGATTTGAATGAGCCGTACCGCCGCCCTGCTCCTGGCCTGCCTGGCCATCGTGCTTGCGGGCTGTTCCAGCATGCTTCCCGATTCCAACAAGGAACAGGTGCGCCCGTGGAAGACCTACGCCGAGGCCGAAGGCGACTTCAAGCGCATCGTGCCCGGCCGCACCACGCTGGCCCAGCTGAAGGCGCTCGGCTTCGACCCGGACAAGGTGCCCAACATGACCATCCTCAGCCATGCGGACCTGCTGCGCCGGCTGGAAGCCATGGTCGCCTTCGAAAGCAGCAAGCTGGACCCGGCGATCCGCAAGTGCGTGGACGCGCGCAACGCCTGCTACGCCTACCACATCGAGCAGCAGTCGCTGAAGCGGGAACACGTGGGGAACTTTTTCGCGGACTTCCTGAACTTCCGCAAGGACATCAAGATCAGCGGCTGGAGCTTCGACGCCCTCATCCTGATCAGCAACAACGTGGTGGTCTACAAGTCCTGGAGCGGCAAGCCCAACATCAGCGAGACGGAGCTGGAGCGGCATCCGCTGGGTCCGCTGCAAGGCGCGGGCTCGTCGCTGCGCTGACGGCCAGAATATGCAACCAAATGGTTGCATATTCACCGCGCGCCTAGAACCAGTCCAGCTCGCGGATCCGGCTGACCTGGCGGTGCGCCAGCATGGTCCAGATCTCCAGCGCCTCCTTCTTGCCCGCCTTCATGCGGCGCGGCTGGGCCAGCGCCATTTCGCAGTCGCGGTCGGACCATTCCTCGAAGCAGAGCTCGCCGGTGCTGGAGACTTCGGCCAGGTACATGAGACCGTCGTCGTAGCCGAAGCGCAGGGTCGCGGTGGCGGGTTCCGGGTGACTGCTGGCGCCCTTGCGGGACTTGCCGAACACCTCGGCCAGGACCGCCGCCAGTTGCTTGTCGGTGGGAGCGGAGATGTCGGTCCCGTCCTGTCCAGTCAGGATCACCCAAGCTTGCGTCATTGAAGCCTCCCGTCGGCTGCGCCATGCCGAGCGCATGGCTGGGGGCCATCATACAGAAAATCGCGGCCGCGGGAAGCGTGTTCCAACCGTGCGCCGAGCGCGCAGCGGCGGGCGGGGAACGCCCGCCAGCGCGGGGCTCCCGGCGCGGCTCAATGCACCAGCTGGGGCGGCGCGAGCGGGTTGAAATCGGTCCAGTCGCCGTGGTCGATGTGGCCCTCGGCGCGCTCGATGTGGTGGGCGCCGGTGCGGCGCAGCACGTCCAGCGCGCGGTCTTCCTCGGCCGGATCGTGCACCTCGACCGCCAGCAGCATCCCCGCCGGGCGCGGCGCCTGCAGGTTGTTGCGCTCGTCCTCGGACGTGGTGTTGTGCTCGATCTCGCCCTTCTCCTTCATGTTGCTGAAGCTGTAGAGCGAGCCCACGTGCGCCCCGACCAGCCCGCCGACGATGGGACCGGCCGGCCCCGTCAGCGGTGCGGTGACCGCCCCGATGG
>NZ_SPVF01000001.1 GCF_004614185.1 Zemynaea arenosa | reverse complement strand
GCCAAGGCCAGCGCCACCAGCGCGGCCCCGGCCAAGGCCACGAAACCCGCCAAGGCGACAGCCAAGGCAGCAGCACCCGCCGCACAACCGGCAGCCTCCGCGGCGAAAACGACACCTGCGGCGGCCGCCTCGGCAGCACCCGCACCGGCCTCCGGCGCGGTGGCGAACTCGGGCGTACAGTCCCCGGCGGTCGCCGCGTTAGCTGATAAAATGAAATCCTCTGTCGTATCAAAGGTAAGTGAAGTCATGACTACAAAAAAACAGACTGCCGCGAGCGCAGAAGACCGCCTCCTGACCGAAGACGAAATCCGGTCCATGAGTGACAAGGATTACATGAACCCGGCCCAGCTGGCCTTCTTCAAGAACCGCCTCCAGGAGCTGGAGAAGGAGCTGCTGAAGAACGCCGGCGAGACCACCGAACACCTGCGCGAAACCGTGCTGGTGCCGGACCCGGCCGACCGCGCCACCATCGAGGAAGAGCATGCGCTGGAACTGCGCACGCGCGACCGCGAGCGCAAGCTGCTGAAGAAAGTGCAACAGTCGCTGGCCGCCATCGAGGCGGGCGAGTACGGCTGGTGCGAGGAAACCGGCGAGCCGATCGGCATTCCGCGCCTGATCGCCCGCCCGACCGCCACCCTGTCGCTGGAAGCCCAGCAGCGCCGAGAACTGAAGCAGAAGCTGTACGGCGACTGAACCCGGCTGCGGCCCTCCCCCAGACAAAGCATGCGCCAGCGCATGCTTTTTTTGTTTCCATATGCATCTGTGCGCCCCAATGTATTGCCCTTGGGATACACTTAGCCTCCGGCTGTGCGCCACCGCCGCGTGCGCGCCACCCGGACCCGGCGTTCGTGCTACCTTCTAGCACTGCCGTTTTACCGCACGATTCGAGGAATTTTGGGACCACGCGTGGGACTGTTCTCGCTGTTCAAAGGGAAGAAACCGGAAGCGCCGGAGGAGCTCGCTCCCGACGCCTTCCCCGACTCGCGCCTGCTGCGCGGGGAGTCGACCCGCATGACCTTCGAGACCGAGGCCGAGCGCGAGCGCCAGCGCCAGATCGCGCGCGACACCGCCAAGAAAATCGACGCCATCGAGCAGGCGATGGTGGAGGACATCTTCAACGACGAGCCCGCCTGGGGCAGCGACCGCAAGCGCAAGCCGCCCGGCGCCCAGAGCGAACTCGCCACCACCCAGCTGCTGGCGGACGAAGAACTGCCCATGCCGGTGGAGGCTGCCAGTGCCCCCGTGCTGGACGAGATCGCCATCCTGTACGCCAACGGCGAGCACGTCATCGCCGAGCACATGCTGCGCGAGCACCTGAACGACGACCGCGCCCTGTGGTGGATGCTGTTCGACCTCTACCTCGTCACCGGCCAGCAGGACGCCTTCGACAGCCTGGCCATCGACTACGCCAGCCGCTTCGAAACCTCGCCGCCGACCTGGGCCCCGCTGCCGCCGCTGGACGCGCCGGGCAAGCCGGGCGCGGGCGTGGCGCCGACCGAATCCTTCGCCGGCACCCTGGACGCCTCCATCGCGCCCCAGCTGGAACGCCTGCAGCAGGCCGCGCCCGGTTCGCCCGCGCTGCGGCTGGAATTCTTCCGCATCCAGTCCGTCACGCCGGAAGGTTGTGAACTCCTGCTGGGCGCGCTGCAAAGACTGCGCAAGCAGCAGCGCGAGCTGACCCTGGCCGGTGCCCCCGAGTTCGCCGACCTGCTGCGCGGCGGCGTGGACGTCGGCAACCGCGAGGTCAGCCCGCACGTCTGGCTGCTGCTGCTCGAACTCCTGCTCCTGATGAACCGCGAAAAGGAGTTCGAGGAAACGGCGATGGATTACTGCATCACCTACGAGGTCTCGCCGCCCTCCTTCGAGGCCGCCGCCCACGTGGCCACCGCCGCGCCCGCCCGCACGGCCCCGCCGTCCGACCGCTACCTGCTTCCCGCGTCCATCGAAGGCCAGCCCAACGAACTGCTCGACGCGCTGGACGTCTACGCCAGCCAGTACGACCCGGCCGTGCTGGACTGCTCGCGCCTGGCGCGCATCGACTACCTCGCCGCCACCGCCCTGATCAACCGCCTGCGCCCGCTGGCGGCCGGGCGCGCCATCGAAATGCGCGACGTGAACCATCTCGTCGCCGCCCTGCTCAAACTGCTGGGCGCGGGCGAAGTCGCCAAAATCTTTCCGCATAAATACTGACCAGTCTTGCAATCCCGTTGCCGGGCCCCATCTTCACGGGGCTTGATAACTCAGAGGCAGAACATGGAACAATTTCACGGCACCACCATCCTGTGCGTGCGGCGCGGCGCCGACGTGGCCCTCGGCGGCGATGGCCAGGTCACCCTCGGCAACATCGTCATGAAGGGCTCGGCCCGCAAGGTGCGCAAGCTGTACCAGGGCAAGGTCCTGTGCGGCTTCGCCGGCGGCACCGCCGACGCTTTCACCCTGCTGGACCGCTTCGAAGCCAAGCTGGAGAAGCACCAGGGGCACCTGCTGCGCGCCTCGGTGGAGCTGGCCAAGGACTGGCGCACCGACCGCGTGCTGCGCCGCCTGGAAGCGATGCTGCTGGTGGCGGACGCCACCTCCACCCTGATCATCACCGGCAACGGCGACGTGCTCGAACCCGAGGACGGCATCGGCGCGATCGGCTCCGGCGGCGCCTATGCGCAGTCCGCCGCCAAGGCGCTGCAGGAGCACACCGACCTGGCCCCGGCCGACATCGTCAAGAAGGCGCTCACCATCGCAGGCGAGCTGTGCATCTACACCAATCTCTCCCACACCATTGAAACGCTGGGTGACGCCAAATGAACATGACTCCGCTGGAAATCGTCTCTGAACTCGACAAGCACGTGGTCGGCCAAGGCAAGGCCAAGCGCGCGGTCGCCATCGCCCTGCGCAACCGCTGGCGCCGCCAGCAGGTGGCCGAGCCGCTGCGCCACGAGATCACGCCCAAGAACATCCTGATGATCGGCCCGACCGGCGTCGGCAAGACCGAGATCGCGCGCCGCCTGGCCAAGCTGGCCGACGCGCCCTTCATCAAGGTCGAGGCGACCAAGTTCACCGAAGTGGGCTATGTGGGGCGCGACGTCGACACCATCATCCGCGACCTGATCGACATCGGCATCAAGCAGACCCGCCAGAGCGAGATGAAGAAGGTGCGCCAGCACGCCGAGGACGCGGCCGAGGATCGCGTCCTCGACATCCTGCTGCCGCCGCCGCGCGACTTCGGCTTCAACGTCAGCGAGAAGGAGCAGAGCAAGGACGGCGAGACCACCCGCCAGACCTTCCGCAAGCGCCTGCGCGAAGGCTCGCTGGACGACCGCGAAGTGGAAATCGAAGTGGCCGAACCGGGCGCGCAGATGGAGATCATGGCGCCGCCAGGCATGGAAGAAATGACGGAGCAGATCAAGTCCATGTTCGCGGGGGTGGGCCAGCAGCGCCGCAAGAAGCGCAAGGTCAAGATCAAGGAAGCCCTCAAGCTGCTGGCCGACGAGGAAGCGGCGAAACTCGTGAACGAGGATGAGCTGAAGCAGAAGGCCATCACCAACGTGGAGCAGAACGGCATCGTGTTCCTGGACGAGGTGGACAAGATCGCCTCGCGCTCGGAAGTGGGCGGCGCCGACGTCTCGCGCGCAGGCGTGCAGCGCGACCTGCTGCCGCTGGTCGAGGGCACCACGGTCAACACCAAGTACGGCATGATCCGCACCGACCATATCCTGTTCATCGCCTCCGGCGCCTTCCACCTGGCCAAGCCGTCGGACCTGATTCCGGAGCTGCAGGGCCGCTTCCCGATCCGCGTGGAGCTGGAGTCGCTGTCGATCGCGGACTTCGAGCGCATCCTCACCAGCACCGACGCCTGCCTCACCACGCAGTACGAGGCCTTGCTGGCCACCGAGGGCGTGACGCTCGATTTCACGCCGGAGGGCATCACGCGCCTGGCGGAGATCGCGTTCCAGGTCAACGAGCGCACCGAGAACATCGGCGCGCGGCGCCTGTACACCGTGATGGAGAAACTGCTGGAAGAGATCTCGTTCTCTGCCACGGACACCAGCGACAAGACCGTGACCATCGATGCGGCCTACGTCAACCAGCGGCTGGACAAGCTGGCGGACAACGAAGACCTGTCACGCTACGTGCTGTAAGACCAGGAACCGCTGCCATGGCCAACAAAGCCCTCGCCACCCGCCAGAAAATGCGCATCCGCGTCGAACCGTCGCAGACGTTCAACAAGCCGCGCAATCCGGTGGCGGTGGCGGCCAAGCAGCGCTCTGCGGGCTCGCACGAGAAAACGGAGTCGGCCAAGCGTCAGGCCGACAAGCGCGCCCTGGCCAAACTGCCGCTGAAGAAGGAAGACGACGACGCCTGAGCCGCACCGTGTAGCCCTGCGAGCGACACGACATCCAGCGCGTCGTTTTGAGACCGGCCGCCTGCGGGCGCCACCTCGTGGCGGCGCCCGCGATCAGGCCAACTGAGAGGCCGGCCGGGCTCTCCGCCCAGCCGGACCATTGACTTGTACTACCCGGGGATGCCCAGTGAGCGTCCCCGCCTCACATCACTTGAACTTGTAGTTCACGCCCACCGTGTAGATCGGCGCGCTCACGCGGTTGTTGCGCAGCTTGTCCGCATCCAGCACCACGCTCACGTTCTCGTTCACCTGGTAGCTCGCGCCAATCCCGTAGGTGAAGCCGAACTTGTTCCCGTCCTTGAACTGCGCCGTGCCATACGACACCTGGTTGTTGATCGCCGCGACACCACCGCGTGCATGCATGCCAAACGCGCCCACTTTGTACGCGGCCTTGTAGCTCAAGCCAAACGCCGTCACGTGCGTGCTGTGGCGCGAATCCTTCGGGCCCTCGGTGATCACGCCGGAGT
This sequence comes from Zemynaea arenosa, assembly GCF_004614185.1. Taxonomy (GTDB): domain Bacteria; phylum Pseudomonadota; class Gammaproteobacteria; order Burkholderiales; family Burkholderiaceae_D; genus Telluria; species Telluria arenosa. Next base: position 3,277 of record NZ_SPVF01000001.1, on the reverse strand, counting down.
TGAAGTAGGTCGCCTCGACCGACGACAGCAGCTTGTTGTCTTCCACGGTGCCGAACTGGTAGCCCAGCCACGCCTTGCCCGCCACGCCGCGTTCGCGGTCGCAGAAGGACGCGTTGCAGGACGGCTTCCAGGTGCTGGTGCCGAGCGCCGCGCCGGCGTAGACCGGATTCACTTCGTTAGCGTGGGCCAGGGATGCCGCGAAAAAGGAAGCGGCGATAAAGAGGGAGCGGTACATCAGGAACATCCTTGTGTTGTTGTTGGATGGCGCGCAGTTTTGCAAGCTTCGGCGCCGCGCGCCAGCACCCGCTTGAACAGCCCATCTCACGGTACGCAAGGTACCGCGCTGTAGTACCATCACGCCATCGCGCGCCCGCAAGGTAGCGCAAACCTATACATATAACGGGGATGTGGAATGAGCTCACCGGAAGGAGTCCTGCAAGTCCTGCGCGCCGAACTGCGCGCCGCAGAGATCACCTACAAGGACCTGGCCGCGCGCATCGACATGAGCGAGTCAAGCGTCAAGCGCATGTTCGGGCAGAAGGACATGGCCCTCTCGCGCCTGGCCCAGATCTGCAAGGCCTCCGGCATCGCGATGGAAGACGTGCTGCGCCGCGCCGCCGACCTGCGGGTGCACAGCGACTCGCTGACGCTGACGCAGGAAAAGTCGCTGGCCTCCAATCCCAAGCTGCTGCTGGTCGCGAACTGCTGCCTGGGCCACTGGAGCATGGAGCAGATCCTCGAAACCTACGCGCTCACCGAGCCGGAATGCATCGGCCTCCTGGCGGAGCTGGATCGCCTGGGACTCATCGAACTCAAGCCGCACAACCGCTACACGCTGCGCGTCTCGAACGCCTTTCACTGGATCCCGGATGGCCCGGTGCAGCAGTACTTCCGCGACCACGTGGTGGCGGACTATTTCAGCGGCCGCTTCGACGGCCCAGGTGAGACCTTGATGATGCTGCCCGCGCGCGTGTCGCTTCCCAGCGCGCAGGAGCTGGTGCTGAAGATCCAGCAGCTGGCTGGCGAACTGGCGCGCCTGCACCAGGGCGACCGCCGGCTCGACCCCGAGCAGCGCGACGGCTTCTCACTGCTGATCGGTTTCCGTTCCTACGAATTCGCGGCCTTCACCGCGCTGCGCCGCCCGGACGCACCGGATCACCAGACCGGCCCGAGGAACAGGTAGAGCGTCTTTTCGCCGTCGCGGGTGGCCCCGGCGGCGAAGTAGGCGGGGCCGAAGCGTGTGTCCACTGCCAGGAAACCGCTGAAGGCCTGGCGGAACGAGGCCTCGCGCACTTTCGAGATCGCCGAGTCGTAATTGCCGCCGGCTTCCAGCGAAAAGCCCGCGCGCAAGGCGCCGCCGAGCGTCGATGGCAGGGCCGCGATCTTGCGCGCCATCGCCACGCGGCCAAAGACCACGCTGCGGCCCTGGATCGAATCGGCCTGGGTGCCGGACAGGCGCAGGAAGCCGCCCAGCGACAGCGGCGCCGTGCCGCTCTGCGCGTGCGCCCATTCGCCATACACATGGCCCGCCCAGTTCCCGGCGTGGAAGGCACGCATCGCAAGGATGGAATTGCGCGCCAGCGGCGTGTTCCCTTCGCCCCCGCTGGCCGAATGTTCCACCGCAGCCTCCACCAGCACGCCGCGCGTCGGAAAGGCCAGGGAATCAAGGGTGTCGACGCGATAGCGCAGGAATTGCGAGGTGTCGAGCGCCACCTGCTTCGGAATCAGGCCCGTATCCGGCACCGTCGCACGCAGGGTTGCGCGGGCGCGCTGCACGCCGAACTGCAGGTCGCCCCAGTTGCCCAGCTCCCGGCCCACGGCCAGCGTCGCCATCTGCTGCGACAGGCCGATGCGCATGATGCGCCGCCCTTCGTTGAACACGTCCGCGCCCGAAGAGCCATAGCCGATCTGCGGCGCCACGTAGTACGGCGAGCCCGCGCCCAGCGGCTGGAAGAACTGCATGCCGAATTCGCGCGTGGTCCCCACCCGCATCACGGTCCGCAGCTCGCCGCCCCAGGCATTCAGGTTGGAGCGCACGTGCATCAGCTTGAGCGCGAAGGTGTTGGTGTCATTGAAGTCGCTGCCCAGCTCCAGGCCCACGCGCAGGCGGTTGCTGGCCCAGGGCGCATCAGTCGCGTGGATCACCACACTGCGTTTGCCGCCATCGTCGGACACCTCGGTCTCCACGCGCGCCAGGTCACCGCGGCCGTACAGGGCGGATGCGGCCTCCTGCACTTCGGCGCGCGTCACCGGCTTGCCTTTTTCGAGGCCGGTCTGCGCAGCCAGGGTGGTGGCGTCGATCTCCTCGCTGCCCTTCACTTCCACGGAGGCCAGCGCCAGCGGCGTGTCGGCCAGCGGCGGCGTGGCGAGGCGGCGGTTTTCCAGCAGCGCGTAGTCGGGCGCTGGGACGGCCAGCGGTTGCAGGCGCTCGGCCAGCAAGCGCGTTGCGTCCTCGCCTGCCTCGATCGCCCGCTCGTGCGCCTGGAAGTCGAGGAAGCTGATGCCGGCCAGGTCGGGCGAGATCAGGATGTCACCGGGGCGAAGCTCCTTCAGCGAGCGCTGGACGTTCTGCTCGGTGAGGATGTTGATCATCTGCTGGGCCACGCCGACCGCGCTGCGCAGCTCGCGCTCGGGCGCCAGCGGCGTACCCACGTTGACGGCGATGACGATGTCCGCGCCCATCTGGTGCGCCATGTCCACCGGCAGGTTGCGCACCAGGCCACCGTCGGCCACCAGGTGGCCCTTCACGCGCACAGGCGCGAACACGCCCGGAACGGCGAGCGAGGCGCGCATGGTGAGAAACAGCGGCGTGTCCTTCAGTTCCACCAGTTCGCCGGTCACGAGGTCGGAGGCGACGGAGCGGAACGGCAGCGCGAGCTGGTTCACTGGCTTGTCGCGCGCGCCGGCCGGGAGCAGCTTGTTGAGGGTCGCTTCCAGCGCGGCGTTGCTGGCGGCGGCGGGCGGCAGGGCCACGCCGTTGCGGCTCACGCCGAATTCGATGCGCGAGGGGAGCAGGATGTCCTCCTCACGGCGGCGGAACGCCAGGTCGTCGCGCGCGGGGCGGTCGGCGATCACACGGTCCCAGTCGGTGTGGCGGGCGATGGCTTCCAGTTCGTTGACCGAGGCCCCGGCCGCGTAGGCGCCGCCGACCACGCCGCCCATGCTGGTGCCGACCACGATGTCGATCGGAACGTGCATCTCGCGCAGCACGCGCAGCACGCCGATGTGCGCAAACCCGCGCGCCCCGCCGCCGGACAGCACCAGCGCGACCTTGGGA
>NZ_SPVF01000007.1 GCF_004614185.1 Zemynaea arenosa | reverse complement strand
CACCTTGGCGTCCGCACGGGCGGCCGCCGTGGCCGCGGACGGCTTGGCGGCGGCGTCGGTCAGGTCGGTGGCTTTGCCGGCGGCGGCAGCGGTGCCCAGGTCGAGTTTCAGATCCTTGGCGGCGCCATCCTTCGGAAGGGCGAGTTGCTGGCCGTCCATGGCCACGGGCTTGCCCTTGCCTTCGCCGAGGGCGGCCACGGTCTTGGTCAGCGCGGTCGCAAAGCTGGTGGCGGCGGCATCGTCGGCGGCGTCCTGCAGGGCCTGGATCGCGCCCGGGTCAGTGCTCACGGCGCTGCCCTTGCCACCCTTGCCGATGCCACCGATGGCGTCCGCGGTGGCGGCCGCGGCGGCCGGGTCGGCGGCTTGGGCGGCTTGCGCGGCGGGCTTGGCCAGGCTGGCCATCAGGGCCAGCATGTCGGTGACGGGGGTGACGGCGGCGTTGGCGTCGGCGACCTGCTGGTCTTCGGTGCTCTCGTCGGCCGACTTGGAGGCCGAGGCGCTGTCGTCCGCAGGCTTGGCGGAGGATTTCTCCGCTGCCGTACTGGCAGTTTTGTCGGCGGGCGCGGCATCGGCAGAGGCGCTGCTCTCGGCCTGCTTGTTGGCGTCGGTCTGGTTGTCGGCCTGCGCGGGCTTGGCGTCAGGCGCCTTCTCGGCCGGCTTGCTCTGCTGCGCGGACTTGGGGGCCTGCTGCGGCGCCGGGGCCGGGCTGGGGGCGCCGGGATTGGTGCCCGCCTGGCGCTGCGCCATCTCGCGCGACAGCGTCTGGCTGAACGAGACGCCGTCCGCGCCCAGGTTCGCACCGTTGCGGGCCGCCGTGGCGTTGCCGTTGAAGAGACCAGCCAGCGGGTTCGCGTCGGACGCGCCGCTGGTCAGGGAGTTGGTGAGGTTCGGGTTCAGCATGGTCCGTCTCGGTCCGTTTAGCCTTCGCGCCGGTAGTACGCCTGCCGGGCCGCGTGTTCATCCATCAGTTTCTGGTCGCGCTTGTTTTCCAGCTTCAGGGCCTGCTCCGCCGCGCGGGTGGAGAGGGTCCGGTACGACAGGCGCTTGCGCTCGCACTCCTGCCAGGCCTTCTTTTCCATGGCCGCGCGCGCTTCCGCGTGCTTGACGATCTCGCGCTGGCCCTTGATCGCCGCGTCCAGCTTGGCCATGAAGGCGATGAAATTCTGGTACGCCTGCGGGGTGATGCCGTTCTGCTGCGCCATATCCAATTTGGCCGCATAGTCGTCGCGATACCCGTCCAGCATCTGCGCCTTCTGCTTCGCATCCTCGACGGCCTGCAGCGCGGCGCCGAGCCGCTTGGCGGCATCGTCGGTGGCACGCTGGGCCAGGTCGAGCAGGGTGTCGAGTGCGGACGTCTGGGCCATGGAGGTCGATTATAGGGACGTCAACCCGCCGTCAATCAGGGGAACAGCGAGGTCAATTGCCCCAAACTCTCCAGCATGCCCACCTTTTCGGTGATTTCCTGGCAAAGGAAATGCTCGATCTGGTCGTGCAGCTGGATGGCCTGGTCGAGCGTGGGGTCGGTCCCCGGCGCATAGGCGCCCACCGAGATCAGGTCGCGCGAGCGCTCGTAGCGTGAATACAGCTGCTTGAGGCGGCGCGCGGCGCGCTGGTGCTCGGGCGAGGTAATCGAGTGCATCACGCGCGAGATCGACTGTTCGATGTCGATGGCGGGGTAGTGGCCCGCCTCGGCCAGGCGGCGGTTCAGCACGAAGTGGCCGTCCAGGATCGCGCGCGCCGAGTCGGCGATCGGGTCCTGCTGGTCGTCGCCCTCGGTCAGCACGGTGTAGAAGGCGGTGATCGAGCCGCCGCCCTCCGGCCCGTTGCCGGCGCGTTCCACCAGCACCGGCAGCTTGGCGAACACCGATGGGGGATAGCCCTTGGTGGCGGGCGGCTCGCCGATCGCCAGCGCGATCTCGCGCTGCGCCATCGCGTAACGCGTGAGCGAATCCATGATCAGCAGGACGTCCTTGCCCTCGTCGCGGAAGTGCTCCGCGATCGCCGTGGCATAGGCCGCGCCCTGCAGTCGCATGAGCGGCGAGGTGTCGGCCGGTGCGGCCACCACGACCGAGCGCGCCAGGCCTTCTTCGCCCAGGATCTCTTCGATGAACTCCTTGACCTCGCGGCCCCGCTCACCGATCAGGCCCACCACGATCACGTCGGCGGCCGAGTAGCGCGCCATCATCCCGAGCAGCACGGATTTACCGACGCCGGAACCGGCGAACAGGCCCAGACGCTGGCCGCGGCCCACCGTCAGCATGGCGTTGATCGCACGCACGCCCACGTCCATGGTGTCGCGGATCGGCTTGCGGTCCAGCGGGTTGGCAGGGCGCACGTTGATCGGGGCCGAGGTGTCGGTATGGACCGGGCCCTTGTCGTCCAGCGGACGGCCGGCGCCATCGAGCACGCGGCCCAGCAGCTGGCCGCCGACCGGCAGGTGGCGCGCGCGGTCGCTGGGGCGGCGGCGCGGGTGCGACACGGTGCCGGGGCGCGGCACGGTCGGCTCGACCGGGAACACGCGGGTGCCGGGCACCACGCCTTCCACGTCCTGCTGCGGCATGAGGAACAGGCGGTCGCCTTCGAAGCCGACGACTTCCGCATCGATGCGCGAACCATTCGCCAGCGGCACGGTGCAGGCCGAGCCCACGGCCAGGCGCAGGCCCACGCATTCCATCACCAGGCCGGCGACGCGCGTGATGCGGCCGGAGACCTGCATCGGCTCCACGAAGCCGACCAGGGCGCCGCAGTCCTTCAGGTAGGCGCTCCAGCGCCCGGTGTGCTGGTCGAGTTCCGGTGCGCCCATCAGCCCAGCCACTCCACGTTCTTGGCCACGGCCGCGGTCAGGCGCGCCCAGCGGGCCTGCACGGTGGCGTCGATTTGATTGGACGCGGTGTCGATGCGGCAGCCGCCGCGCGCCAGCGCCGAATCATCCTTGATGGTCCACCCGGTTTCGGCCAGCTCGTGGCCGATGGCGTCGCGCACCAGCTCTGCGTCAGCGGGGTGCAGGTACAGCGAGGCGGGCTGCTGCAGCACCGGCAGGTAGCCGATCGCTTCGCGCACCACGTGCAGGATCAGTTCCGGCTTCACTTCCAGCGCGGTGCGCAGCATGGCGCGCGCCAGCTGCAGCGCCAGTTCCAGCACCTCGTTGGCGATGGTCTCGTCGGCGCGCGCCACCGCGCTGCCGAAGGTGGCCGCGATGGAGCGCAGGTGTTCCTGCTCGGTGGCCGCTTCGGCGCGGCCGAGCGCCAGGCCGTCCTGGTAGCCCTGGGCGCGCCCGGTCTCGTAGCCTTCGGCGCGCGCGGACTCCATCATCGCCTCGATCTCTTCCTGCGTGGGGAGCTTGATGTGCGGCTCGGCCGCCACCGGCGCCGGCGGCGGCGGGGGATCGAAGGAGTTCATTTCCCACCGCTGGTAGGCGGTGAGCTGTTCTTTCGGAGTGCTCATCAGATGAACGAATCCTCACCCTTGCCGCCGAGGACAATCTGCCCTTCGTCGGCGAGGCGGCGCACGATCTGCAGGATCTGCTTCTGCTGCGATTCCACTTCGGACAGGCGCACCGGCCCTTTGGATTCGAGGTCTTCGCGCATCATCTCGGCGGCGCGCGAGGACATGTTCTTGAAGATCTTGTCGCGCAGGTCCGGCGAGGCGCCCTTGAGCGCGATGATCAGCATGTCGGACTGCACTTCGCGCAGCAGCAGCTGGATGCCGCGGTCGTCGATGTCGATGATGTTATCGAAGACGAACATCTCGTCCATGATCTTCTGCGCCATGTCGTTGTCGTAGTTCTTGATGGCGTCCATGACCGAGCTTTCCTGTTCGCCGGACATGAAGTTGAGGATCTCCGCCGCCGCGCGCACGCCGCCCAGCGAGGACTTCTTGATGTTCTCGTTACCCGAGAGGAGCTTGGTCAGCACGTCGTTCAACTCGCGCAGCGCGGCCGGCTGCACGCCGTCCAGGGTGGCGATGCGCAGCACCACGTCGTTGCGCAGGCGGTCCGAGAAGTGGCCCATGATCTCGCAGGCCTGGTCACGCTCGAGGTGGACCAGGATGGTGGCGATGATCTGCGGGTGCTCGTTGCGGATCAGTTCCGCGACCGACTGCGCGTCCATCCACTTGAGCGACTCGATGCCGGAAGCGTCCTTGCCGCCCAGGATACGGGCCAGCAGCACGGAAGCCTTGTCGTCGCCGAGCGCCTTGGTCAGCACCTGGCGGATGTATTCATCCGAATCCAGGCCGACGGTGGAATTCAATTCGGTCTGCGCGCGGAAGGCGTCCAGCACCGTCACCACCTGCTCGTGCTGCACGCCCTTCATGGTGGCCATGGCGGCGCCCAGCTTGAGCACTTCGCGCGGGCCGAGGTACTTCATCACCTCGGACGCCTCATACTCGCCGATGGCGAGCATCAGGATGGCCGCTTTCTGGATACCGTTGTCATTCATTGGAACCTACCCATGCTTTTACGACGTTGGCCACGATGCGTGGATCTTCCTTCGCGAGGTTCTTGGCCATCTGCAGGTTCTCGCGGTAACCGGCGGCTTGTTGCGCTTCCATCTCTTCCAGCTGGGACTTGATCGCTTCCTGGCGTTCGTCCTCCGGGTCCGGCTCGGGCGGCGGCGGCGGCGGGGGCGGCACGTCCGCGATTTCATCGAGCTTGCGGAAGATCGGCTTCAGCATCGGGCGCAGGATGCGGAAGAACAGGTAGCTCATCACCACGAAGGCGATCAGGAACTTGCCGATCTCCTTGGCCAGCGACCAGTTGTCCGGGTTTTTCCACCACGGGACTTCCGGTGGCACCTCGACCGGGCGGTCGACGCCGTCGAACGGCAGGTTGGTGACCTTGACGGTGTCGCCCCGCTCCTGGCTGAAGCCCATGGCTTCCTTGACCAGGTCATTGATCTGCTGGATCTCGGCGGCGGTCAGCGGGCGCACGGTGACCTTGTTGGTCTTCGGGTCGACGATACGACGGTAGTTGACCACCACGCCCACGGTCAGGCGCTTGATGCCCCCCATGCCTTTCTGTTCGTACTTGACCGTCTTGTCGACTTCAAAATTGGTGGTCGAGTTCTTCTGGCTCGGGCCGGTGCTGCCGGCGGCGCCCGGCACGGCCGCGGTGTTCGGGTTGGAGCCCGGGGCCGCGTTGATCGGGGCGGCCGGGGTGCCCGGCGGCTGGTTCGACAGGGCGCCCGGCACGCCGGCGGCGCTGCTGCCCGGTCCATTCGCTTCGCTGGTCTGCTGGCTGCGGATGGCCGATTCGTTGGGCGGAGAGTTTGGCTTGTAGGCTTCGCTGGCGGTGTCGGTCTGGGCGAAGTCGATGTCGGCGGTGGCTTCGGCGCGCACGTTGTGGTCGCCCACCAGCGGGGTCACGATCGATTCCACCTGGCGCACGATGTTGGCCTGCAGCTGGGCCACGTACTTCAGCTGATTCGGGTCGAGCTGCTGCTTGCCGGCCTGCTTGCTGGTCTCGGACAGCAGGTTGCCGTTCTGGTCGACCACGGTCACGTTGCCGGTGGTGAGTTCGGGGACGGAGGAGGCAACCAGGTGGACGATGGCCTGGACCTGGGCCGGGTCCAGCGCGCGGCCCGGCTGCAGGTTGAGGAGCACGGAGGCGGTCGGCTTCTGCTGCTCGCGCACGAACACGGACGGCTTCGGCATCGCCAGGTGCACGCGGGCCGAGGCCACGGCGGCCACCGATTCGATCGAGCGTGCCAGTTCGCCTTCCAGCGAGCGCTGGTAGTTCACCTGCTCCAGGAACTGGGAGATGCCCAGCTTCTGGTTTTCCATGATCTCGAAGCCGACATTGCCGCCCTTGGGCAGGCCCTGGGAGGCCAGCTTGAGGCGCACGTCGTGCACCTGGTTGGCGGGGACGAGGATGGCGGCGCCGCCTTCGGAGAACTTGTGGGGCACGCCCATCTGGTCCAGCGCGGCGGTGATGGCGCCGCCATCGCGGTCGCTGTAATTGGAGAACAGGACGCGGTAGTCCGGCTGCTGGCTCCACATCCACACCCCGGCCATGATGGCGATGACCACGGCGATACCGGCGCCGAGCATGATATTCCGGCCAAACGTGGTTTGCAGGAAGCCGGGGCGGCGGGCCTGGTCGGGGGTATCTCCGAGAGTTACGGTATCGTCAGCGACGGCCATGGATGTGCGAGAAAAGGGTTGGGATCAGGCAAGCATTATGGAGGCGGCCGCGGCGGTTTAAAGGCCCAAATAGCGGCAGGTTTACACCCCTGCTTGACCGGAAATTTGCGCTCCCGGCTGCTATTGTGTCAGCCTGACACCAAGGAGCACAACATGGACGTGGGCGGAATCGACCGGAGCCGGATCCTCTCGATGATGGAACAGATGAAAGCCGCGGCCCAGCAGAAGCCGGGCGGCGTCGGTGCGCCGGGCGCGGGCGGCGTGGGCGGCGTGGGTGCGGGACCGGGTGGCGCCGGCGGCGTGCCAAAAGCCGATTTCGCGGACGCGCTGAAGAATTCGCTGCAGGCCGTCAGCAACTCGCAGAACCAGGCCGATGCCATGGGGCAGGCCTTTGCCCTGGGGGACGACAAGGTCTCGCTGTCGGATGTGATGATTTCGATGCAGAAGGCGAGCATCAACTTCCAGGCGACCGTGCAGGTCCGGAACAAGCTGGTGGCGGCGTATCACGACATCATGAACATGCAGGTTTGAGCAGTGTCGCCGCATGAATGAAAAACGGAGCCGCTGGCTCCGTTTTGTTTTTCAAGCCAGGCCCGAGAGGCGGGCGTTGCGCTCGCGCTCCAGCTTGGTGATGTACTTTTGCACATTCGCCAGGTTGCCGCGCGAGATGTTGATGAACTGGCAGCCCAGGCGGCGGTTGGTCTTGTTGTTCAGGAGCGTCATGTCCATCAGGTTGCGCACCTGCAGGGTGGTGATGACGGGGCCGACTTCGGGCAGCTCCAGGCGGCAGTTGGGAAAGTCCACGCCGATGGTCTCGCCGAGCGCCTTGTTGTTGTCCAGGATGGCAATGCCGCCGACGCTGATGTCGGCCAGCGGGAAGCTTTGCGTGCCGCCGCCCAGTTCCTCCGGCAGCGGGATCACGACCTTGATCGGATTGCTGACCGGCGTGGGCATGCGGTAGTACTCGCGGCGCTGCAGGCGGATCAGGGTCTCCGGCACGTCCATGCGCAGGCAGGGGCTGCCCTTGTACTGCGCCTCGGTGAGGGGCGCGGCATCGAACAGGATACGGATCTTGTCGAGGAAGGTCTCGCAGCGCACGCGCTTGGCGGCGATGGCGCGGCGGTTCTGCTCGCGGTCCACCGACCAGTCGAGCAGCACGGTGCGGGTGTCGGGATCGACGTCCAGCACGGAAGTTACGCAGACGTCGGCCTCGCCATTGATGAGCATGCGGACGAGCTGGTTCTTGTCCCGGATGCCGCGCAGCAGCGCGACGATCTCGCGCTGCGACTGCACTTCGTAGTCATGCCAGTTTTCCAGGCTCGGGTCGTTAGGTTGTTGCATCGTTGCTGGCCGAGTTAGGTTCTATCAGTGTTGCCGCGTCCGGTGGGGCAGGCATGACGCCACCACTTTGTTGCGCAGATTCAATATGGTACAGCCAGGCCAGCAGTTCCGCAACGATGCGGTAGAGCGCGGGCGGGATCTGCCGGTCGAGGTCAATGTGCATGAGTAAAGACACCAGTTCCTTCGACTCGTGCACGAATACGCCGTGTTCCTGGGCGCGCGCGATGATCTGGCTGGCCACCTGGCCCTTGCCCTTGGCGACCACCTTGGGGGCGACATCGCCGTCAGCATACGCCAAAGCGACCGCGGAAGCGGGCGGCGTGCGCGGCGGCGGGCCGGGATTGCGGCCACCGTGATTGCCGTTCTGGTCAGCCACGGCGCAGGCCTTTGGTGTGGACGTCGAAGGACGCGAGCGGGGTGCCGGCGGCGTCCAGGGCGGTGGACAGGGCCGGGGCCTGCTCGCGCAGCAGGCTGCCGATCGCGCCGCTGCCGGTTTCGATCTGGACGTGCACGCGGTCGCCGTGCAGGAGGACGGTGGCGTTCACTTCGCCCAGCCCAGCAAAGCGGAAGCGCATGCCGCTGCGCCAGGCGGGCGCCTGCTCGCTGCCTCCGCCCTGGCGCTCGGGGACGTCGCGCTGGATTTCCCAGTGCATGTCCTGGCCGGGCCAGGCGGGGCCCTGCCAGACGACGCGGCCTTGCTCCTGCGTGCCGAGCTGCAGGT
>NZ_SPVF01000216.1 GCF_004614185.1 Zemynaea arenosa | reverse complement strand
ATTCTCCACATCTTCATTTCCGCGGCCGGAGCGGACATCCGCCCCGGTGCGACCGGCAAGCCGGTGCCGGGCTACCGCGCCTGCCTGCTCGATGCCCAGGGCCAGCCGGTGGGACCGGGCGTGATCGGGCGCCTGGCCATCAAGGGCCCGACTGGCTGCCGCTACCTGGCCGATGAACGCCAGAAGGACTACGTACTCGATGGATGGAACCTGACTGGCGACGCCTACGAGATGGACGCGGACGGCTACTTCTACTACCGCTCGCGCACCGACGACATGATCATTTCGGCGGGCTACAACATCGCGGGCGCGGAAGTCGAGGATGTGCTGCTGCGCCACCCGGCAGTGGCCGAATGCGGCGTCGTGGGGCGCGCGGACGAGGAGCGCGGCCAGATCGTGGAGGCGCATGTGGTGCTCAAACCGGGCCAGGCGCCGGGCGAGACGATGGCCAGGGCACTGCAGGACTACGTCAAGGAACACATCGCGCCATATAAATACCCGCGCTCCGTGCGCTTCACCGACAAGCTGCCGCGCACCGAGACCGGCAAACTGCAGCGCTTCAAATTGCGAGAGTCATGAATATCGTTTGTATCGGCGGCGGTCCGGCCGGGCTGTATTTCGGCCTGTTGATGAAGAAGGCCGACCCGCGCCACGAGATCACGGTGGTGGAGCGCAACCGGCCCTACGACACCTTTGGCTGGGGTGTGGTGTTCTCGGACCAGACCCTGGGCAACCTCGTCGCGGCCGACGAGCCGACCGCGCGCGAGATCCTGCGTGCCTTCAATCACTGGGACGACATCGACGTCTTCTTCAAGGGCACGCGGGTGACCTCGGGCGGGCATGGCTTCTGCGGCATCGGGCGCAAGCGGCTGCTCAACATCCTGCAGCAGCGCTGCGAGGAACTGGGCGTGCGGCTGGTGTTCGAGACCGACGTGACGGACGACCAGACGCTCGCCGCGCGCTACAACGCGGACTTGGTGATCGCGTCCGATGGCCTGAATAGCCGCATCCGTACACGCTACGAGTCCACCTTCCAGCCGACCGTGGAAACCCGGCGCTGCCGCTTCGTGTGGCTGGGAACGAAGAAGAAGTTCGATGCCTTCACGTTTGCCTTCAAGGAGACGGAGCACGGCTGGTTCCAGGCCCACATCTACCAGTTCGACGGCGACACCTCGACCTTCATCGTCGAGACGCCGGAGGACGTGTGGCGCAAGGCGGGTCTGGACGACATGGAGCAGGAGGAGGGCATCGCCTTCTGCGAGCGCCTGTTCGCGGACCAGCTGGACGGGCATCCGCTGCTGTCCAACGCCTCGCATCTGCGCGGCTCGGCCATCTGGATCGCCTTCCCTCGCATCGTCTGCGAGAACTGGGTGCACTGGAACGGCGAGGTGCCGGTGGTGCTGATGGGCGATGCCGCGCACACGGCGCACTTTTCGATCGGGTCCGGCACCAAGCTGGCGCTGGAAGACGCGATCGAACTGGCGCGCTGCCTGGCTGGTTCCACCGGTCTGCGCGCGGCGCTGGAAGCGTACCAGGCCTCGCGTTCCATCGAGGTGCTGAAGATCCAGTCGGCGGCACGCAATTCGATGGAGTGGTTTGAGAACGTGCAGCGCTACACGGCCATGGACGCGCAGCAGTTCGCGTACTCGATGCTCACGCGCAGTCAGCGTATCTCGCACGAGAACCTGCGGCTGCGCGATCCGGGCTATGTCGAACGCTATGAGGCGTGGCTGGCGCAGCGCGCGTGCGCGCAGGCGGGTGTTCCAGTCCCGGAGCAAAAACTGCTGCCGATGCTCACGCCGTTCCGTGTGCGCGACCTCGTGCTGAAGAACCGGATCGTGGTCTCGCCAATGGCGCAGTACTCGGCCGTGGATGGCGTGCCCGGCGACTTCCACCTGGTGCACCTCGGCGCGCGGGCCCTCGGTGGCGCGGCCATGGTGTTCGCGGAGATGACCTGCGTGTCGGCCGATGCGCGCATCACGCCGGCTTGCCCCGGCATGTACACACCGGAGCACACGGCGGCGTGGAAGCGGATCGTGGACTTCGTGCATGCCAGCAGCGATGCCGCCATCGCCCTGCAGCTCGGGCACGCGGGGCCAAAGGGCTCCACGAAGGTGATGTGGGAAGGGATCGACCTGCCGCTCCCGGACGGGAACTGGCCGCTGGTGGCTGCGTCCGACGAGCAGTATCTGCCGGGCGTGTCGCAGGTGGCGCGGGCGGCGACGGGGGCGGACCTGGACCGCATCGAAGCGGACTTCGTGCGGGCGACGCTGGCAGCCGAGCAGGCGGGGTTTGACTGGGTGGAGCTGCACTGCGCCCACGGCTACTTCCTTTCCTCCTTCATTTCGCCGCTGACCAATCACAGGACCGACCAGTATGGCGGCTCGCTGGAGAACCGCTGCCGTTATCCGCTCCGCGTGTTCCGCGCGATGCGCGCCGTGTGGCCTGCGCACAAGCCGATGAGCGTGCGCATTTCGGCACATGATTGGGTGGAGGGCGGGATCACGCCGGACGACGCGGTGCGCATCGCGGCCCTGTTCAAGGACGCGGGGGCGGACATGATCGACTGCTCGTCCGGCCAGGTGAGCAAACAGGAGAAGCCGGTGTTCGGGCGCATGTACCAGACGCCGTTCGCGGACCGCATCCGCAACGAGGCGGACATTCCGACCATTGCCGTCGGCTCGATCTTCGAGGCGGATCACGCCAACAGCATCATCGCGGCAGGCCGCGCGGACCTGTGCGCGGTGGGTCGCCCGCACCTCGCCAACCCGGCGTGGACGCTGAACGAGGCGGCCAAGCTGGGGTACACGGCGGTCGCCTGGCCCAAGCAATACCTGGCCGGGAAGGCGCAACTGGAGCGCAACCTCCAGCGCGAACGCCAGCTGGCTGCGGCCAGTGCGGGCCTCTCGCCGCAGCAGGTGGCGGCGCGATTGCTGGAGGGATGATGGGAACGCTCGCACACAAGCATGCCCTGGTTACGGGCGCCAGCCGTGGGATCGGGCTCGCCATCGCGCGCGCACTTGCGGACGAAGGCGCGCGCGTGACGCTGGCGGCCCGCGATCCGGTGGCGCTGCAGGAGGCGCAACTGGCCGTCGGGCGCGGCGCGCACGCGCTCACCATCGACATCACCGATGGCGAGGCAGTGCAGCGCGCCTTCGCCGACGCGGTGCAGCGCAGCGGCGGCATCGATATCCTCATCAACAACGCGGGGCAGGCCGGCTCGGCGCCGTTCGTGAAGACCGATGCGGAGCTGTGGCAGCGGATGATCGACACCAACCTGTCCGGCACCTACCACTGCATCCAGGCCGCGCTGCCGCACATGCTGGCGCAGGGCTGGGGGCGCATCGTCAATGTGGCCTCGACCGCGGGGCTGAGCGGCTACCGCTACGTGGCTGCCTACTGCGCGGCCAAGCATGGCGTGGTGGGCCTCACGCGTGCGCTGGCGCTGGAGCTGGCGGCCAAGGGCATCACGGTCAACGCGGTGTGCCCCGGCTTCACCGAGACCGACATCGTGCAGGAAGCGGTGGCCAACATCATGCGCAAAACCGGCCGCAATGCGGAGGAAGCGAAGGCCGAACTGGCCGCGCACAATCCGCAGGGCCGCCTGGTGCAGCCGGACGAAGTGGCCAACGCGGTGCTGTGGCTCTGCCTCCCGCAATCGTCCGCGATGAACGGTCAGACCATCGCGGTGGCTGGCGGGGAGGTGATGTGAGCACGCCTGTGAGCACTGACCCGGACCTGGCCACGCGGCTCACGGACGAGCACCACCAGGCGCTCAAGCTTTGGCTGCGCATGCTGTCCTGCACCGTGCGGGTGGAGAACGAGATCCGCAGCCGCCTGCGCAGCCACTTCGACATCACGCTACCGCGCTTCGACCTGATGGCGCAGCTGGAACGCCACCCGGAGGGCCTGCGCATGGGCGAGCTGTCGCGCCGCATGATGGTCACGGGCGGGAACATCACCGGCATCACGGACCAGCTGGAACGCGAGCAGCTGGTGGTGCGCGTGGCCGATCAGGCTGACCGGCGCGCCTTCACCGTCAAGCTCACGCCCGCGGGGCGCAAAGCCTTTGCCGGGATGGCGGCGGTGCACGAGGAATGGGTGGCCGACATCTTTCGCGATATCCCGGCCACCGACAAGGCGCGCATGATCGAGCTGCTCGATGCGATGAAGCGCCAACTGAACGACACCAAGGAGTAACCATGCGATACCTGCAAGGCGAGCCGCATGCGCTGCCGGGCAACCGGCAGCCGCTGGGCGGCTACAGCGCCACGCACTTCCGTTTCGACGCGCTGGACGGCGTGGCGACCATCACCCTCAACCGGCCGGAGCGCAAGAACCCGCTGACCTTCGACTCGTATGGGGAGCTGCGCGACCTGTTCCGCGCACTGGCGTATGCGGACGACATCAAGGCCATCGTCCTCACCGGCGCGGGTGAGAATTTCTGCTCGGGAGGCGATGTGCACGACATCATCGGTCCCCTGACCAAACTCGATATGCCGGGGCTCCTGGCTTTCACGCGGATGACGGGCGACGCGGTCAAGGCGCTGCGGGCCTGCCCGCAGCCGGTGATCGCGGCGGTCGATGGCGTGTGCGCGGGCGCGGGCGCGATTCTGGCGATGGCGTCGGACATGCGGATCGGGACGGCGCGCAGCAAGACGGCCTTCCTGTTCACGCGTGTCGGGCTGGCGGGGTGCGACATGGGGGCGTGTTCGATTCTCCCGCGGCTCATCGGGCAGGGGCGCGCGTCGGAGCTGCTGTTCACGGGCCGCTCGATGTCCGGCGAGGAGGGTGAGCGCTGGGGCTTCTTCAACAGCCTGTGCGCGCCCGAGGAGCTGATGCAGCGCGCGCAAACGCTGGCGCGGGCGCTGGCCGATGGCCCGACCTTTGCACATGGGATGACCAAGAAAATGCTGCAGCAGGAGTGGAACATGAGTATCGAGCAGGCGCTGGAAGCGGAGGCGCAGGCGCAGGCGATCTGCATGGCGACCAACGACTTCCACCGCGCCTACCACGCCTTCGTGGCGAAGCAGAAGCCCGAATTCGAAGGAGATTGACGATGGCGGACAAGCGGTATCTCGACTGGCCGTTCTTCGAAACCCGGCACGGGGACCTGGAGCGCGCGCTCGATGCGTGGGCGGCGAACCATATCGCCCACGAGCATGGCGGCGATGTCGATGGCACCTGCCGCCGGCTGGTGCGCAAGCTGGGCGAGGGGGGGTGGCTGCGCTATGCCATCGGGTCGGAGGCGAGCGCCATTGACACGCGTGCGATTTGCCTGATTCGCGAGACGCTGGCGCGGCACAACGGGCTGGCCGACTTTGCGTTTGCGATGCAGGGACTGGGCTCGGGTGCCATCAGCTTGTTTGGCACAGCGGCCCAGAAGGACCAGTACCTGCCGCGCGTGGCGCGCGGCGAGGCGATTGCGGCGTTTGCGCTGTCCGAGCCGGAGGCCGGGTCGGATGTCGCGGCCATGCAGTGCGCGGCGCGCGCGGACGGCGCCAGCTACATTCTCGATGGCGAGAAGACGTGGATCTCCAACGGCGGCATCGCAGACTTCTACGTGGTGTTTGCGCGGACGGGCGAAGCGCCGGGCGCCCGCGGCATCAGCGCCTTCGTCATCGATGCCGATACCGCCGGCTTCGAGATCGCGGAGCGCATCGAGGTGATTGCACCGCATCCGCTGGCGCGCCTGAAGTTCACGAATTGCCGCGTTCCGGCCAGCCAGCGGATCGGCGAGGCGGGGCAGGGCTTCAAGGTGGCGATGGCCACGCTCGATGTGTTCCGCACGTCGGTAGCGGCGGCGGCTCTCGGCTTTGCGCGCCGGGCGCTGGACGAAGCGCTCGAACGTGCGACGACGCGCAAGATGTTCGGCCAGACATTGGCCGACTTCCAGCTCACCCAGGCCAAGCTGGCGGACATGGCGACGCATGTCGATGCATCCGCGTTGCTGACCTACCGCGCCGCATGGCAGCGCGACCATGGCGGCAAGGTCACACGCGAGGCCGCGATGGCCAAGATGACTGCCACCGAAACGGCGCAGCAGGTCATCGACGCAGCGTTGCAGATGTTTGGCGGACTTGGTGTGGTGAGCGGGCAGGCTGTGGAGATGCTGTACCGCGAGATCCGTGCGCTGCGCATCTACGAGGGCGCGAC
This sequence comes from Zemynaea arenosa, assembly GCF_004614185.1. Lineage (GTDB taxonomy): Bacteria > Pseudomonadota > Gammaproteobacteria > Burkholderiales > Burkholderiaceae_D > Telluria > Telluria arenosa. The sequence goes on along the minus strand of NZ_SPVF01000216.1, from coordinate 2,053 downwards.
CGAGGTACAGCAATTGATCATCGCGCGCGAACTGCTGCGCGACTACAAGGACGCATGATGGAGATTCTTCAACCGCCAGGCTGGCCGCGTCCGCGCGGCTATTCCAACGGCGTGGCCGCGAGCGGGCGGATGGTGTGCGTGAGCGGCATGGTGGGCTGGAACGCGCAGTGCGAGTTCGAGACCGACGATTTCGCGGCGCAGGCGCGGCAGGCGCTCGAGCATGTGGTGGCGGTACTGGCGGAAGCCGACGCAAAGCCGGAGCACATCGTGCGCATGACGTGGTATGTCGTGGACAAGCGCGAATACCTGGCCGCTGCGAAGGACATCGGACAGGCCTACCGCGACATCATCGGCCGCCACTACCCGGCCATGACGGCGGTTCAGGTGACGGCGCTGATCGAAGACCGCGCGCGGGTCGAGATCGAAGTGACGGCCGTGGTGCCGGAAGCGGCGGCGCGCTGAAGCCCCGCCAATAAAAAACCGCCCAGGTGGGCGGTTTATTGCATCCTCATTGCGAGGATACCGCGCGCTTAGCGCTTGTCGTTCTTGTGGCTCTGCGAGCCAGCCTTGGCGTGCTGCTCCGGCGAGCCGCCGCGAGTACCGCCACCCGAGCCGCCTTGGCCGCCACCCGAGTTGGCATTGTTGCCGCCGCTCTGACGCGAACCGCCCGAGCTGCTCTGGTTGTTACCGTCGTTCTTGTGGCTCATGGAGCCGGCACGGCGTGCTTCTTCCGAGGTGAACTCGTGTGCATTGCCCGAAGCGTGAGCCGCGCGGCCGCCTTCGGAGGCGATTTCGCGTTGACGTTCCGGATCCATCGAAGCAAAACCGCGATTGCTGTTGTTGCCCGACTGCTTGTTGCCACCACCATTGTTACCGCCTTGGTTGTTACCGCCTTGGTTGTTAGATGCCATGGTGTATCTCCTTTGCTCTCGGTTCGCGCCGCAGGAAGCGGTGCGTTTTGATGAGCCTCCATAGTAGGCAGGCGGCCGGAGCCAAAGGATCAGCACACGCGCGGTCGGTTTGTAGGACTGGATGAGCGGCAGCCATGAGGCGTTCTCCTACGAGATTTCCTGCTATAAAGCGTGCATTCGAGCACCGGGCTGGTAGGATCGCCAGAGGGAAAACGGGAAGAAATATATGCGGCAAATTGTAGGAAAACTGGTAGGCCAAATTGCGCTGGTAACTTGCGGTTTTGGACTCGTGATGGGCGCCGCGCCGGCTGCCGAGCTGGCGCGCAAGGTGGTGCTGATTGGTGGTGTGAAGAGCGAGAAGGGCGTCGGCCTGCACGACTATCCGAATGGGGTGCGGGCGCTGAAAGCGATCCTGGAGTCGTCGCCGGACGCGCGCGGGCGTGTGGAGGTGGTGGCGTATCCTGATGGGTGGCCGGCGGATGCGCATGCGCTCGACGATGCGGCGACGGTGGTGTGGTACTTCGATGGGGAACGCCATCATCCGCTGCTTGATCCGTCGAAGCGGGCTGGGTTCGAGGCGGCGATGCGGCGTGGTGTCGGCTTGGTGACGCTGCACCAGGCGTCGACGGTTCCGGTGGACGATGACCTTGGGCTCGCGCGCTGGACTGGCGCGGTGCGGCCGGCGATGTTCGACCGCACCACGCAATGGGCGGAGCTGGTGCCGGCGGCGCCCACGGTTGCGGCGGCGCGCGGTATCGGCGCGTTTGCGTACCGGGATGAGTTCTACCCGACTTTCCGGGCTGCGCCTGCGGACGCGGGCACGCTGGTGCCTGTGCTATCGGCGGAGCTGCAGCCGCAGTACCGCGATGGGCACGCGGTATTGGACGATCACGCCGAGACCACGCCCGTGGCGTGGGGCTACGAGCGTGCTGACGGCGGACGGTCCTTTGTTTACAGTGGCGCACACTATCTGACCGCGCTGGACCAGCCGGAGGTGCGGCGGATGCTGCTCAATGCGGTCTTCTGGACTGCGGGTCTCGACGTGCCACAGACAGGGGTGCTATTCGGTGTGCCCACGGCGGCGGCCGATTTGCAGCGCCGCGCCGCCGCTGCAGCTGGCGCGCCCGGTGCGGCCGTGCCGG
>NZ_SPVF01000110.1 GCF_004614185.1 Zemynaea arenosa | reverse complement strand
GCCCGAGGACACGGACCGCTCGATCGAATTCGTGGTCGCCCACAGCGCCCAGCGCGAGGTCGAAATCCTGCATGACAACCTGCTGACCTTCTTCGCCGCCGACCCCACGCTGCGCCCGCGCGACGTGGTGGTGATGGTGCCGGACATCGACACCTTCTCGGCCGCGATCCACGCGGTGTTCGACCAGCACCGCCGCAGCGACCCCCGCTACATTCCCTTCGAGATCGGCGATGTGCGCGACCGCAGCGTCAACCCGCTGCTGGGCGCCCTGGAGTGGCTGCTGCGCCTCCCGCAGCAGCGCTGCCGTCAGAGCGAAGTACGCGACCTGCTGGACGTGCCCGCGCTGGCCGCGCGCTTCGGCCTCGACGAGGACGACCTGCCCACGCTGGGCGCCTGGATCGAAGGGGCCAGCGTGCGCTGGGGCCTGGACCGCGAACACCGCGCGGGCCTCGGACTGGGCGCGGCGGGCGAACAGAATGCTTGGATCTTCGGCATCCGCCGCATGCTGCTCGGTTACGCAAGCGGTTCCGGCACGGCTTTCGGCGACATCGAACCGTACGGCGAAGTGGGCGGCCTCGATGCGGCGCTGGCCGGCTCGCTCGCCCAGCTGGTGGAAGCGCTGCTGGCCTGGCGCACCACCTTGATTGATGCGCGCAGCCCCGCCGACTGGGGCGTGCAGGCGCGCGCGCTGCTGGCCGCTTTCTTCGTGCCGCAATCCGAAGAAGACCGTCTGACCCTGTCCCAGCTCGACGCGGCGTTGCAAGGCTGGCTCGAAACCTGCGCCGACGCGGGCTACGAGGAACCAGTGCCGCTGGCGGTGCTGCGCGAAGCCTGGCTGGGTGCAATGGCCGAGCCCACGCTGAACCACCAGTTCGTATCCGGCGGCGTCACCTTCTGCACCTTGATGCCGATGCGCGCGGTGCCGTTCCGCGTGGTCTGCCTGCTCGGCATGAACGATGGCGACTTCCCGCGCCGCGCCAGCCAGTCCGACTTCGACCTGCTCGCGCTCCCCGGCATGGCGCGCCCCGGCGACCGCTCGCGCCGCGACGATGACCGCTACCTGATGCTGGAAGCCGTGCTGGCCGCGCGCGACAAGCTGTATGTGAGCTGGGTCGGCCGCAATGTGCGCGACAACTCGGAGCAGCCGCCGTCCGTGCTGGTCTCGCAGCTGCGCGACTATCTTGCCGCGGGCTGGCAGCTCGATGTGCACACGCTGACCACCGAGCACCCGCTGCAGCCGTTCAGCCGCCGCTATTTCGAACGCGCTGGCCTGCCCACCTACGCGGGCGAATGGCGCGTGGCGCACACCGACCGCGATGTGGAAGAGGGCGCGCTGCCGCCGTACGAACTGGAACCGAACTTCACCCTGCGCCTGAACGAGCTGGCCGAATTCCTGCGCCAGCCCGTGCGCCACTTCTTCCGCCGCCGCCTCGGCGTGATGTTCGGCGAGACCGCACAGGTGGGTGAGGACGAGGAACCGTTCGCGCTCGACGCACTGGAACGCTACTTCCTGGAAGACGAACTGCTGGACGACGCGGGCGAACCCGAGCCGCTGGACGAAGTCCGCGCACGCCTCGCCGACCGCGCGCAAAAGCTCGCGCGCGAGGGCGTGCTGCCGATCGGCCTCGTGGGCCGCCGCTGGGAAGAGCAACTGGTGCAAGAACTGGTACCGGTCCGCAGCGCATGGCTGGAGCTGGGCGCCCAGTTCTCGGAGCCCGCGCCCAAGCTGTCGGTGAGCCTGGACTTCGGCTCCATCCGCATGGACGACTGGATCGACAAGCTGCGCGCGGGGCAGGGCGGCGTGGCGTGGCTGGCGCAGTCGTCGTCCAAGGCACTGGCCGCCGGGGGCGGCATCCGGCTGGACAAGCTCGCGTGGGCATGGCTGCGTCAATTGGCCGCCGCCGCTGCCGGGTCGCCAGTGACGGGCTACCTCGTCGCCCGCGACGCCATCCTGCGCATGGACGCGCTGGATCCGGCGTATGCCCGCGCGACGCTTAACAACCTGGTCACGCTGTGGCGCCGTAACCTGGATACGCCCTTGCCCGTCGCTTGCAATACCGCGCTGGCCCTGCTCAGCGGCGACCCCGCCGCTCCTGTCTATGACGGCGGCCATGACGTGCGCGGGGAAGGCTCGGACCTCTGCCTGGCGCGCCTTTGGCCCGAATACGCCGATTTGAAAGCGGTGGAAGACTGGCCGGCCATGGCCGCTGCCGTCTATCAGCCGCTGCTCGACTGGTCGCAAACGCAGGTGCATGCGCAACTGATCGTGGAGCTGCAGGCATGAGCGTCCATCTCGACCCGCTGACCTTCCCGCTGCATGGCTCGCGCCTGATCGAAGCCTCGGCCGGCACCGGCAAGACCTGGACCATCGCCGCGCTGTACGTGCGCCTGGTGCTGGGCCACGGCGGGGAGGACGCTTTCGCGCGCCCGCTGATGCCGCCCGAGATCCTGGTGATGACCTTCACCCGCGCCGCCACCCGCGAGCTCTCCAACCGCGTGCGCGAACGCCTGATCGAAGCCGCCGCCTTCTTCCGCGGCCAGTCCGCCAAACCCGATCCCTACCTGCAAGCGCTGGCCGACGAATGCAGCGGCGAATCCGAGCGCATGGCCGCCGCCCACCGCCTGGTACTGGCTGCCGAAACGATGGACGAAGCAGCCGTCTTCACCATCGACGCCTGGTGCCAGCGCATGCTGCGCGAGCACGCCTTCGACAGCGGCAGCCTGTTCGACGAGGAACTGGTCAGCGACGAGCGGGTCCTGTTCGAGGACGCCGCGCACGACTACTGGCGCCAGCACGTGTACCCGCTCAATGCCAACGCGCTCGAACTGGTGCTGGCCTGCTGGGGCGATGTGGAGGTCCTCAAGCGTTCGGTGGTCCAGCTGGTCCACCGCACCGACCTGCTGGGCGACGTGCGACCCGGCCCGCTGGTGCGGCTGGTGGCGGACCTGGAGCGCGGCCGCCGCGAGGAACTGGCGCGCCTGAAGGAGGGCTGGCTGGAGCGCATCGACCAGATGGAGCAGTGGATCGCCGGGCACCGCGCCGCGAACCCGAAAGCCTTTAACGGCAACAAGCTGCGCGCCGATTCGCTGACCAAATGGTTCGCGGCCTTCCGCACCTGGGCGGGCGATCCGCTGGCCGAAGTCCCCGCCGTCACGCCCACGGCGTGGACCCGCCTGACGCCCGACGGCATCGCGGATGCCTTCGGGGCTGGCTTCACAGCCACGATCCCCGGCTGCTTCGACTGCACCGGCGACCTCAAGGCCTGCCTGGACAAGCTCGATCCGATCTCGCACGCGCTGGTCAAGCACGCCGCCGCCACCATCGCCCAGCGCATGGCCGAGCTGAAGGCGCGCGTGCGCCAGTTCGGCTTTGCGGACATGCTGGAACGCCTGAAGGCCGCGCTGCAAGGCCCCAACGGTGTCGCCCTGCGCAAGCGCATCGTGGAGCAGTACCCGGTCACGCTGATCGACGAATTCCAGGACACCTCGCCGGACCAGTACACCATCTTCAACCTGCTGTACCGCGTCGCTGACAACGACCCGGCGCACGGCCTGTTCCTCATCGGCGATCCGAAGCAGTCGATCTACGGCTTTCGCGGTGCGGACATCCACAGCTACCTGGCCGCGCGCCGCGCCACCGAAGGCCGCCATTACCAGCTCGGCACCAACTACCGCTCCACGGCGGCGCTGGTGCAGGCGGTGAACCAGCTGTTCCTGCATGCGGAGCAGGGCTATGCGGCGGCGGCCTTCCGCTTCAAGAAGGGCGAGGTCAATCCGTTGCCGTTCGAAGCCGTCGATGCCAAGGGCCGCCCCGAACACCTGACCGGCGTCGCCGGCCCCTATCAGGCGCTGGCCCTGTGCGCGACCGCGCGCGACGACCTGAAGGCCGCCGACTACCGCGAATTCTTTGCCAGCCACTGTGCGGAACACATCGTGCAGCTGCTGAACGACCCGCAGGCCGGCTTCGCGGATGGGCCCCAGGGCTTCCGCCGCCTGGTCCCGGCCGACATCGCGGTGCTGGTGCGGGACCGCAACGAGGCGCGCGCCATCCGCCGTGCGCTGGCCCGGCGCAACGTGCCCACCGTGTACCTGTCGGACAAGGACTCGGTGATGAAGAGCGTGGAGGCCGAGGACATGCTGCGCTGGCTGTCCGCCGTGGCCAGCCCACTGGACGGCATGCTGGCCCGCGCCGCCTTCGCGACCCGCACCGCGGCCCTGCCGCTGGCCGAACTGGCGCGCCTGTCCGCCGACGAACTGGCGTGGGAGCAGCGCGTGGAGCAGCTCAAGGCCCTGCACGTGGTGTGGCAGCGCCAGGGCGTGCTGGCGATGCTGCGCCGTTTCATCCACGAGCTGCAGCTGCCGTCCATGCTGCTCAAGGAGACCGGCGGGGAGCGCAAGCTCACCAACCTGCTGCACCTGGCCGAACTGCTGCAGGAGGCCAGCACCCAGCTCGATGGCGAACAGGCCCTGATCCGCTGGTTCGCCGAGCAGGTGGAAGGCGAGGGCGAAGTAAGCGACGAACGCGTGCTGCGGCTGGAGAGCGATGCGGACCTGGTCAAGGTCATCACCGTGCACAAGTCCAAGGGTCTGGAGTACCCGCTGGTGTACCTGCCGTTCGCCGTCTCGGCGCGCAAGGCGGACCGGCGCAACCGCAGCTTCCTTGAGTACGTGGACGAGGAAGGCACGCGCCGCATCGACCTGGCGCTGTCCGACGGCGCGCTGGAGGCCGTCGAACGCGCCCGCATCGAAGAAGACCTGCGCCTGCTTTACGTGGCCTTGACGCGGGCGCGCCACTTCCTGTGGCTGGGTGTGGCCGCCGTGGCGGCACCGCGCGGCAACGGCAACACGCTGCACGACTCGGCTCTCGGCTACCTGCTGGGCGGCGGCGATCCAATCGCCGCGTCGGAGCTGGACGCAGCCCTGCAGCGCATCAGCGGCGGCCACCCAGCCATCGAATTGCAGTCGCTGCCCGCGGAGCATGGCCTCACCGTGCTGGCCCGTGACGAAGCCAAGCCGGAGCTGCTGGACGCGCGCCGCTTCGACGCGCAGTTCGAGCGTGACTGGTCGGTCGGCAGCTTCACCTCGCTCACGCGCCAGGCCAACGCCGCGCCGATGCGGGCGCAGGACGAAATCCTGTTCGAGGACGGCGAAGCCACGGCCGCCGCGGCAGCGAAGAGCGAGGACGCACCCTGGCACCGCTTCCCGCGCGGCGCCTACGCCGGTAACTTCCTGCACGAGCAGCTGGAATGGCTGGCGGGGGACGTGGGCTTCGCCAGCGTCGACGACGAAAACTGCGCGGCCCGCATCGGCCCGCGCCTCAAGCGCGCGGGCTGGGACAACCGGCAGGACGACACCATCGCCTGGCTGCACGCCATCGCCACCACGCGCCTGCCGCCGCTGGGCGCCGCGCTGGCGGACCTGGACGGTGTGCTGCCCGAGATGGAATTCTGGTTCCCCAGCGAGCACCTGGACGCGCGCGCGCTGGACCGCCTGTGCGCCGCGCGCGTGCTCGATGGCGTCGGTGCCAAGCGCGCGCCGCTGCCCGAGCGGCAGCTGCACGGCATGCTGAAAGGCTTCGCCGACCTGGTGTTCGAACATGAGGGCCGCTACTGGCTGCTGGACTACAAGTCGAATGCCCTCGGCGCCGGCGACAGCGCCTACAGCCGCGCTGCGATGGCGGCCGGCATGGCCGACCACCGCTACGACATCCAGGGGACCATCTATCTGCTGGCCCTCCACCGGCTGCTGCAAAGCCGTCTGGGCGAGGACTACGAACCGGCGCGCCAGCTGGGCGGCGCGATCTTCCTGTTCCTGCGCGGGATCGCCAACCCGTCCACGCGCGGCTGCTTCCTGATCGAGCCGGATGCGGAGCTGCTGGACCAGGTGGACCGCATGATGAAGGGAGAAGCATGAACGCGCCCCACGCTCCCGAGACCGTGCCGCAGGAATTCTGGTCCGAGATCGACCGCCTGACCGGCGCGGGCGCGCTGCGCCGCCTGTCCGGCGTGTTCGCGCGCTTCATCGGCTCCCTCGGCCACGCGGGCGGCCCGCTGATGCTGGCCACGGTGGTGCTGTCCGAACTGGAAGGCCGCGGCCACAGCTGCCTGGAACTGGCCGACCTGGCCAGCGACCCCGCCGCGCTGCTCGGCTGGGAGGCGCCGGAGTGGCGCGCGCTGGCCGCGACCTGCGGCACGGTACCTCGCACCGTGAAGACGTGGCGCGAGGCGCTGGCGGCCTGCGAGCCGGTCTGGTGCCCTGGTGATTTCGACTTCGGCGAACCGCTGGTGCTGGAAGAAGAGCGCCTGTACCTGCGCCGCTACTGGCGCGACGAAGCACTGGTCGCGGACTCGGTGCGCCAGCGCGCCCGCACCCTGCGCGCCATCGACGCGCACGAGGTGAAGGGCTGGCTGGACGTGCTGTTCGCCTCCAACCAGCGCCACGGCGAGCCACCGGACTGGCAGCGCCTGGCCTGCGCCATCGCCGTGCGCGGGCGCATGGCTGTGATCACAGGCGGCCCGGGGACCGGCAAGACCTACACCGTGGCGCGCCTGCTCGCGCTCCTGTTTGCTTTGGCGGGAGACGAGGCCCAGCGCCAGCGCATCGCCCTTGCCGCGCCGACCGGCAAGGCGGCCGCGCGCCTCAAGCAGTCGATCGAAAAGGCACTGGGCGACCTGGCCGAGCGCGTGGGCGGCGCGCTGCCGCTGCGCGAGCTGACCACCCGTATGGGCGCCGCGCGCACCCTGCACAGCCTCCTCGGCGCCCGTCCGGACACGCGCGCGTTCGCCCACAACCGTGGCAACCCGCTCGACGTGGACGTGCTGATCGTCGACGAAGCCTCGATGGTGCACCTGGAGATGATGGCCGCGCTGCTCGATGCGCTGCCGACCACCGCCACCCTGATCCTCCTGGGCGACAAGGACCAGCTGGCGTCCGTAGAAGCGGGTGCCGTGCTGGGGGACCTGTGCCACGACGCGCAGGCCGGCCGCTACACGCAGGAGACGCTGGATTATGCCGCCGCCTGCACCGGTGAATCCGTGCCGCCGCAATTCGCGGGGCAGGGCGGGCCGCTGGCCCAGCAGACCGTGATGCTGCGCCACAGCCGCCGCTTCGGCGGCCCGATCGGGCAACTGGCGCTGGCCGTGAACGACGGCGACACCGCGCGCGCCTTCGCCGTGCTGCGCGCGGGCGACGCGGCGGTGCAATGGCAGGAGCGCGCCAGCCAGCAGTCCGTGGTGGCGCTGGCGATGGAAGGCTACCGGCCCTACCTGGACCTGGTGCGCACCGACTCCCACGACGCCAAGCCGATCCTGCAGGCCTTCGAGGCCTTTCGCATCCTGTGCGCGGTACGCGATGGCGAATGGGGCGTGGAGGGCTTGAATGCGGCGATCGAAGCGAAGCTGCAGGGCGCGCGTCTGCTGCCGCGCGGCGGCGAGTGGTACGCCGGGCGGCCGGTCATGGTGACCCGCAATGACTATGGCACGGGCGTCTTCAACGGCGACATCGGCCTGACCCTGCCGGATCCGCAGCGGCCCGGCTCACTGCGTGTCTACTTCCTGGAGGGCGACACCGTGCGCAGCGTGCTCGCCACGCGCCTGCGCCATGTGGAGACGGCGTACGCGATGACGGTCCACAAATCGCAGGGCTCGGAGTTCCGCCACACGGTGATGGTGCTGCCGCGCGAACGCAGCGCGGTTATCACGCGGGAACTGATCTACACCGGCATCACGCGCGCCAGCCAGGTGTTTACGCTGATGTCCTCGGGCGGCACGGTGCTGGAGGAAGGCATCGTGCGCCGCACCCAGCGCGCCAGCGGCCTGCGCGGCAAACTGGCCTGACCGGAACCTGTCCATGAACGCAACCATAGACTCCGAACCGCGCCATTTCGGCGCCCGCCGCCTGGCGCTGTCGCTTGGCGGTCTGCTGGTGAGCGAGCATGAGCATGCGCCGTTGGAGCAGCTGCCGCTGCACATGCACGAAGCGCCGTATCTGTGCCTGGTCACCGGCGGGGACTACACCGAGTCGACGGCCAGCCGCGTCACCCACGCGCGCGCCGGCGCCCTGCTGGGCCATGCGGCGGGCGAGCGCCATGCCAATGCCTTTGGCGCGGCCGGCGGGCGCTGCCTGAACATCACGCCCACCGGAGACTGGCGCGGTGACGGCTGCTGGGAGGACTGGTTCGAGCGGCCAGCGGCCATCAGCGCGGCGGTGCCTGCCGC
>NZ_SPVF01000042.1 GCF_004614185.1 Zemynaea arenosa | reverse complement strand
GCGCTCGCACCCGCGACCGCTGACCCGCTGCTCGCCCTCGCGTCCGAAATGCGCATCGCCACCCGCGCCCTGCCCGCGACCGCCGCCGCCCTGCAACGCCTCAAGCGCCAGCAGGCCTCATTCCTGGCCACGCTGGACGCCGTGCAAACCGAACTGCAAGCCGCGACGCACCCCGCCGCCGCCCGCCTGCGTGCCCTCCTGCAGGACGGCCAGGCCCAGCAGCAAGCCCTGCTCGACCAACTCGCGAGCCTTGATCACTTCGAACGCCGCCAAAGCCGCCTCGCAGGCGACCTGGTCCACGAGGTCCTGGCCCTGCGCATGCGCCCCTTCGGCGACGGCGTCCACGCCTTCCCCCGCATGGTGCGCGACCTCGCCCGCAGCCTCGGCAAGGAAGCCCGACTGGTCATCGAAGGCAGCGCCACCCTGGTCGACCGCGACGTGCTGGCCCGTATCGAAAGCCCCCTGAACCACCTGCTCCGCAACGCCGTCGACCACGGGCTGGAACTGCCCGCCGAACGGGCCGCCGCCGGCAAGCCGCCCGCCGGCACCCTGACGCTCACCGCCCGCCACCGCGGCGGCCTGCTGGCCATCGAACTGGCCGACGACGGCCGCGGCGTGGACTGCGAAAAGATCCGCGCCCGCGTCATCGAACGCCGCATGGCTCCGCCCGCGCTGGCCGCCGCCATGACCCAAGCCGAGCTGCTGGACTTCCTGTTTCTGCCCGCCTTCAGCCTGAAGGACAGCCCGACCGCGATCTCCGGCCGCGGCGTCGGCCTCGATCTGGTGCAGGACGCGGTACGCGCCCAGAACGGCAGCGTGCGGCTGGCCAGCACGCCCGGCCGCGGCTTGACCGTTTCGATCACCCTGCCCGTTACCCAGTCCGTGGTGCGCGCCCTGGTCTGCGAGATCGGCGGCGAGCCGTATGCGGTGCCGATCGCTTCCATCGGCCGCGTGCTGTCCGTGCCGCGCGCCGATCTGCCCACACTCGAAGGCAAACCTTTCGTCGACCTGCGCGGCGAGCGGATCGGCCTGGTCCCGGCCGCGCCGCTGCTTGGCTTGGAGGAGGTGCCGCAGACGGCCGAGGACCTGCCGGTGCTGGTGCTGGGCCCGGCGGGCCACCGCTACGGCCTGGTGGTGGAAAAGCTGCGCGGCGAGGCGAGCCTGGTGGTGCAGCCGCTGGAGCCCGTATTCGGCAAGCTGCGCGACCTGGCGGCGGCGGCCGTGCTGGATGACGGTAGCCCGGTGTTGATCCTGGACGTCGCTGACCTGCTCCACGGCGTCGAGCGGCAGCTGGCAGCCGGTTCCCTGCAGCCGCTGGCGCATCAGGCGCCGTCCGCCGCCAGCGCCGCACGCCGCGTGCTGGTCGTGGACGACTCGCTCACCGTGCGCGAAATGGAGCGCCAGCTGCTGGTGGCGCGCGGCTACACGGTCGACGTGGCCGTCGACGGCATGGACGGCTGGAACATGGTGCGCGCCCGCGGCTACGACTTGGTCATCACCGACGTCGACATGCCTCGCCTGGATGGCATCGAGCTGACCACCATGATCCGCCGCGACCCGCGCCTGCGCGCACTGCCGGTGATGATCGTCTCGTACAAGGACCGTCCCGAGGACCGCGCACGGGGCCTGTCCGCGGGGGCCGACTACTACCTCACCAAGGGCGCCTTCCACGACGCCACCCTGCTGGACGCCGTGCACGACCTGATCGGAGGCGCGGCATGAGGCGGCGCTGTGGGGGCCTTGCGGCGGCAGCTTGGGCACACGCCGCGCCGCGCATCAAGGGAAGCGCGGCATGAGGATCGGGATTGCCAACGACGTGGGCATGGCGGCGGAGGCGCTGCGGCGCGTGGTGGCGGGCGGCGGCCACGAGGTGCTATGGATCGCGCGCACCGGCGCGGAGGCCGTCAGCCTGTGCGCGAGCCAGCCGCCGGATCTGGTCCTAATGGACTTGAACATGCCGGAACTCGATGGCGTGGAGGCCACGCGCCGCATCATGGCCGCCACGCCCTGCGCGATCCTGGTCGTCACCGGGCAGCCGCAGGACCATGTGCAGCAGGTGTTTCGCGCCCTCGGCGCAGGCGCGCTCGACGTCACCGCCACGCCGCTGCTGCGCGGCGATCCGGGCGGCGGTGCGGCGCTGCTGGCGAAGATCCGCACGATCGGCAAGCTGATTCGCGTGGACCGCCCATCCGCCGCCCGCGCCCCTCGTGCGGTGGTTGAACTGGAAGGCCCGCAACCGCTGGGGATCAGCCATCTGGTGGCGATCGGGGCGTCCACCGGTGGGCCGGTGGCGGTGCAGAAGGTGCTGTCCGGCTGGCGCGCGCCGGAAAAAGCGACCATCGTGGTGGTCCAGCATATCGATGCGCATTTCGCCAGCCAGTTATGCCGCTGGCTGGGAGACCAGCTCGACATGCCGACGCGCGTGGTGCAGGAAGGCGATGCGCTCCGTCCGGGCACGGTGCAGATTGCGCGCACCAACGACCATCTGGTGCTGGACGCGCTGCACCGGCTGCGCTACGTGGCCGAGCCGCGCGACTATCCGTACCGGCCGTCGGTGGACGTGTTCTTCGAGTCGGTGGCGCGGCATTGGGAGCACGCGGCGACCGGTGTGCTGCTCACCGGGATGGGCAAGGATGGCGCGCGCGGATTGCTGGCGATGCGGCAGGCCGGCCACGCCACGCTGGCGCAGGACCAAGCCACCAGCGCCGTTTACGGCATGCCGCGCGCGGCCGCCGAACTGGGCGCCGCTGAAAATATCCTGCCTCTGGACCAGATCGGCCCCGCGCTGCGCGCCGCGCTCGGCGCCTGACCTTGCGGCGGAACCGCTGCCGCGCTGCCCACCGGCGGTGGCCGCGCTGGCGTACGCCTCAGATGAAGACGGGTTCGGGCTCCAGCAGCACGCCGTAGCGGGCCTGCACGTCTGCCTGGATGGCCTTGGCGAGTGCGACGATGTCCGCGCCGCGGGCGCCGCCATTGTTGACGAGGACCAGCGCCTGTTTCGGGTACACGCCCGCCGGGCCGAGATTGCGGCCTTTCCAGCCGCAGCGGTCGATCAGCCAGCCGGCGGCCAGCTTCTCTGTCCCATCGGCCTGCGCGTGATGCACGAGGTCCGGGAACTGTTCCAGCAGCCGGGCGCACTGCGCGCCCGACACCACCGGATTCTTGAAGAAGCTGCCCGCATTGCCGATCTCCGCCGGATCCGGCAGCTTGCGCCGCCGCACCGCGATGACCGCATCGCTGATCTGCCGCGCCGTCGGCGCCGTGATGCCATCGGCCGCCACGGCCTGGGCCAGCTCCGCATAGCGCAGGTTGGGCGTCCACGCCTTGGGCAAGGCAAAGGTCACGTCCACGATGATCAGCCCGCGCCCCTCCGCGTGCTTGAACACGCTGTCCCGGTATGCAAAGCGGCATTCCTCCGCCCGCATCTCGCGCAGCGTCCCAGTCGCCGGATCGAACGCCGTCAGCGAATGGAACACATCCTTGATTTCCGCCCCATAGGCCCCGATGTTCTGGATAGGCGCAGCGCCCACGGTGCCCGGGATGAGGGACAGATTCTCCAGCCCGCCCAGCCCCTGCTCCAGCGTGTACTGCACAAAGCCGTGCCAGTTCTCGCCCGCGCTCGCGCGCACCAGCACGTGCCCGGCGTCCTCGCCCACGATGGCCTTGCCGGCCAGCGCCATATGCAGCACCAGCCCGTTGAAGTCCTGGGTCAGCAGCAGGTTGCTGCCGCCGCCCAGTACCAGCCGCGGCAGCGCCGCCAGTGCCGGGTCGGCCAGCGCCGCCGCCAGTTGGTCCACCTGCTCGACGCGCACGTAATGCCGCGCCCGCGCTTCAATGCGGAAAGTGTTGAATGGGAGAAGGGAGAAATTCTGTTGATCTAGAAACTGGCGCATGGAAATCCGTTTTTTTTGCGCAATTATAGGGGGAACCCTCTAAAGCGCGCCTCAAGTCGATTACAATACCCGGCATTTCTGAAAACAGGCCAAGCAAAGGATCCATTATGCCGTCGTTTGATGTCGTGTCCGAAGCGGACATGGTCGAGGTGCGCAACGCCGTCGACCAGACCAACAAGGAGATCACCACGCGCTTCGACTTCAAGGGAAGCGACGCGCGCGTCGAACAAAAGGAACATGACCTGACCGCCTTCGCCGACTCGGACTTCCAGCTGCAGCAGGTCAAGGACGTGCTGACCAACAAACTCGCCAAGCGCAAGGTCGACGTGCGCTTCCTGGACGACTCCGGCAAGATCGAGAAGATCGGCGGCGACAAGGTCAAACAGGTCGTCAAGATCAAGAACGGCATCGAGGGCGACCTGGCCAAGAAGATCGTACGCATCATCAAGGACAGCAAGATGAAAGTCCAGGCCAGCATCCAGGGCGACGCGGTGCGCGTCACCGGCGCCAAGCGCGACGACCTGCAGGCCACCATGGCGCTGCTGCGCAAGGATGTGACGGACACTCCGCTGGAGTTCAACAACTTCCGCGATTAATGCGGGCCCGGGCCGCGGCCGTGAATGGCGGCCGGGAACGTACCATGCGGCTGCACGCCGCACATTGAAGGTGATATGAAACGGGTTGACGATTTCCGCCTGCGTCTGGGCGGCAAGGAATATGTGCCGATCATGATCGGCGGCATGGGCGTGGACATTTCCACGTCCGAACTGGCGCTGGAAGCGGCGCGCCTGGGCGGCATCGGCCATATCTCCGACGCCATGGTGCCGGATGTCTCGGACCGCAAGTTCGACACGACCTTCGTGAAGGACAAGACCAAGGCCTACAAGTTCAACATCAACAACATGGACAAGTCGGTGGTCAAGTTCGACCTCGATCGGCTGGCCGAAGCGCAGCGCCTGCACATCGGCGCGACCATGGAAGCGAAGAAGGGCAATGGCCTGGTCTTCGTGAACTGCATGGAAAAGCTGACCATGAACGGGCCGAAGGAGACCCTGCAGGCGCGCCTGATGGCCGCGCTGGATGCGGGGATCGACGGCATCACCCTGTCGGCTGGCCTGCACCTCGGTTCGTTCGCGCTGATGGCGGACCATCCGCGCTTCCGCGATGCGAAGCTGGGCATCATCGTGTCATCGGTGCGCGCGCTGCAGCTGTTCCTCCGCAAGGTCTCCAAGCTGGACCGGGCGCCGGACTACATCATCGTCGAAGGCCCGCTGGCCGGCGGCCACCTGGGCTTCGGGCTGGAGGACTGGAAGGACTACGACCTGCACACGATCATGGACGAGATCCATGCGTTCATGAAGGCCGAGCAGCTGGACATTCCGGTGCTGGCGGCCGGTGGCGTGTTCACCGGGACCGATGCGGTGGAGTTCATGGAGCGCGGCGCGGCGGGGGTGCAGGTGGCGACCCGCTTCACCGTGACGCACGAGTGCGGGCTGCCGGATGAGGTCAAGCAGGAGTACTTCCGCGCCAGCGAAGCGGACATTCTGGTGAATGGCGTGTCGCCGACCGGCTATCCGATGCGGATGCTGAAGTCGACGCCGGCCATCGGCTCGGGGATCCGGCCGGGGTGCGAGTCGTATGGCTATCTGCTGGACGCGACGGGCAACTGCGCGTACATCAATTCGTACAACCGCGAGGTGCTGGCGAATCCGGATGCGAAGCAGGTGGTGGTGATGGACAAGACCTGCCTGTGCACGCACATGCGCAACTTCAATTGCTGGACCTGCGGGCACTACACCTACCGGCTGAAGGACACCACGCACAAGAAGGCCGATGGCAGCTACCAGCTCCTCTCGGCGCAGCACGTGTTCGAGGATTACCAGTTCAGCGTGGATCATCAGATCGCGCTGCCGGCGCGCGAGGAGTAACCGCGCCGGATGCGCCCCGGCGGATCGGCCAGCACGGCCGGCCGGGTCGGTGGCTGGTCCAGTGGCTGCCAGGTGGCCGCGGGGGGAGCTGTTAGGCGCCCGATTGATGGCCAAGGCCGAGGCGGTAGCGCACTTCCTCGGTCCACATGCGGACCTGGCCGCTGTCGCGGCGCATCGCGAGGTCCTGGGCGTCGCGCGGGTCGGCGTAGTCCTCGCCAAATTCCAGCACGGCGTGCTGGACCACCTCCGCGGGCGTCATGCCCATCCGCTCTCCGATTTCCCGGATCAGGGTGGCGATGTCGTCGGGGATGTCAATCGTGGCCATGGCGGCCTCCTGCTGTCTTGTCACGCTGATAGGCCATCATAGTGCGCCGCAGCGCGACTTCCAGTGTCTATCACGCGGCCACAAACGCTCACGCATGGCATTTGGTCGGCTACTTCCGGCTGTTCGGAAAATTGAACGCGATCACCAGCGTCACCAAGGGCAGCATGCCGACCTTCACGAGCTCGAACACGGCCGCGCTCGCCCGGCTCTCGGGCGAGGCGTAATAGCCGGCGAACGACACCAGCGAGACCAGGAACAGGGCCAGCAGCACTTGCTTGGCGAAGCGCAGCCGTTCTGCTTCGTCGATCGTGCTGGCGAGCTGGCGTTCCGAGGCAACGTCCAGATCCACTTTAGATGGCTGACTCGGATCAAGAGGCTCGGCTGAAGAAGTCGGCGGCTCATCCATTGAAAATCCCCGTGAGCTGGTACAGGGGGCGCATCCGGTTTCCGGGGAGATCACGCGCGATGATGATGGAATTTCCCTTGGTTCTCTCTTCGTCGGCCTTGAGCAGAAGGGCGAAGGATCGGTAGAGAGCTTGGTCGCGCGTCAAGCCGCGGCGGCGAGCGACTTCTTCGAGCTGATAGAGCAGCTCGTCGGGCATATCGACAATCAGGCGGGTCATGGCAGGCTCCAACAGGTGCAAAACCGTTGGACCACGCCGAGCGCCGCCAGTTCCGCCGGCGGGCGGCGGCTCAGCCGTCGGTGGTGATGCGGTGGATGAGCGCGCCGAGCACGTCGTCGGCGCGCTCGTTGTCGACCTGGCAGGTGCCGGCGTTCTCGTGCCCGCCGCCCCCGTATTCCAGCATCAGCGCCCCGATATTGGTCTGCGAGGTCCGGTTGAGAATCGACTTGCCGGTCGCGAATACGGTGTTCTGGTTCTTTACGCCCCACAGCACGTGGATCGAGATGTTCTGCTCCGGGAACAGCGCATAGATGATGAACCGGTTGCCCGCATAGATCACAGGCTCATCGCGCAAGTCCAGCACCACCAGGTTCCGATGCACCTGCGCGCAGCGCCGGATCTGCTCCTTGCACTTTTCCGCATGCTCGCAATACAGCTGCACCCGCTCCTGCACATCCGGCAGCTGCATGATCTGCTCGATCGAGTGATTGCGGCAGTACTCGATCAGGTCCATCATCAGGTTGTAATTCGAGATGCGGAAGTCACGGAAGCGCCCCAGCCCGGTACGCGCGTCCATCAGGAAATTCAGCAGGTCCCAGCCGTGCGGATCGAGCACCTCTTCGCGCGAGAAACGCGCCGAGTCGCCCTTGTCGACCGCCGCCATCATCTCGTTCCACGCCGGCGGGAACGCCTTGTGCCCGCCGTAATAGTTGTACACCACCCGCGCCGCCGACGGCGCCGCCGGGTCGATCACATGGTTGGACAGATGGTCGGGATTCCGCAGCGTCTCGGACAGGTGGTGGTCGAACGCCAGGTGCACGCCCGGTACATACGGCAAGTTGGTGGTGATGTCGCGCGCGCTGATCGCGATTTTCCCGTCCTGCATGTCCTTGGGATGGACGAACAGGATCTCGTCGATCAGGTCCAGGTGCTTGAGCAGCACGGCACACACCAGGCCGTCGAAGTCGCTGCGCGTGACAAGGCGGAATTTCTGCGTTTCGGACATGGAGACACCCTTTTTTCTAGTGAATTCTGGCGAGAACTGAGCGCTACGGGACGGCTCATCATACTGCATTCCAGTGCCCCGATTTGGCAGGCTGTCGCATGGGGCTGGCCGGACTGCCCCGGGAGCGGTACAGTTGCAACATCCCAACATGAGACCCGCCCCGGACATGGAAGCACGCAGCACCGAACCTGGCAGCACCGACCCGAGCCGTCTCTCGGCCATCCTCGGCTGGCTGCATCGCGCCTTCGACGCGGTGGCCACCTGGGTCACCCAGCTGTCCTGGTGGAAGTTCGCGCTGTTCGCGCTGCTGTCCGTGATCGCGGCCTCGATCCTGCAGGACGAGCTGTTCTCTGGCGACGAGATCGTCACCATCAAGACCAAGGGCGGCAAGCAGCCGGAAGCCAACATCACCATTGATGACAGCGGCATCCACTTCAATCCCAAGACGTTCAAGAAGCCGGGCGAAGCCGGGGCTGCGACAGGCGC
>NZ_SPVF01000156.1 GCF_004614185.1 Zemynaea arenosa | reverse complement strand
CCGCCGCTTCGCCCGCCGCTGGCACGGGCACTGCGCCCGCCACCCGTGCCCCGGCGCAGCCCAACGCTGCTGCTGCCCGTCCCACCGCGCCACCGCAGCCCGCGGCAGCGACTCCAGTTCGAGGTAACGGCCAGTGAACCGCCCGCACTACATCCTGCTGCCCGCCAGCCCGCTGTTCATCGCCTTCAGCCTGGTGTGCGCCTTCATGCTCAACCTCCTGCCGTGGGGCCACTGGGTCGGCACCCCTGACTTCGTGGCGCTAGTGCTGGTGTTCTGGGGTATCCACCAGCCGCGCAAGGTCGGCATCGGCCTCGCCTTCACCATGGGCCTTCTGATGGACGTGCATGAAGCGACCCTGCTTGGCGAGAACGCGCTCGCGTACACCCTGCTGTCCTACCTCGCCATCATGATCCACCGCCGCGTGCTGTGGTTCCCGATCATGACCCAGGCCCTGCACGTGTTCCCGCTGCTGCTGCTCACCCAGGCCATCCAGGCCGTGGTGCGCGTGATCGTGTCCGGCCGCTTCCCCGGCTGGCTCAATTTCCTCGACAGCGTGGTCGCCATGATCCTGTGGCCCGTCATCACCATGCTGCTGCTGGCGCCCCAGCGCCGTGCGGTGGACAAGGACCACACGCGTCCCATCTGACGCCCGACGCACCGCGCCCGCATGACCGAAATCCACGACAACGAACGCGAACTGCACAAGTTCCGGATGCGCCTGACGGCCGCCGTGATCTTCGTGTTCGTCTGCTTTGGCCTGCTGGTCGCGCGCTTCGTGTGGCTGCAAGTCGTGAAGCACAGCGACTACGCCGCGCTGGCCGAGGACAACCGTATCGCCATCGTCCCCATCGTCCCCAACCGCGGGCTGATCGTCGACCGCAACGGCGTGGTCCTGGCCCGCAACTACTCGGCCTACACGCTGGAGATCACGCCGTCCAAGCTGCGTGCGAACATGGACTCCGTGATCGACGAACTGGCCAAGCTGGTCGAGATCGACCCCAAGGACCGCAAGCGCTTCAAGCGCCTGATGGAAGAGTCGCGCAACTTCGAGAGCATCCCGCTGCGCACCCGCCTGACCGATGACGAAGTGGCGCGCTTCACCGCGCAGCGCTTCCGCTTTCCGGGCGTGGAAGTGCAGGCCCGTTTGTTCCGCCAGTACCCGCTGGGCGATGTCGCGTCCCACGTGATCGGCTACATCGGTCGGATCAACCAGGCCGAGGCCAAGGCCTTCGACGGCACCGAGGACGAAGCGAACTACAACGGCACCGACCATATCGGCAAGGAAGGCCTCGAGAAGAGCTATGAAAAGCTCCTGCACGGCCAAACCGGCTACGAGGAAGTGGAAAAGAGCGCGGGCGGCCGCGCCATCCGCACCCTGTCGCGCACCCCGGCCACGCCGGGCGCGAACCTGATCCTGTCGATCGACATCGAGCTGCAGAAGGTGGTGGAAGAAGCCTTTGGCGACTACCGCGGCGCACTGGTGGCCATCGAGCCGGAGACGGGCGACATCCTGGCTTATGTGTCGAAGCCGGGCTACGATCCGAACCTGTTCGTGGACGGCATCGACTCGCAGAGCTGGACCGAGCTGAATACCTCTCCGGACCGGCCGATGGTGAACCGCCCCCTGTCCGGCACTTATCCCCCCGGGTCGACCTTCAAGCCCTTCATGGCGCTGGCCGCGCTGGAATACGGCATGCGCGACAAGAGCTGGTCCATCCGCGACCCCGGCTTCTTCATGCTGGGCGGGCACCGCTTCCGCGACGACAAGCCGGAAGGCCACGGCTATGTGGACATGTTCGCGTCCATCGCCGCGTCCTGCGACACCTATTACTACATGCTCGGCAACGAGATGGGCATCGACCGCATCCACGATTTCATGCAGCAGTTCGGGTTCGGCCAGCAGACCGGCATCGACCTGGAACACGAGAAGGCGGGCGTGCTGCCGTCCAAGCAGTGGAAGGCGGAGCGCTTCAAGAAGAATCGCGCGGCGCAGCGCTGGCAGGGCGGCGACACGGTCTCGGTCTCGATCGGCCAGGGCTACAACAGCTACACCCCGCTGCAGATCGCGCACGCCGTGGCCACCCTGGCCAACGATGGCGTGGACATGAAGCCGCACCTGGTCAAGATCATCGAGGACGCCTCCACCAAGGCGCGCAAGCTGACGGTGCCCAAGGAGACCAAGCGCATCCCGCTCAAGCAGGAGAACATCGATTTCATCAAGAGCGCGATGGTGGGCGTGACCCAGGACCCGCGCGGCACGGCCTACCGCGCCTTTGCCAACGCGGGCTATATCTCGGCGGGCAAGACCGGTACCGCGCAGGTGGTGACCATCGCCCAGAACCAAAAGTACAACGCCAAGACCATTGCCGCCCACCTGCGCGACAACGCGCTCTACACCGCTTTCGCCCCGGCGGACAAGCCGAAGATCGCGATCGCCATCGTGGTGGAGAACGTGGGCTTTGGCGCGGAGTTCGCGGCGCCGATCGTACGCAAGGCGCTCGACTATTACCTGCTCGGCAAGAGGCCGCCGCCCAAGGTGCCGCCGCCACCGGGAACCCCGGGTGCGCCGGGTGTGCCGCCCGCACCGGGCACGCCGCTGCCGCCGGCGCTGCCGTCCGGCGACACCAACATCCCGGTCGAGGAAGCCAGGTCCGACGCGGGCATCGTCAACCATCCGCCCGGCGGCGAGACGCCGGGGAACAAGGAGTAAGCCATGGTGCGCATCCATGAGCGCCGTTCGCTGTGGCGCCGCCTGCGGCCCTACTTCACCGTGTTCGACGGGCCGCTGGCGCTGTTCCTCTTCCTGCTGCTGTCGGCGGGCCTGCTCACGCTGTACTCGGCGGGCATCGACTTTCCGGGCCGCGTGGAAGCGCAAATCCGTAACATCATCGTCGCCTTCATCTTCATGTGGATCTGCGCGAACATCCCGCCGCAGACGCTGATGCGGGCGGCGGTGCCGATCTACACCTTCGGGGTTGCGCTGCTGGTCGCAGTGTTCTTGTTCGGGACCATCAAGAAGGGCGCGCGCCGCTGGCTGCACGTGGGCGTGGACTTCCAGCCCTCGGAGATGATGAAGATCGCCATGCCGCTCATGCTGGCCTGGTACTTCCAGGCCAAGTCGGGAATGTTGCGCTGGCACTCCTACGTGGTGGCCGCGATCCTGCTGATGATCCCGGTGGGCCTGATCATGAAGCAGCCGGACCTCGGCACCGCGCTGCTGGTGGCGGCGGCCGGGTTCTACGTGATCTTCCTGGCGGGCCTGTCGTGGAAGACCATCATCGGGCTGGCGCTGGCCGGTGCCGCGAGCCTGCCAGTGGCCTGGTCCATGATGCACGACTACCAGCGCGAACGCGTGATGACGCTGATCGACCCCTCGGCGGACCCGCTCGGCAAGGGCTTCCACATCATCCAGTCGACCATCGCGGTCGGCTCGGGCGGCATCTTCGGCAAGGGCTGGCTGCATGGCACGCAGGCGCACCTGGAATTCATCCCGGAGCACACCACGGACTTCATCTTTGCCGTGTACTCGGAGGAGTTTGGGCTGGTCGGTAACCTGGTGCTGCTGTTCCTCTACCTGCTGCTGATCGGGCGCGGGCTGTACATCGCGGCGAACGCGCCCAGCTTCTTCACGCGCCTGCTGGCGGGCGCGATCACGATGATCTTCTTCACCTACGCGTTCGTGAACATCGGCATGGTGAGCGGGATCCTGCCGGTGGTGGGCGTGCCGCTGCCGTTCATGAGCTACGGCGGCACGGCGTTGCTCACGCTGGGTGCGGGTGCAGGCATCCTGATGAGCATCCAGCGGCACAGAAAGCTGGTGCAGACGTGACGGCGCGCGTCCGGCTACTCGCTGCCGCCATCGTCGCCGCCGTGCTGGCGGGGTGCGCCTCCGAGCCCACCCACCGCCCGGTGTCGCCGATGCCCGGGCCGTCCGCGCGCGGCACCCAGCCCAAGCTGGGCAGCCTGCCCGCGCTGCCGTCGGCTGGATCGGGACGCGGCGGCTACTACCAGGACGATGGCCCCGGCGACAATCCGCCGCCCGGGCTGTGGGACGTGCCGGACGCGGAGGTGAAGGACGAACCGCTGCTCCCGCGCGCGAACCGGCCCTACGTGGTGTTCGGGCAGACCTATGTGCCGATCACGGACAACTCGGCCTTCTCGCAGCGCGGGGTGGGCAGCTGGTATGGCAAGAAATTCCATGGCCAGAAGACGTCGTCGGGTGAGCTTTACGACATGTACAAGATGACGGCCGCGCATCCGACCCTGCCGATTCCGTCCTACGCACGCGTGACCAGCATCGTGACGGGGCGCAGCGTGGTGGTGCGCATCAACGACCGCGGGCCGTTTCATGCGGACCGCGTGATCGACCTGTCGTACACGGCGGCGCTCAAGCTGGGGCTTCTCGGCGCGGGCAGCCATGAGGTGGAGGTCGAGCGCCTGATCCCGGGCCAGAACAACCTGTGGGCCAACCGCCGCGTGGCGCCTTCGCTGACCATCGCCGATACGCGTCCGGCCAGCGGTGCGGCCAAGGCGCCGAATGACGCGGTGGCGCCGGCGATTTCTGCGCTGATGCTGGAAGACCGCGCGCTGCCAGGCGAGGCGCCACTGTCGATCGCCAGCGCCACGCCGACGGTCAAGGTGTCGGCCAAGCTGCCGTCCGAACCGGCCAAGGAGACCGCGCAGGCTGCGGGAGCGGCGCCGTTCTTCTACCTGCAGCTGGGCGCCTTTTCCAAGGCCGACCGCGCCAATGAAGTGATGGCGCGCCTGCAGAAGTACGGCGGCGTACTCGCGCAGCTGGAAGTGGTGCAGGCCGGCGCCATCTACCGCCTGTTCTGCGGACCCTTCGTCACCCGCCGCGACGCCAGCGCCGCCGAAGAAGCGCTGCCGGTGTCGCTGGGTCTCCGTCCGATTATCGTCAAGCGCTGAATATGGAACGCCACATCATTAACCCCAACTGCGTCGCACTGCGCGACGGCAGCGCCTCGTTCACGTTCATCCGGCTGAAACCTGGTCTGCTGCGGGTCGACGTGCGCGGCGTGGATGCCGGCCAGTTCGGCACCGCCACGCTGGACGAACTGCGCATGGAAGTGATGCGCTACCAGCCGCTGGAACTGTACATTCACACGGACGACAGCGTGAGCGTGACAGTGCCGGTGGCTGAGGAGTGGACGCGCTTCTTTGCACAGCACCGAACTTCGCTCAAGCGCGTGTGGGTGTACGCGGGATCGAAGCTCATGAACCTGACCGTGGCCATCGCCCAGCACCGGTCGCAGACCGGGAACCTGATCCAGATTTTCTCGGACAGTGAGCTGTTCGAGGACGCACTGCAGCGCGCGTTGGCCTAAGCGGGGGAGTGCGGGCGGGTGCTGAAGGCCGCGGCGCCGAGGGCGCCCAGCAGTCCCGCCACCACCATCACGTACCAGAGTGAGAAGGTGCCCGCAGCCGGCGCGATCAGCCCGACGCCGTCGGCCAGCAGGCCAGCGGCGGAGCCGATCGCGAGGACCAGCAGGAACCACGAGGCGCCCAGCGCCACGTTGCGGATGCCCGCGCGGCCCGCCGTGGTCACGCACAGCACGAAGCCGATCAGCGTGAAGAGCGGGAACAGTCCCCACAGGATCAGGTTGGCCGAAAACAGCGCCACGCCGAACGGCACCAGCACCAGCACCAGTCCCGCGAATAGCCCCATCAGCAGGAGCAGCAGTCCGACGATCAGGATGGCCATGGTTCCTCCAAGTCTCGTTTAAGTTCCGGGCGCTCAGGCGCCGACGCCATGCGCCATCAGCGAGGCACACAGCACGATGCCCACGATGAGCAGCAGCTGGATCTTGATGAGCCGCGCCGCCAGCGCATGTTCGCGCGGCTGCAGCACCGGCGTGCCGCCCGCCGCCAGCACCTTGCGCCAGCTGAGGAAGCGCAGGGTGGGGTAGATCGACAGCTGCCCGGTCACGATGAACAGCGTGAGCTTCAGGTGGAAGAAGGGATTGGCGAAGTAGTACGCGCTGCCCTTTTCAAAGTAGAACACGCGCAGGAAGCCGGCCACCAGCAGCGCCACCGCCGAGAGTCCATAGATGGCGTCCGCCGCGCCGATGCGTTTGGCCTGTTCCCGTGTCGGCGCCGCGGTGAGCGTCTGCCACTCGAACACCAGCGCACCGACCAGCGCGAAGGCCGCGGCAAAGTGGACGAAGGCGGCGATTGAGCTGGACAGCATGCAGATCTCCCGATCATGTGTGTGACTGGCTTGCTGCCTACGGCTTGCAGGTGCGGATGTCGATCCCGCCGTAGGCCTGGCGCAGCTTGTCCAGCTGCGCGCGCACGCCGGTGTCGATCTGGCGGAACTGGTAGGCGTACTTGTTCACAGTCGGCCCGCGGCCGCCCACGCGCGCACTGTGCACGCCCTGCTTGTTCAGGCCCGCGAGCAGAGTCTGCGCGGCGGCGTCGGACTTGAAGACGCCGAGCGAGATGGCCCACTTCATCGGGCCGTTGTCCGGGATGATATAGAAGTTGGTGACACCCAGTTCCTTCAGTTCCGCCGCTTTGCGGTCGGCCGCCTCCTTGCTGCCTGGCGAGGGGATGTAGACCACGTGCTGGGTGACTTCGGTGGTGGGCACCGGGAGCCGGGTCTGTTTGGTGCCAAAGTCGAATTCACCGAGCTGGTTTTCGAAGCGCTTGGCCTGCAGCTCGCTGAAGTTGCCGATCTCGGTGCAGGCCACCAGGTCCTTCTTCTCCGCCGCCGGAGCGGCCCCTTCTTCGTCGGATGGCGCCGATGCAGCCTTGGCGGCGGCGGCTTCCGCCTGCGCGGCCGAGACGAGGGTCAGCTTGTCCGTGTTGACCTGGGCGCGCAAGCGCTGCGGCTCATGCTCGTTGCCATGGAAGCTGCCAAGGTAGCCGTGCCCATAGGCGTAGATCACGCCATTCACGACCAGCAGGGACCAGAACAGGAATTTGAGCACGGTGGCGATCCTCACTCTCTCACTCTCGATTCTTACAGGGCCGCGGCATGGAGCCCGGCCAGCACCATATTATCCACGAGTTGGAACGGCACGCGCAGGGCGGGGGCCACCCAAGGGGCGGCGCCGCCGGACAGGAACAGCACCTCCGCCTTGTGCAGCGCCACCGCGCGCTCGATGGCGCCCGCCTGCGCGGACAGGATGCCGGAGACGATGGCGTCATCCGTGTTGTCGGCAAAGCCGCCGGGCAGCTCGCGCGGTTCGACCTGCGGCAGCTGCGCGGTGTTGCGGGCCAGGGCGTTGGCCATCAGCGCGAGGCCGGGCAGGATCATGCCGCCGGCGAAGTCACCTTGGGACGTGATGGCGTCCACCGTCGTGGCGGTGCCACACATCGCGACGATGGCGGGCTTGCCTGAGGCGAGCGTGCGCGCAGCCAGGGCGGCGGCAAAGCGGTCCACCCCCAGCTGCGCGGGATTGCGGTACAGGTTGCGCATGCCCTTGAGCTCCGGCTTCGATTCCAGCCACGCGGCGCCCGAGGGCAGCAGGGCGTCGAGCCGTGCGCGCATCTGCGGGCCAGCGACATTGCAGGCGAGGGTGCGCTTGATCTCGAGGCCCAGCCAGTGCGTGGGCAGGGACTCCAGCTCCGCATGCGTGACGGCGCCGCTGGCGCTCCACTGGCCGAGCGGCGCGGCGTCGTTGGCCAGCGCCCATTTCACGCGCGAGTTACCGGCATCGATCAGCAGCAGCATGATGCTCTCCTTATCCGTTCACACTTTCAGGCGCAGGGACACGTCGCCCGACACCACTGCCACACGGCCCGCGGCGGTATCGAGCAGCAGCTGGCCGGTATCGTCCACGCCCACGGCCAGGCCTTCCTGCAGGACCTTGCCCTGGTCGAGGATGTGCACCGCGTGGCCCTGCCAGCCGTGCAGCCGGTTCCAGCGCGCGCTGAAGGCGGCAAAGCCGGAGCGCGCGAATTCATCCAGCATGCCCGCCAGCGCATCGAGGATGCGGCCCAGCAGCACGTTGCGGTCCATCTGCGCCAGCCAGGTGGCCGAGGCCACGCCGCGGCCGATCTGCGCTTCCAGTTCATCCGGCATCGCCAGGTTCAGGCCGATGCCGATCACCACCCAGGTGCCGCCGCGCGGCGCGGACGCGGTTTCGATCAGGATGCCCGCCAGCTTGGCGCCGTCCTTGAGCACATCGTTCGGCCATTTGAGTTCCACGCGCACGCCGAGTTCCCCCAGCAGCTCGCCGAGCGCCACGCCGACCGCCAGCGGCAGCCCCGCCAGCGTGCCCGGCCCGCCCGCCGCATGCCAGGCCAGCGAGAAGGTGAGGGCG
>NZ_SPVF01000051.1 GCF_004614185.1 Zemynaea arenosa | reverse complement strand
TGGCCAGCCTGCGCGACGGCCTGGCCCAGCTGCCGGTCCTGCGCCACGGCGTGGAGCTGACGCTGGACCGCGCCGCGCCTGGACTGCTGGGCGACATCCACGCGGCCATCGCCACCCCGGCGGACTGCCTGGACTTGCTGCAGCGGGCCATCCTGCCCGAGCCCTCGGTGATGGTGCGCGACGGCGGCGTGATTGCGCGCGGCTTCGATGCGGAGCTGGATGAACTGCGCGGCCTGTCCGAGAACGCGGGCCAGTTCCTGGTCGATCTCGAAACGCGCGAGCGCGCCCGCACCGGCATCGGCAACCTGCGGGTGGAGTACAACAAGGTCCACGGCTTCTACATCGAAGTCACCAACGGCCAGGCCGACAAGGTGCCGGACGACTACCGCCGCCGCCAGACGCTCAAGAACTGCGAGCGTTACATCACGCCCGAGCTGAAGGCCTTCGAGGACAAAGCCCTGTCGGCGCAGGACCGCGCGCTGGCCCGCGAGAAGCTGTTGTGGGACCAGCTGCTGGCCGACCTGGCCGCGCACATCGGCACCCTGCAATCGATCGCGCAGGCGCTCGCCCTGCTGGACACGCTGCAGGCGCTGACCGCGCACGCGGTGCGCCACAACTGGTGCGCGCCGCAGCTGGTGGGCGAGCCGTGCCTGGACATCCGCGAAGGCCGCCACCCGGTGGTGGAGAACCAGATCGAGCGCTTCATCGCCAACGACTGCGCCTTGAGCGACGCGCAGCGCCTGCTGCTGATCACGGGCCCGAACATGGGCGGCAAGTCGACCTTCATGCGCCAGGTGGCCCTGATTACGCTGCTGGCCTACGTGGGCAGCTACGTGCCCGCGACCAGCGCCACCATTGGCCCGATCGACCGCATCTTCACGCGGATCGGCGCCTCCGACGACCTGGCCAATGGCCGCTCAACGTTCATGGTGGAGATGACGGAATCGGCGGCCATCCTGAACGGCGCCACCGAGCACTCGCTGGTCCTGATGGATGAAGTGGGCCGCGGCACCTCGACCTTCGATGGCCTGGCGCTGGCGTGGGCGATTGCCCACCACCTCATCGAGAACAGCCGCAGCTTCACGCTGTTTGCGACGCACTACTTCGAACTGACGCAGCTGCCGGAGCAGCATCCGTCGGCGGCCAACGTGCACCTGTCGGCGGTGGAGCACAAGGATTCGATCGTGTTCCTGCATGCGGTGCAGCCAGGGCCCGCATCGCAGAGCTATGGCTTGCAGGTGGCGCAACTGGCAGGCGTGCCGCCGCAGGTGATCAAGGCGGCGCGCAAGCATCTGGCGCGGCTGGAATCGCAGGCGCTGGAATCGAGCTCGCAGCTCGACCTGTTCGCGGCACCTGCGGCCGAAGAGCAGGACGACACCGACGCCACGGGCAGCCACGCGCACGCCGGCGCCCAGGCGCATGGCGCGGATAGCGAGCTGCTGGAGGCCCTGGCCGGCATCGACCCGGATGCGCTGACCCCGCGCGAGGCATTGGAGCACATCTACCGCCTCAAGCGCCTCGCTGCATGATGGCCGCGCCGCCCGCCTCGTTGACGCGTCACGCCGCGCCGGCCCGCGTCGCGCCGATTGGCTCACGGGTGCCTCGGCTGCTGCACGGCGCGCTGCCACGCACTCTGCTGGCAGCCGCGCTGTGCGTCGCGGCCACGCTGCCGGTGGGCGCAGCGCCGAAGGACGACGCGACCCATCGTTTCGCCGCGATCGGCCACCTGGCCGGCGACGAAGCAGCACTGAAAAAGGCGCTGACTGCCAGCAGCGAAAGCTCACTCGAATTCGTGGTCGCCAACGGCATCAAGGGCGCCAACGAGCCCTGCTCCGACAAGGTCTACCAGCGCCGCCGCCAGCTGCTGGAAGATTCTGCGCGCCCGCTGATCCTGTCCCTGGCCGCCAGTGACTGGACCGAGTGCCGCAACTCGGCCGGCCGCTCCAATGCCATCGAACGCCTGAACCGCCTGCGCGAACTGTTCTTCGCCGATCCCAATTCTCTCGGTGAGCGCAAGCTGCAGCTCACCCGCCTCTCCAGCACCGCCAAGTTCCGCAGCTACGCCGAGAACGCGCACTGGAAGGTGGACGACGTGCTGTACGCGACGGTCAACATCCCGTCCAACAACAACCACTACCTGCGCGCCGCGGGCCGCAACAGCGAGTACGAAGACCGCCTGGTCGCAAACCGCGCCTGGCTGCACCGTCTCTTCACCATCGCCAAGCGTGAGAACATGAAGGCCGTCGTGCTGTTCACGGAAGCCGACGTGGCGCGCGCGCCCGACGCCAAGCCGGCGCCCGACGACGGCTTTGCCGAAGTGCGCCGCCAGCTCGACACCGCGGCGAAGAAGTATCCCGGTAAGGTGCTGCTGGTCGATGCCGACAAGCTGGCCATCGGCACCCAGCCAACGATCAAGTGGCGCGCCAACATCGGGCACCTGAGCCTGGGCGGCGATGCGGTGGAAGTGACCGTGGACCCAGCCGCCCACGAGATGTTCACGGTCCGCGACCCGCAAGCGAAGCGGAAATAGGAACCTTCAAAAGTAAAAAGGCGCCGCAACCGCAGCGCCTTTCAACTGTGATTGTGCGCGGCCAAACGCGCCCGCAGGCGCGCCGCCGCCGTCAACACATTACTGGATGATGCGGGTGCGGAACTGATCGCCCTCGTCGCCCTCGTCATCATCATCGTCGTCATGATGATGACCGTGGGCGCCGTGCACGTGGCCATGCGCCAGTTCTTCATCGGTGGCCGGGCGCACGCCCTCCACTTTCAGCTGGAAACGCAGCGCCATGCCGGCCAGCGGATGGTTCCCGTCCAGGACCACCTTGTCGCCCTCGATCTCGGTCACGGTGAAGATCACCGCATCCTCGTCGGAATCCGCGCCTTCCGGCATGCCTTCGAACTGCATGCCCACTTCCAGCGGCTCCGGCAGGCGCGCACGGTCTTCCATCTTCACCAGCTCCGGGTCGTACTCGCCGAAAGCGTCATCCGGTTCGATCTGGATGGTGGACTCGTAGCCCACATCCTTGCCGTCGAGCTCTTCTTCGATCTTCGGCAGCGTGTTCTCGTAACCGCCGTGCAGATACACCATCGGCTCGCGGCCATCTTCGATCAGGTTATTCTGCGCATCGGTCAGCACGTACTTAACGGTCACCACCGTGTTCTTTGCGACTTTCATGGGTACTTCCTTTCAATGTGAGCTAGCAACGGGGCTAGCGGCGGATTATACCCCTGCCTGCGAAGGGACCGTGTTCATGCAGCGTTATAATGCCGCATGACCCAAGCACAGCAAAAACTCCCCCTGCTCGGCGGCCTGACCCCGGCCCAGTTCCTGCGCGACTACTGGCACAAGAAGCCGCTCCTGATCCGCGGCGCCATCCCCAATTTCAAACCCCTGCTCCCGTTCGACAAGCTGGCCGAACTGGCGCAGCAGAACCATGTGGAGTCGCGCCTGATCACGCTGGAAGGCGGCCAGTGGGACCTGCAGCACGGCCCCCTCGCCGGCCTGCCTCCGCGTACCCAGCGCGAATGGACCATGCTGGTGCAGGGCGTGAACCTGTATGACGCCAGGGCCGACGACCTGCTGCGCCAGTTCCGCTTCGTGCCCGATGCGCGCCTGGACGACCTGATGATCAGCTACGCCACCGACGGCGGCGGCGTGGGCCCGCACTTCGATTCCTACGACGTGTTCCTGCTGCAGGCGCACGGCAAGCGCCGCTGGCGCATCGGCGCGCAGAAGAACCTGGACCTCATCGAAGGCCTGCCGCTGAAGATCCTGAAGAACTTCCGCGCCGACGAGGAATTCGTGCTGGAGCCGGGCGACATGCTGTACCTGCCTCCGCACTACGCGCACGACGGCGTGGCCGAAGGCGAGTGCATGACCTACTCGATCGGCTTCCGCGCCCCGTCCTACCAGGAGCTGGGTGAGAACTTCCTGCAGTTCATGGCCGACTCGATCGACCTGCCCGGCCGCTATGCGGACCCGGACCTCGCGCCGGCGAAGAACCCGGCCGAGATCCCGAAGGCGATGCTGGAGACGATCGCCGATGAACTGAACAAGGTGCGCTTCACCGAAGACGATGTCGCCATCTTCCTCGGCGAGTACCTGTCGGAGCCGAAGCACAACGTGTTCTTCACGCCGCCCGAGAAGCGTCTCACCGTGGGCCGCTTCATGGAAGCGGCGCGCAAGAAGGGCGTGGCGCTGTCGCGCAAGACGCTGATGCTGTACCGCGGCCGCAATGTCTTCATCAACGGCGAATCGTTCGCCGCAGGCCGCGCCGACAAGCCGGCGCTGGAGGCGCTGGCCAACGCCCGCAGGCTCGATGGCGCGCAGGTCGCCGCGGCCTCCGAGGACGTGGCCGATGCGCTCTACACCTGGTACAGCGACGGCTGGCTGGAGCTGGCCTGACGGCGCGGCCTGGCCCGCGCGCACGCAACTGAGGAGGCGGAATGGAAACCGAATCACGGGTGGTCAAGTTCGCATCGCACATGGAGTTCGAGGCCCTGTGGCGCGAGCTGCTGCTGCGCTCGCGCGCGACGCTGCAGATGTTCGATCCGGACTTCGCCGTGTTCCCGCTCGGTGCGTCGGACGTGGATGCGCTGCTGCGCCGCTTCCTGCACGAGGGCGGCCTGCTCAAGCTGGCCCTGCACCGGCCCGCGCTGATCGAGCGCGACTACCCGCGCTTCGTGCGCCTGCTGAAGGACTACAACCACCGCATCGAGTGCCGGGCCACGCCGCGCAACCTGCAGCAGCTGACCGATTCGTTCTGCATCGGGGACCGGGTCCACATCGTGCGCCGTTTTCATTGTGACCACATGCGCGGCGAAGCGGCCTTCGGCACCGCTGGCGCGGCCGATCTCAGCCAGGAGCGTTTCGACGCGCTGTGGGCCGAATCGGCGCCGACCCTGCACCCGACAACCACCGGCCTGTGAGCGTCTTGCCCGTAGAACATTCGGCGGCACCTCCGGCCTACACCTGAACAAAATTTTTCGTCCGTGCGCTACCGCACACTTTTGTTGCTAAATCGCAAAATCGCTCGCGCACTGCATTTCGTGCTATTGCGATAACCCAAATTTGTCTATAATATCGGGTTAGGAAGTTTCCGTTATCTTCCAGGCACTCGCGTTCCTGGTCGAAAGCAAAACAGAAGATTCCTAGATTGTCGAGCGATAATTACCGGTAATTATTCATCGCAGCTTTTTGTTGAATTAACTAAGGAAAACCCATGAAAAAATCTCTGCTGATCGTTTCCCTGCTGGCTGTTGCTCTGGCTGCTTGCAGCAAGAAAGAAGAAGCTCCGGCACCGGCTCCTGTGGCCGCTCCGGAAGCAACCGCACCGGCTGCTACCACCGCACCGGCTGCTGACGCGACCATGGCTCCGGCTGCTCCGGCTGCTGACGCTGCCGCTGCTGCTGCTTCGAACGCCGCTTCGGCTGCTTCCGCTGCTGCTTCGGCTGCATCGGCTGCTGCTTCGGCTGCTTCGGAAGCTGCTTCCGCTGCCAAGCACTAATCAGCTTTGGTTTGATAGAAAAGCCGGCCTGCGGGCCGGCTTTTTTACGTCTGAGGGTTTGATGGAAAGCGGGCCTGGGAGCCGGTTTGTTTCCGTCTGACGGTTGGCTCAGCCCGCGGGCGTATGCGCGGTCTTTTGCGCCCGCCGCCTAGCGCGAGAGCCCGGCGCGCGGGCAACAAAAAACCGGCCGAAGCCGGTTTTTTGTTGAGCGGTCGACGCTTACTTCAGTTCGTCCGTCAGCAGGTTCAGGATCTTGGCGCCGGTCGGGCCCTTCTCCGGCTTGCCTTCCGCATCGAGCACCGTCACGCGGCTGACCGACGCACCGGCCTCTGCCTTGACCTGCACGCGGTACCGCTGCGCCTGCTTGTCCTTGTCCGAGTCGCCGAAGATCTTGCTGAAGAAGCCGTCCTTCTTGACGCCTTCCGGATCGACATAGCGCACGAAGTACACGCCCTGCACCCGGTCGCGGTCCTCGACGGTGAAGCCCTTGCGGTCCAGCGCCAGGCCAACGCGGCGCCAGGCGCGGTCGTAGCCCTCGTCCACTTCCACCGCATCGCCCACCAGCTTGGCGTGCAGCACAGCCGGCGCGTTGAGCGCGGTCTGCGCCACCGGCCGCACTTCCTTCACGTCGCGGTTTTCCAGGCGCGCCATCAGGCGGGTCAGGAAGATCGCTTCCAGGCCCGGATCGGTCGCGCGCGGCTGCCACACAGTGGTTTCCTTCTGCGGGCCGGAATAGACCTCTTCCACGCCGCGGTGCGAGATGAACACTTCGGTGGTGCCGTCGGCATTGCGCTCCAGGCGCGTGCGGTACTTGTCCCGCTCGCCGGTCGAGTACAGGCCGTCGAACACCTTGCCCACCGTGTTGCGGATGAAGTCCTGCGGCAGCTTGGCGCGGTTCTCGTTCCACTCGGTTTCCAGCACGCCGGTCTTCTGGTCTTCCACGGCCAGGTTGAAGCCGTTGTCATGCCAGAATTCCTTGAGCACCGGCCACAGCGTCTCGGGCGTGGCGCGCACCACCAGCCAGCGCTGGCTGCCCGCCTTCTCGATCCGCACGTTCGGGGTGTTGACCTGGCCAACCTGGTCGCCCGCCGCCACCGGCGCCGTGGCGCCCGGCTGCTGCTGCAGGCTGGACGCGGTGGCCACGCCCTTGCCGTCCGGGACGGCGTAGCGGTTGTCCTTGGCCAGCTGGGTCAGGTCGGGCGGTACCTCCAGGCCCTGCTGCTTGCGCGCGGCCTTGTAGTCGACCTTGTCGGCGTCGATGATGCTGCTGATCATGCCGCAGCCGGCCAGGCTGGCCGCCAGTGCGGTGAGAACGAGGGTACGGGCCGGAACAGAAGTGATACGGATAGTCATGTTCGAAACGGTTGGAGCGCGGGGAACCCAGGCTTATTGAAGAACGCCCGCATCGCGCAGGGCGCCGCGGACGGTGTCGTGACAGGAGGCCGAGAGCGGCACCAGCGGCAGGCGGATGCCGGCCGGGATCATGCCCAGCTGGGCCATGGCCCACTTCACCGGGACCGGGTTCGGTTCGATGAAGAGCTTGGTGTGCAGCGCGTACACGGAGTTGTTCAGTGCCACGGCGCGGGCAATGTCGCCGGCCAGCGCGGCCTGGCACATCTGCGCCATGATCTTCGGCGCGATGTTGGCGGTGACCGAGATGTTGCCGGCGCCGCCGACCAGCATCAGGGCCAGCGCGCTGGCGTCGTCGCCGGAATAGACCGCAAACTCTTTCGGCACCATCTTGATCAGCTCGATGCCGCGGCCGATGTTGCCGGTCGCGTCCTTCACGCCGACGATGCCCTTCACCTGCGCCAGGCGGGCGATGGTCTCGTTGCTCATGTCGGCCACGGTGCGGCCCGGCACGTTGTACAGGATCACCGGCAGGTCCACCGCTTCGGCGATGGCCTTGAAGTGCTGGTACATGCCTTCCTGGGTCGGGCGATTGTAGTAAGGGACCACTTGCAGCGAGGCGTCCGCGCCGACCTGCTTGGCGTACTCGGTCAGCTTGATGGCTTCGGCGGTCGAATTGCCGCCGCTGCCCGCGATGATCGGGATACGCTTGGCGGTGTGTTCGACGGCGACCTTGATCAGCTCGCAGTGCTCCTCCACCGTGACGGTCGGCGACTCGCCGGTGGTGCCGACGATGACGATGCTGTCGGTGCCTTCCGCGATGTGCCAGTCGATCAGCTTGCGCAGCCCGGCGAAGTCGAGGGAGCCATCTTCCTGCATCGGAGTGACGATGGCGACAATGCTGCCCTTAATCATATTTCTACGGTTTCCGGGGTAAGGTCAAAGTCCTGATTGTAGCCGATGGGCAGGGGCTATGGTTCATTCTTGGCAGCTTTCTCGGCTTAGTGCCCGCTTAAATCCGCGTTTTCGCGGGCAAAAGCGGGCCCGGCGGCGCACAGGCGCTGCACCAGCGCGGGCTTCGGCTGGGACGTGTAGCCGTGCTCGTAGGCGATGGGGCGCAGGCCTGCTGTCAGCGTGAGCAATTCGCCATCGGCCAGCAGGAAGTTGGGGTTGGACGGTTTGCCGAAGGCTTCGTTCCCGAGGGCGAAGGTGTCGTAGATCAGGAGGCCGTCGGGGCGCAGGGCTTGCAGGAGCTTGGGGAACAGGGGGCGGTGCAGATAGTTGGTGACCACGATGCCCGCGAAGCGGCCGGGCGCGAACGGCCAGTCGGCGGCATCCGGCGCGCGCTCCAGGTCGAACGGCATGGTGACGATTGGCCCCAGCGCAGAGCGCGCTGGGGGACCGGCGGCGTCACCCGGCCCGCTCCCACTGGCCGACGCCTGCGCGGACAGCGCCGCATGCGGCGCTGTCC
>NZ_SPVF01000079.1 GCF_004614185.1 Zemynaea arenosa | reverse complement strand
TCAAATGAGACCTTGGCAAACCGGGGGCGTCCATGTACGGGGTCAGGCCTCAGCCCTTTCAGGTGGGGTCAGACCCCGGCCCTGTGGATAACTGAATCTGCGAATGAAGCGGGCTGTGGACAACCGGCCGGGGTCTGACCCCCTCTATGAGAAGCAGGCCTGACCCCGGGGTTGAGGTGGTGCAAGGCGGGGCGGTGGAAGGGGTGGTCAGTCGAGGGAGACGACGCGGTTGCGGCCGGATTCCTTGGCGCGGTACAGGGCGGCGTCGGCGCGCGCCAGCAGCTGCTGGGCGGCGGCTTCGATCGGGCTTTCGCGGTCAAAGTCGCTCAGGGTGGCCACGCCGATGGACACCGTGACCGGCACCTTGTAGCCGTTCGCCAGCGTGACCGGCGCGCTGGCCACGCTGTTGCGGATGCGGTGGCCGACGTGGGTCGCGCTATCGAGGTCTGCGTCGATCAGCAGCACCACGAACTCTTCGCCGCCGAAGCGGCCCAGCGCATCCGACAGGCGCAGCTCGTCCTTGATGCGGCCCGCCACTTCGCGCAGCACTTCGTCGCCGCCCTGGTGGCCGACGCTATCGTTCACGTGCTTGAAGTGATCGAGGTCGATGTACATGCACGACATCCGGTACGACTGGCGCCGCGCCCGCGCGATCTCCTCCAGCAGGCGGCGGTCGATGTAGCGGCGGTTGTACACGCCGGTCAGCGAATCGGTCAGCCCAATGTACTTGAGCATCTCGTTGGAGATGGTGTTCTCCAGGCAGATCGCAATGATCGAGCCCATATGCTCGACAAAGTCCGTCCCCATCGCCTCGGTGAAGCGCGCTAGGTGCACGCTGCCGAGATTCAGGCTGCCGATCAGCCGCCGGTTGCGCAGCAGCGGCACCAGGGCCACGCTCTCCATGCCGGGCGGCGGATTCGGGAACAGGTCCGCGTGCGCTTCGCTGTCGTAGGGGCCGAGCATGGGCTTGGGCACCGCGCCCGGCGCGCGCGCGAACGGCAGTGCCGCTTCGCTGTCCACGAAAATCAGGTTGGGGAAAGCGTCGAAATCGACGCCCAGCTTGTTCATCACCGTGTGGATGTCGGCATCGACGTCGATCAGCGACAGCGTGACGGCGTCGAGCTCCGAAATCACGGGCAAGGTGCGGAAGATGGTGCTGACCAGCTCCGGGAAGCCCGACGAGCCGACGATCTCCAGATCGAACGCCTGGTGCCGGCACATGATTTCGTGGTTGTGTTCGGCCTGCTCGATCAGGTAGGCCAGTTGGGACCGCAGGCGAACGTTCTCCGCCTTCAGGTCTTCCGCCAGAGCGCTGCCGCCATCCATGACATCCCTTAACAAAAACGCAAAGCTTTTTTGATTTTCAGCAATACACGCAACATTACGCCAAGTTTTTGGTCTTGCCTACCAAAACTCACAGAATGTCGCGCCCATGCTGCAAGGGCTGCAGGGCCGGTCAGAAGGCCAGTTCCGGCTCCAGTGGCTGGCCCACGCGCAGCACCGTGCCCGCACCTGCAGCGACGATGACGTTCATGCCGAAGCAGATCGCGTCCTCCATCTGCGGCTTGGTGCGGTAAGTGCGCAGGATGTCGAGCGGGTCCGGCCCGGGGATGCCGGTGGCCTGGTCGATGGACGGAATCGGACAGCGCGGGCACGGTTTCACGGGCCGCAGCTCCAGCGCACCGACGGTAAAGGTAGCGGTGTAGTCCTCATCGAAGGCTTCGATCCCGCCGACCACAATGTTGGGACGGAAGCGGTTCATCGGCAGCGAATCGCGGCCAGCGGCGCGCAGCTTGTCGTTCAGGTCATCGAGCGAAGCACGGCCGACCAGCAGGATCGGATAGGCATCGGCGAACTTGGAGGAGGCGGCCAGGCCGCCGGTCCACTTGGTGCTGGTCGGCCGGACCACGTCCGGCAGGAAGCGCACCACGCGGCACGTCACGCCGATGGCGGTGCTGAACCAGGCCGCTGCTGCGTCACCGCAGTCAGCGCCTTGCAGGCCGTCGTCCCACAGCTGCACGCTGCGCGTCGCAAGGTCCGCGCCGTACCGCAGCGGCAGCGCCAGCGGCGGCATCTCCGGCGCATGCAAGATGAGCGCATCGGCGGCCAGCGTGGGCCGCACCAGTGCCATCAACGGCGCCTCCCGCTGCGTGAGGAAGCTGCCGTCCTCCCGCACCAGCATCCATTCGCGGTCGCCGATGCCGCCAACGGCCAGCCCGTCCCGCGTCACCACCGCCTCCTCGACGGCGAGTCCGGCGCAGGATTTGACGGGATACACAATCAGTTCTTCAACGATGACCATGCCAGCATTCTAGGTTGGACTCGGCCGCGCTGCATGCGGCCGCAAAAAAGCCCCGCTGCCTGGCCGGCACGCGGGGCTCGATGACGCGCAGGCGGTCAGACGTTGAACAGGAAGTTCAGCACATCGCCATCCTTGACGATGTAGTCCTTGCCCTCGGCGCGCATCTTGCCCGCTTCCTTCGCGCCGGTCTCGCCCTTGTACTGGATGTAGTCGTCGAACGAAATGGTCTGGGCGCGGATGAAGCCGCGCTCGAAGTCGGTGTGGATCACGCCCGCGGCCTGCGGCGCGGTGGCGCCGATCGGCACCGTCCATGCGCGCACTTCCTTCACGCCCGCGGTGAAGTAGGTCTGCAGGCCAAGCAGCTTGAAGCCGG
The DNA here is from genome assembly GCF_004614185.1 of Zemynaea arenosa. Lineage (GTDB taxonomy): Bacteria > Pseudomonadota > Gammaproteobacteria > Burkholderiales > Burkholderiaceae_D > Telluria > Telluria arenosa. Next base: position 5,706 of record NZ_SPVF01000079.1, on the reverse strand, counting down.
CGCGGATTAGGCGGTCCAGGCCCGGCTCGTCCATGCCCATGTCGGCCAGGAAGGCGCCCTTGTCCTCATCGTCCAGGTCCGCGATCTCCGCTTCGATGGCCGCGCAGATGGCGACGATCGGCGCGTTCTGCGCGTTCGCGTATTCGGTCAGCTGGTCCAGCAGCGGATTGTTGGTAAAGCCGGTGTCCGAGACGTTGGCCACGTACATCGCCGGCTTGGCGGTGATGAGGCACAGCGGCTTGACCAGCTCCATCTCTTCCGCCGACAGGCCGAGCGCGCGCACCGGCTTGGCGTCGTTCAGTGCGGGCAGGATCTTCTCGAGCAGGGCCACCAGCTTGGCGGCTTCCTTGTCGCCCGAGCGGGCTTTCTTCTGCTCGCGGTGGATGGTCTTCTCGACGGTGCCCATGTCGGCCAGCGCGAGTTCGGTCTGGATCACGGTGATGTCGTCGATCGGGCTCACCTTGCCCGCCACGTGCACCACGTTCTCGTCCTCGAAGCAGCGCACCACGTTGACGATGGCGTCGGTCTCGCGGATGTGGGCGAGGAACTGGTTGCCCAGGCCTTCGCCGTTGGAGGCGCCGGCCACCAGGCCCGCAATGTCCACGAATTCCACGATCGCATTGACGATGCGCTCCGGCTTGACGATCTCCGCGAGCTGGTTCAGGCGCGGATCGGGCACCTCGACCACGCCGACGTTCGGCTCGATGGTGCAGAACGGGTAGTTTTCAGCCGGGATGCCGGCCTTGGTCAGGGCGTTGAACAGGGTGGACTTGCCGACGTTGGGCAGGCCAACGATGCCGCATTTGAGACTCATGGGGGGACCTTCAGGGAGAATTCGCTAAACCCTGCATTGTACTCCACTGGTGGCGTGGCCAGCAGCCTGCACATACGCCCAGTGCGGTGCAAACTCGGTGCATACTTGTGCTTTTGGCAGCGGGAGGCCGCATGGAACTGGACGTCAGCGAATGGCTTAACGTGACCGAGCCGCCGCGCCTGGCCGATCTGCGCGGCCGCGTCGTGATGGTGGTGGCCTTCCAGATGCACTGCCAGGGTTGCATCGTCACGGCGCTGCCGCAGGCGCAGCGCGTGCACGATGCCTTCAAGCCTGAGGAAGTGACGGTGCTCGGCCTGCACTGCGTGTTCGAGAACCACGCGGCGGCGGATCCGGACCAGCTGCGCCGCTTCGTGGCCGAACAGCGGCTCACCTTCCCCATCGCCATCGATACGCCGACCGAGGGCCACCCGGTCCCGCAGACCATGCGCGCCTGGCAGCTGGGCGGAACGCCGACCATCGTCCTGTTTGACCACGCGGGCCGCCTGCGCCTGCGCCGCCTTGGCCACGCGGAGGACCTGCGCCTGGGCGCGATGCTCGGCCAGCTGCTGACGGAGCGCGGGCCGCGCCCAGCCTAGAACGCATCACATGGCCCGGATGCGCGCAATATCCGGCCGCTCCGCAAACGCCGCGAAATCGTCGCGCAGGGCCTGCGCCTGCGAAATCGCCTTCTGCCATTGGCGAATGCGCTCGTCGTGATCCAGCCCGTAGTGCTGGAAGTCCTTCCGGTCCGGCAGTTTGCCGCGCGGGAGCGTGCGCAGGAACTTGCGCGACGGCGCCACCACCAGAACGTTGTCCAGCCAGCCGCGGTTCGGTCCCTTGTGCGCGCGGCGCCACGGCAGCGACTTGTCCAGCCACCCGGGCACGATGCCGGACGTGAAGTGGGGGTACAGCACCAGGTCGTCGCTGTGCAGGCGCGCGTACGGCAGCGCGAGGTGGTAATCGAGGATGCCGCCGTCCCAGTAGCTGCCCGGCGGCGCTTCGTCCAGATGCTGAATGGCCTGCATGATCAGCGGGAGCGTGCCGGAAGCGAGCAGCGCGTCCGGCAGGTTGCGCGGCGTGAGGCGCACGAAGTGGGTGGTGAACACGTCCCACGGTTCGCGCAGCCAGGGCAGCGGATCGCGCACGTCGCCCATCACTACGCGCTCCAGCAGTGGCGCGAGATGCGCACGGGCGGCGATGTTGCGCAGGGCGGCGCTGGCGAAACCGCGCATCTCGTCCTTGCGGTGGCGCGGAGCGGCAAGGGCGCCACGTCCGCGGTCGGTCAGCAAATGCATGCGATAGTGCGGGTGCGCAAGGATGTCTTCTTCATGCCCGGTCACGAAGTCGGCCAGCAGCTTGCGGCAGACATCGTCGATTTGCCTGGGCGTGGGCTTGGGGTCGTCGTAGCGCTGGCCCGCATACAAATCACCCAGGCGCTTGAAGGCGGCGACCGGGTCGCGCTGGCAGGCGGCAGCCATGCGCCAGGCGCCGATGGAAGAGCCGATCAGGGTGCGCTCGCGCGGCGCGGCGGGCAGCCATTCTGAGAACAGCCACTGGTCCAGCGCCTGGAAGATCAGCCCTTTCGGCCCGCCCGCGGCGGCGGGGATGACGGCCACGTCCCGCGCGCGCAGGCCGTGCTGGCGGATGTGCTCCAGGGCGCGCGGCCCGGCATGGAATTCGAGTGCATTCATCACAAAATTATGGCACCGATAACGCGGCGCTGCTGGGCGGTTCCGCCCGCGCGGGGCTCTGCTAGAATGGGCTGGCGGCGCGAGGCCGCGCTCTCCGGACCATCATCATGACTATCCGATTTTCCCGTACCCTGGCCGCCCTCATGTGCGGCTTGCCCCTGATCGCCAGCGCGGCCGCGCCGGTGCTTGAAGTCTTCAAATCGCCGACCTGCGGCTGCTGCAAGGAGTGGGTCAAGCACTTGCAGACGAATGGGCTGAAGGTGAACGTGCATGAAGTCGAGGATCCGTCGGCCGTGCGCGCCTCGCGCGGCATGCCGGACGCCTATGGCTCCTGCCACACCGCCACCGTGCAGGGCTACACCATCGAGGGCCACGTGCCCGCGGCCGACATCAAGCGCCTGCTGGCCACGAAGCCGGCCGCCGTCAAAGGCCTCGCCGTGCCGGGCATGCCGATGGGTTCACCGGGCATGGAAGGCCCGCGCCATGATGCGTTCGACGTGCTGGCCGTTGACAAGTCCGGCCGCGCGACGGTCTACAAGCACTACGACTGAACGTCGGTCACAGCGCGCGCAGCGCCAGCGTAAAGCGGGCCACCTCGCGGGCAGGCACAGTGTAGGCCTCGCGCCGGAAGCCGCACTTTTCGAGCACGCGGGCGGAGGCGGCGTTAGCGGGTAGTACATAGGCGCACAGCTGCTTGAGCTGCCAGTCCGAGCGCGCGAGCGCAATCAGGTGCCGCAGCGCTTCCGTCGCCATGCCCCTGCCCACGCAGGCCGCGGCGATGCGATAGCCCACTTCCGCTGTTCCGGCTTGCCGGTCGATGTCCTTCAGATTGGCGCGCCCGAGGATGGCGCCTTCCGTATCCACGAGCACGCAGGGATGCATGCGCCCCTGCGCATGCGCGTCCAGGAACTGCGCGATGTGCGCTCGCACGCCGTCCTGTGAATAGAACGCGTCCCCGCGCGGTTCGATGTGCTGCTCGAACCAGCCGCGGTTCTCTGCCTCGAACCGCAGCAGCCGGTCCGCGTCATCCGGCCGCAGCGTGCGGATGCGGTGCCCGCTCACGCGGAGTGCAGCTGCTGCGTGGCCTCGGTGGTCTTCCCGTCGACCATGAGCGGGATGATGCGCAGGGCCTTCTCGATGCACTCCTCGATCAGGTCCTGCTCCTCGCGGCGCGGGCGGTGCAGCACGAAATCGGCCACACCCTGCTGGAGGTTGAGCGTGCGCGGGTGGCCGATGCCAATGCGCAGGCGCCAGTAGTCCTGCGTGCCCAGCGCCGCGCTGATGTCTTTCAGGCCGTTGTGGCCCGCGGCCGAGCCGCCCTTCTTCATCTTGACGGAACCCGGCGGCAGGTCCAGCTCATCGTGCACCACCAGGATCTCGTCCGGCGCGATCTTGAAGAAACGCGCCAGACCGCCGACCGACTGGCCGGACCGGTTCATGTAGGTCTGCGGTTCCAGCAGCCACACTTCCTTGCCGCCGATGTGGCACTTGCCCGCCAGGGCGTTGAAGCGGGACTCGCGCTGCAGACGGCAGCCCGGCAGCGAATTGGCCAGGTTATCGACCAGCCAGAAGCCGGCGTTGTGGCGGGTTTGTTCGTACTCGGGGCCGGGGTTGCCCAGGCCGACGATCAGGCGGATGGCCATTTGGCGTGCTCAAAATAAAAGACGAATTATAGTGGACACCCTGCCGGGAACGGATCGCGCATTCGCGGCATCCAATGCCACAGAGAGACCGAAAAAGCCCGACAAACCAGAAAATCAGCACCGAGCCATGCACGCCTACGACCCGCAGCCGCACGCCCACCAGTCCGACGCCGACCTCGCGCACCTGGCCGCCCACGGCGACCACCGCGCCTTCGAAAGCCTGATGCGGCGTCATAACCGGGCCCTGTACCGCACCGCGCGCAGCATCGTGCGGGACGACGCGGAAGCGGAGGACGTGCTGCAGGAGTCCTACCTGCTGGTCTACCGCCACCTGCTGGACTTCCGCGGCGCCGCGAGCCTGGGCACCTGGCTGACGCGCATCGTCATCAACGAGGCGACCGGCCGCCTGCGCAAGTCCCAGCGCCGCGCGGAGATCCTGCCCATCGGACCGCAGGCCCTGGACGACCAGGACAAGACCATCATGCCCGACGCCACCGCCGACACCCCCGAACAGCCGGAGCAGGCTGCCCTGCGCAATGAAGCGCGCCGCCTGATCGAGGCGAACATCGACGCGCTGCCGGATAGCTTCCGCACCGTGTTCGTGCTGCGTGCGGTGGAGGAATACACGGTCGAGGAGACCGCGGCGGCCCTGAATCTGCCCGAAGCGACGGTGCGCAGCCGCCACTTCCGCGCCCGCGCGCTGCTGCGCGAGGCACTGGCGCGCGAGTTCGATCACGCGCTGGATTCGGCCTTCGGTTTCGATGGGGCGCGCTGCGACCGCATCGTGGTGGGCGTGCTTGCACGGATGCCCACCGCGCGGGATGACGCGGACACCTGACCGTCACCGCATAACTACCCAAGCCTCACCACTCACCGGCGCGCCACAAGGTACGCCGGACGGGCAGCGCTTTGCCCAAATGATTTACTCACCCAAGGAGACACCATGAACGACTTCCCTTCCCTCACCCGCCGCGGCTTTCTCGGCACCTCCGGGCTGGCCTTGTCCGGCGCCGCTGTGGCCCTGCTGGCCGGGCGCGACGCGCTGGCGGCGGACAATGCGGCCAGCGGCAGTGCGGACGATGTGCGCATCCTGAATACGGCGCTGGGCGCGGAGCTGGAGGCGATTGCGGCCTACCAGGTCGGCGCGGAGAGCGGCCTGCTGCAAAAGCCGGTGCTGGATCTGGCGCGCACCTTCCAGGGCCATCACAAGGAGCATGCGGAGGTGCTGTCCAAGACCATCGTCAAGCTGGGTGGCAAGCCGGTGGCGGCCAAGGCCAAATACAGCTTCCCGGTCGAGAAGCTGAAGAACCAGACCGACGTGCTGCGCTTCGCGGCGTCGCTGGAACAGGGGGCGGTCAGCGCCTACCTCGGCGCGGTGCCGCTGTTCGGCAATCGCGACCTGGCCAAGGCCGCGGCCAGCATCCTGGGCGACGAGGCAATGCACTGGGCGGTGCTGCGGCAGGCTCTGGGCGAGGCGCCGGTGCCGGGCGCGTTCATGGCATGAGGGCCCTGTTCCTGACCGCGGCGCTGGTGGCCTGCGCCAGCGGCGCGGCGCAGG
>NZ_SPVF01000088.1 GCF_004614185.1 Zemynaea arenosa | reverse complement strand
ATACCGCGGCGCGCGGCGCGGCCACGCCCTACAACGGCCAGCGCGCCATGGACGTCATGAGCCCAGGCGCCGCGACTCGGGCAGAAGCAGGCCAGCGCGCTGCCGACAGCGCGGGTCGCAGCGCTGCGACCACGCCGCCCGCGCAGGCCTCATCCTCCCAATCCGCCCGCACCCTGATCCTGGAAGCGCGCCGCGCAATCGCCAACGGGAACTACCGCACCGCCATCAACCGCATGGACGTCTGCATCACGATGATGGACCCGGTGCCGCAGGAATGCCGCACCCTGCGCATCAGCGCCGAGTACCAGCAACAGTCGATGGAACGCTGTCTCGCGAGCGGTGCCGACTGGATCGGCGACCACTGCGAATGAGAGGCCGCCGCGCGCGGCGCCGGCCGGGCCGGCGGCCAACGCGCTTAGGTCAGCGGAAGGGGATGTGAATCAGGCGGCCTGCGTGGTCGCCGCCGACAGCGACGGCTTGTCCGGCCACCCGCCGAGCACGATGGACAGGTCGACGTAGCCGTTGCGCCACGCCTTCTCGAGATCCTGTTCGACCGCCGTCAGCGCCTCCGGGCCGTACTTCGGGAACCCGCGCACGCCGTAGGCGCGATTGCGCCCATGCGCCTTGGCCAGGTACAGCGCCATGTCGACCAGGTTGACCGCACGCTCCCACGGGATCGATTGCCCGCCCGGCACCAGCGGGAACGGGGCGAAGCCGACGGAGACGTTCACAGACAGGCGGGTGTCCTGGTACTCCACCGTGTGCGACGAAATTCCCGCCAGGATGCGGCGCGCGACTTCTTCCAGCCCGCTGCGCGGAATCGCCGGCAGGAAGGCCAGGAACTCCTCGCCGCCCCAGCGCACGATCATGTCGGTCTCGCGCAGGATCTCGCGCAGATTCTCCGCGATCATGCGCAGCACCGCGTCACCGGCCGCGTGGCCGTAGGTATCGTTGACGTGCTTGAAGTGGTCCACGTCCAGCAGGAACAGCGCGCCGACCACCTCTTCGCCGGTGGTCCCCGCTCCGCGCTTCTCGGACGGCACGTGGCTGCGCATGAAGTCCTGGAAGTGGCGGCGGTTGTACAGCGCCGTGAGCGGATCGCGCGAGCTTTGCTGCTTGAGCTCCTGGTTCTTCACCTCCAGCTGCGCGTTGGCATGCCGCACCTTGCGGTACAGGAGGCCGACGATGACCGCGGCCAGCGCGAACACCACGGCCAGCAGCCACCACACGCGCTGCTGCAGGCGGCGGTTGTCGAGCTCCGAGGACTTCACATCGTTCTCGCGCTTCAGCAGCTCGATCTGCTTCTGCTTGGCCACGGCCTCGTACTTGACCTGCATGTCCACCAGCGCCTTCTGGCGCCGTTTTTCAAACAGCTCGTTGGAGAGATCGCGTTCGCGGTGGTAGGCCTTGACCGCACCCTGGAAATCGCCCGCCTGCTCCAGTGCCGAGCCATATTCCATCAGGACGCTCTGGAGCTCCGGCTTGTCGCCATTCTGTTCGTAGGCCTTCAGCCCCGCTTCGAAGCTGCGTTTGCCCTCGGCCACGTGGCCGGTGGCCAGCAGGGCCTGGCCGATGTTGATGCGGCCCGTGGCTTCCGTGGCCGGGTCGTTATGCTTGCGCGCCAGGTCGATGGCCTGCTGCGCGTACTCCAGCACCTTCGGATAATTGCGCTCCTTGAGGTACAGGTCCGACAGGTTGACCAGGGTCTCGGCGACCATGGCGTCGGCGCCGATGCGGCGCTCGAAGGCCAGCCCGTCAAGCAGCGCCTTGAGCGCGCGCTTCGGCTGGTTGCTGTCGATCGCCAGCCCGTACTCGGTGGTCTTGAGCGTGGCCATGCGGCCCAGCGACCCGGTCTGCGCGGCGAGCACGACCGCTTCGTCGAGTGCTTCGAACCCTTTCTGGTATTCCTTGGTCTGGTCGTACAGCACGGCCAGGGCGCGCAGCACCATGACCTGGGTGATGGCATCGCCGGTCTGGCGCGCGAGCGCGAGCGCATCCTGCATCTTGCCCAGCGCCGCCGGGAAGTTGCCATCCTCGGCGTACGCCTGGCCGGAATTGGTCAGCACCGTGACCCGCAGCTTGAGGTCACCGGTGCCCGCGACCAGCTTCTCGGCGTCCCACACCAGCTCGTGCGACGCCTTGAGCTGATTGAGGTCGTACAGCGCGTAGGACTTGGCCAGCTGGCCCTTGATGAGCGCAATGGTGTCGCGCTGCTCGCGCCCCATCTTGATCACGTCGTCGGCGATGGCGACCGCTTCCAGCGGATGGCCAAGGTACTGGCGGATCAGGGCTTTGACGAACAGGAATTCGGCGTACTGGCGGGTGCCCGCGGCCTTGGCCTCATCGGCCAGCGGCAGCAATTGGCGCTCTGCCTTCCCGGGCACATAACGGGCGAGTTCGCGAATCTCGAACACCCGGTCCGCGAGCGCGGAGGACGGCTGGGCCGCGTTCAGCGCCGCCGGCGCGGAGGCGGAGACCTCGGCCTGGACCAGGGGTGCAGTCACGAAAAGGGAGGCAATCAGTACGCTGGCGATGCGGCGTACCGGCTTACGGGATCTCATTCCTGCCTGTTCCTGTGTCCTGGTTTTTTCCGTGGGCCGTGAAGGAAACGGCCTCGCCCGATTATATAGTTGTTGCAGAGTGGAAAGCTCGGTTGACGGAAGATTCTACCGAAGCCAGCCTCTAAATCCGTTTCGCAAAGGCGGAATTTCACGGAAACTTAACAAGTATGTTGGCCGTGCGCCACTATCCCTGCGCGCTCAGACAACAATCTGTTGCAGAAGGTATAAGCGCTGGTATAGGCCGCCATCGATAGTCATCAGCTCCTCGTGACTGCCGGTTTCCTCGATGCGGCCGTGATTGAGGACCACGATGCGATCGGCGTCGCGGATGGTCGACAGGCGGTGCGCGATCGCGATGATGGTGACGCTGCCGCGCAGTTCATCGAGTGCGGTCTGCACGATCTGCTCCGTTTGCGAGTCGATGTGCGAGGTGGCTTCGTCCAGCAGCAGGATGCGCGGCTGCCCGGCCAGCGCGCGGGCGATGGCGATCAGCTGCTTCTGGCCCGTGGACAGGCGCGAACCGCCTTCGCCGAGCGCGGTGTCGTACCCATGTTCGAGTGCCAGGATGAAGTCGTGCGCATGCGCTGCGCGCGCGGCGGCTTCGAGCGCCGCCTGCGGCAGGCCGCGGCCCATGTCGATGTTCTCGCGCGCCGATGCCGCCAGCAGGAACGGGTCCTGCGGCACCAGCCCGACCTCGGCGCGGAACTGCGCGTTGCCGATGTCCGCCAGCCGGTGGCCATACAGCTCGATCGCTTCCGGCGCGGCCGGGTAGTAGCGCAGCAGCAGCGAGAGCAGGGTGGATTTGCCGCTGCCGGTGTGGCCCACGATGCCGTAGAAGGCGCCCTGCGCGATCTCCAGGTCAAGGTGCCTGAGCACCGGCTGGCCCGGCACGTATTCGAAATCGAGGCCGCGGATGCGTACCGCGGGCACGCCCGGCTGCGTGGCCAGGCGGCCGCGCGCGGCGGCGCTGTGCTCCACTGCCTGGTCTTCGTCCAGCAGCGCGGCCACGCGCGAGGTTGCAACCACGGCCTGCTGCAGGCCGCTGAACTGCATCGTAATCTGGATCATCGGCTCGATCACGCGGGCGATGTAGCTGATGAAGGCATACAGCACGCCCACCTCCACCGCGCTCATGGCGGAGCGGCCGAAGAAGTAGATCACCAGCGCGAGCAGGACCACGTTGAGCAGGTCCAGCGCAGGCCGCAGCAGCAGGGCGTTGGCACGCAGTTCGGCCACACGGGCCGTGTACTGGGCCGCATTGGTCTTGGCGAAGCGGGTGGCGAAGCGGCCCTGCGCGTTATTCGACTGCAGGACGCTCATGCCACCGATCGACTCCGCCATCTGCGCATTGATCTCGCTGCGCAGGTGGCGCGCCTTGGTCACCGCCGGTGCTGACAGGCGCTGGTACAGCCACACGATGCCCAGGACTGCCGGCACCAGCGCGAGCACCAGCAGCATCAGGTGCCAGTCCAGCCACGCCATCGCGATCGAGGTCCCGAGCAGCACGATGCCGCTGTCGAGCATCACGAACAGCACCTGGATGTAGAGGGTCTTGACGGCCTCGGTGTCGTTGGTCACGCGGCTCACCAGCTGGCCAGTGATGGCGCGGTCGAAGAAGGCCATGGGCAGCTTGAGCACGTGGCTGTACACGTCCTCGCGCAGGCGCTGCACCGAGCGCATGGCGAGGCCGGACAGGCGCACCAGCTGCCAGAAGCGCAGCATGGACGAGGCGCAGCCCATGAACAGGACGCCGCCCAGCAGCAGCGCCATGCGCGGCCAGTCCAGCACGTGCGGCAGCAGATGTTCGTCGATCAGCTTCTTGCCCAGCAGGGGGCCGAGCACTTCCAGCCCTGCTGCCAGCACCAGGCCGAGGATCGCCCACCACAGGTGCTCGCGGTCCGGCTCGGCCTTCTGGCGCAGCAGGCCGAGGGCATGGCGGAACTGGGCGCGGCTGAGGGTGTGGGTCTGTCCTTCAGGATGCGTCAAGGCTGGCCTCCAGTTGCTGGTAGCGCCACTGGCTGGCATACCAGCCTTGCAGCGCAAGCAGTTGATCGTGAGTGCCGCTTTCGGCGATGTGGCCATCCTTGAGCACCACGATCAGGTCCGCGTCCACCACGCCGGACAGGCGGTGGCTGGCGATGATGGCGCCGCGTTCGGGCCGCGCGCGGCGCAGCTCCTCCAGGTGGTCCAGGATGCGGGTCTCGGTGCCGGTGTCCACGGCGGAAAGGGCATCGTCGAGCAGCAGCAGATCGCTGTCGGCCAGCAGGGCGCGCGCGATGGCCACGCGCTGGCGCTGGCCGCCCGAGAGCGTGATCCCGCGTTCGCCCACCGGCGTCTCGTACCCCTGCGGAAAGCGCAGGATGTCGTCGTGGATGGCGGCCATGTCGGCGGCATGTTCGATCTCGGCGCGCGTGGCATCCGGCTTGCCGAGCGCGATGTTCTCGGCGATGGGTGCCGAGAACAGGAAGGATTCCTGCGGCACCCAGCTGATGGCGGCGCGCAGTGTGTGCAGGGTGTAGGCGTCCAGCGGCTGGCCGCCCCAGGTCACGCTGCCTTGCTGGGGTGTCAGTTGGCGCAGCAGGACGCGCAGCAGCGTCGATTTGCCGCTGCCCGTGGGGCCGACCAGCCCGAGGGTCTGGCCAGGCTGCAGGGTGAGCGAGATGCCGGAGAGCGCGGGCAGGGTCTGGCCGGGATAGGAGAAGCTCACCTCGCGCAGCTGCAGCGGGCCGGGGACGATGGCGGCCAGGGTGCCATGGTCGTCCACCGTCAGCGGCGCGTCCAGCAGCGGCTGCAGGCGGGCCAGCGCCGCGCGGCCGCGCTGCACCAGCGCGAACACCCAGCCCGCCGCGAACATGGGCCAGATCAGCTGCCCGAGGTACATGGTGAAGCTGGTCAGCGCGCCGATGGTGAGCTGGTCCTGCCACACCAGGTAGCCGCCGAGACCCAGCGTCAGCGCAGTCGCCGCGGCGAGGGTCAGGCCGACGGCCGGTTCATAGGCTGCCTCCCAGGTCTGGGCGGACAGGCTGGCGTCGGCGGCTCCGGCGGCTAGCTCGCTGAATTGAGCGGCGCTGCGCTGTTCCAGGCCAAGCGCACGCAGGGTGCGCACGCCGGACAGGGTCTCCTGTACATGGTCGTTCAGCGCCGAGAAGCGCTTGAGGGCATCGGTCTGCGCCTCGTGGATGTGGCCCGAGATGCGCTTGAAGGCCCACGCCATGAAAGGGAAGGGCAGCAGCGCGATGAGGGTCAGCCGCCAGTCCACGCCGAGGAACATCACGCCCAGCACCATCAGCAGCGTGAGGGTGCCGTCAAAGCCCGCCAGCATCGCCTCGCCCGCGGCCTGCTCGATCGCGTCGATGTCGTTGGTGGCCAGCGCCATCAGGTCGCCGGTGCGCTGCTTCTGGTAGAAGGCCGGGCCCTGCACGCCGAGGCGCTGGTAGAACTTGGTGCGCAGCTCGACGCCCAGCATGTAGGCCGCGGAATACAGGCGCAGACGCCAGCCCACGCGCAGCAGGTAGATCGCGACGCCGAAGCCGATCAGCGTGGCCAGTTCGATCAGCAGGTCCGTGCCGGACAGGCGGTGCGCGGCCAGCGCGTCGATCATGCTGCCCACCTTGCGCGGGATCCAGACCGTGAAGACCGCCACGCCGACCAGCATCACGGCGGACGCCGCATACGCGCGCCAATTGCGCGCCACAAATCCGCCGATCAGCCTTGTTAACGTCATGTGCCGGTCTTTCCTGTCCTGGGCTTGTTTTTTACGCGCTCGAAACGCACGCGGGCCACCGCAGCCCCCGACGCGTCGGGAGGGCGGTGGCCCGCTAATGTACTACCTTTGAAGACGCCGCGTGAGGACGCTACTACTTTTTCGCCAGCGGTTTTTTACCGACGGTTCTGGCCACAGCGTCGGCCACGGGCGTGAGCTCGCCCTCCGCTGGCGGCAGGCCGATGGCCGGTGCATCGACGATCTTCTGCAACTGCGCGGGCGCGATGGCCGTACCGCTGTCGTCGGCCTGCGCGGATTGCTGGTGCGCGGGCTGCGGCTGTTCCGGTGCCTGCGGCGCGGCGGACGGCGCCTCGTACACCTCCTGAGGTGCGGCCAGTGCCGGAGCCTGAGCCGGAGCCGGTGCGGGCGGCGCCACGCGCTGTGGCACCGCCATGCCGGTCATCAGGGTGAAAATCTCGCGGCTGTATTCGATCCAGTTGTCGACCCCGGCGGTGGAGAAGCCGGCGCCGGGCAGGCGGCCCGCATCGGGCATCTCGATCAACTGGCGCATGGCCTGCGCGCTGCGGTCGAAGGTGGCGCGGCCCGCGGAGATTTGCGCGTCGGCCAGCTGGCGCGTGTTCTCGATGGCGGCCGCGGCCAGCGAGCCGAAGAATTCGAGCTGGGCCAGGAACTGGTCGCGCCCGGCTGCGGTGATCTGTTCAGGAAGCGTGGTCATAGTCGTCCTTTCAGTGGGTTATGTTGCGATGCAATATATGCAAGTGTAGCCATGATTACTGAGCCTGCATAGCTCGCACGATAGCTTTTTCACTGCATTGCAGCACGGCAATCTGGCGGCCTCCGCTACAATCGGACCGATACCCCGACAGGAGCCCCGCATGGACCTCGTGATACGCAACGCCACCTTGGCGGACGGGCGCTCCGGCGTCGACATCGGCATCGCCGGCGGCCGCATCGCCGCGCTGGAACCGCGCCTGGCGGCACAGGGCGCGCGCGAGCTCGATGCCACCGGCTGCCTGGTCACGCCGCCGTTCGTGGACGCGCACTTCCATATGGACGCGACCCTGAGCTACGGTCTGCCGCGCGTGAACGCCTCCGGCACGCTGCTGGAGGGCATAGCGCTGTGGGGCGAGCTGAAACCGGAGCTGACCCAGCAGGCCCTCGTGGACCGCGCCTTGCAGTACTGCGACTGGGCGGTGGCGCGCGGGCTGCTCGCCATCCGCACCCACGTCGATATCTGCGACCCGCGCCTGCTGGCGGTGGAAGCGCTGCTGGACGTGAAGCGCCGCGTGGCGCCGTACATCGACATGCAGCTCGTCGCCTTTCCGCAGGATGGTCTGCTGCGCAGTCCAGGCGCCTTCGGACAGCTGAAGCGCGCCATTGCGATGGGCGTAGACGTCGTCGGCGGCATTCCGCATTTCGAGCGCACCATGGGCGAGGGTGCGGAGTCGGTGCGCCTGCTGTGCGAGTTCGCGGCGGCGCAGGGCCTGCGCGTGGACATGCATTGCGACGAGACCGACGACCCGCTGTCCCGCCACATCGAGACGCTGGCCTACGAAACGCAGCGCTGCGGCCTGCAGGGCCGCGTGGCCGGCTCGCACCTCACGTCCATGCACTCGATGGACAACTACTACGTCAGCAAGCTGCTGCCGCTGATGCAGGAGAGCGGCGTCGCGGCCATCGCCAACCCGCTGATCAACATCACCCTGCAGGGGCGGCACGACACCTATCCGAAGCGGCGCGGCATGACCCGCGTGCCGGAGCTGCTGGCGGCGGGTATCGACGTCGCCTTTGGCCACGACTGCGTGATGGACCCCTGGTACGGCCTTGGTTCCGGCGACATGCTGGAGGTAGCGCATATGGGCCTGCACGTGGCGCAGATGACGTCCCAGCAGGCGATGCACCAGTGCTTCCTGGCGGTGACCGAGACACCCGCGCGCATCCTCGGCCTGGAAGGCTACGGCATCGCGCCCGGCTGCGATGCGAACCTGGTGGTGCTGGACGCGGGCAGCACGGTGGAAGCGATCCGCCTGCGCGCCGCCCGGCGTTGGGTGCTGCGGCGGGGGCAGGTGGTGGCCGAGGCGCCGCCCGCGCGCTCCGCGCTGCACCTGGA
>NZ_SPVF01000087.1 GCF_004614185.1 Zemynaea arenosa | reverse complement strand
GCCCCTGCACGGCGCCCTCGCGGGAGCGGGCCTGGCGTGCGCGCACACGCAGCGCGCCTGCGACATCCTCGCCACCACGTATGAAGCCAGCGATGCGCACTGCGGATTCGTCGCCGTGGCCCCGCCCTGCGCGCCAACGGCGACCCGCGCCGAGCTTCTCGATGCGGCGCGCCGCACCTGGCGCGGCTGGCGCGACACGGCATCGACCTGGAAACAATCGGTAACGGCTTGCTCGACGCAGCCCTGCGACAATTCGGTCCGGAGACCCCTCCCAAACTGCTGGCTTTGCCAGGCTGGCCGGGTACAATAGCGGAATTCCAGGAGCCCCTTACATGAAATTCAAGTCTCTCAGCGCCACCTTGGCTGTCCTGTGCGTCGCCGGCTCCGCCGTCGCATCGGAACGGCACCTCGGCATCGTGTACGACGCGGGCGGGCGCTTCGACAAATCTTTCAACCAGTCCGGCGCGGAAGGCGCGGCGCGGTTCAAGAAAGACACCGGTCTCGATTACTACGAAGCCCAGGCGGCATCGGACATCCAGTCCGAGCAGGTCCTGCGCGCACTGGCACGCAAGAAGCTGGACCTGATCGCGGTAATCGGCTTCTCGCAGGCGCAGTCGGTGACCAAGGTCTCCAAGGAATTCCCCAACGTGCGCTTCGTGATCGTGGACGGCGTGGTCCAAGGCCCGAACGTCAACTCCGTGGTGTTCAAGGAAGAAGAAGGGTCCTACCTGGTCGGCGTGGCCGCGTCGATGGCGTCGAAGTCGAAGAAGGTCGGCTTCGTGGGCGGCATGGACATCCCGCTGATCCGCAACTTCGCCTGCGGTTACGCGCAGGGCGCCAAGGCGGTCAACCCGAAGGCCGAGGTCTACCAGAACATGGTGGGCACCACCTCCGCCGCGTGGAACGACCCTGCCAAGGGCGGGGAACTGGCGCGCGCGCAGTTCGACCGCGGCGTGGACGTGGTGTTCGCGGTGGCCGGCGGCTCGGGCCTCGGCGTGCTGCAGAAGGCCAAGGAGCAGAACAAGCTCGGTATCGGCGTGGACTCCAACCAGAACTACCTGCACCCCGGCCACGTCCTGACCTCGATGGTCAAGCGCGTGGACAACGCGATCTACGACGAATTCATGAAGCAGAAAAACGGCACCTGGACCGCGGGCATGACCCACAAGGGCCTGAAGGAAGGTGGCGTGGACTGGACGCTCGATAAATACAACCGCAGCCTGATCACGCCCGAGATCGAAGCGAAGGTCAACGAAGCCAAGACCAATATCGTCAACGGCAAAGTGAAGGTCATCGACTACCGCGCCGGGAACAGCTGCCCGGTTTAAACCGCCGAACCACGCGATCGCGCGCCGCCGGGCCCCGCCTGCGCGGCGCGTTTTCAAATCACGACAAATACTCTATGCAGCCAGCTGTTGAATTTCGCAATATCAGCAAGGCCTTCGGCGCCGTGCAGGCGAATGCCGATGTCAGCTTCCCGATCGCCAAGGGCTCCATCCACGGCGTGATCGGCGAGAACGGGGCCGGCAAGTCCACCCTCATGAGCATCCTGTACGGCTACTACAACGCCGACAGCGGGCAGCTCGTGATCGACGGCCAGGAACGCGACATCCGCACCTCGCACGAGGCGATCGCCCTCGGCATCGGCATGGTGCACCAGCACTTCATGCTAGTCGAGAATTTCACGGTCCTCGACAACATCATGCTGGGCAGCGAAGGGGGGTTCAAGCTGTCCGCGCACCGCACCGAGGTCGAGGCGAAGCTGCGCGACATCTGCCAGCGCTACAACCTGCAGATCGATCCGCTGGCGAAGATCGAGGACCTGTCCGTGGGCGCGCAGCAGCGCGTCGAGATCCTCAAGCAGATCTACCGCAGCGCCAATATCCTGATCCTGGACGAGCCGACCGCCGTGCTGACGGCGCAGGAGACCGCGTCGCTGTTCGAGATCCTGCGCACCTTCAAGGAGCAGGGCAAGACCATCATCCTGATCACCCACAAGCTGGGCGAGATCATGGAGATCACCGACCAGGTGACCGTGATGCGCGCGGGCCGCGTGGTGGGCGCGGTGACCACGGCCGAGACCTCGAAGGAGGAGCTGGCGCGCCTGATGGTGGGCCGCCCGATCCAGACCGAACTCCCGCGCGCCGCCTACAATCCGGGCGCGCCGGTGCTGAAAGTGTCCGATGTCGCACTCACCGATGCGCAGGGCGTGAAGCTGCTGGACGGGATCAACTTCGAGCTGCGCGCGGGCGAGATCGTCGCCATCGCGGGTGTCTCGGGCAATGGCCAGAGCCAGCTGATGGAGATTTTGTCGGGCATGCGCCTGCCCTCCTCCGGCGGCGTGGAATTCCTCGGGAAACCGCTGCCGTTTGCTGGCCGCGCCGATGCGGACGGGCTGCCGAAAGTGTTCCGCCGCCTGGGTATCGGCCACGTGCCGGAAGACCGCCTGCGCGATGGCGTGGTGAAGGCCTTCACAGTTGAACAGAACACGGTGCTGGGCTACCAGGACCAGGCCCGCGGCGCATGGGGCCTGCTGGACTTCGGCCGCATCAAGTCGCGCTGCGCGGAGCTGATCAAGGCTTTCGACGTACGGCCGACCAATCCGGACCTGCGTATCGGCCTGCTCTCCGGCGGCAACCAGCAGAAGGTGGTGATCGCGCGCGAAGTGGCGGCGCGGCCCAAGCTGATGCTGATTGGCCAGCCCACCCGCGGCGTCGACATCGGCACCATCGAATCGATCCACACCCAGCTCCTGCGCCTGCGCGACGAAGGCGTGGCGATCCTGCTGGTGTCGGTGGAGCTGGAAGAAGTGCGCGCGCTGGCGGACCGCATCATCGTCATGTCGGGCGGCCGCATCACCGGCCAGATGGACATCGGCGACTTCGACACCACCCGTATTGGCCTGCTGATGGGCGGGATGCATAAATCGTGACGACCACTCCTCCGAGCGTGAGTACTATCCGCATGAAGAAAACTGAGCTTCCGCGCTGGGCCACCGGCTTTGCGCTGCCCCTCCTCAACCTGCTGTCCGCCATGGTGGTGGCGGCCATCGTCATCCACATCCTCGGCGAGGATCCGCTGGACTCGATGCGCATCCTGTTCAACTCCGCGTTTTTCGATCCGGAGGGCCTGGGCTACACGCTGTTTTACGCCACTACCTTCGTGTTCACGGGACTGGCGGTGTCGGTCGCGATGAAGGCGGGCCTCTTCAATATCGGCGCCGAGGGGCAGATGTACTTCGGCGGTCTTGGGCTGACCCTGGCCATGCTGGCCCTCGACCACACCCTGCCCGCCTCGCTGCTGGTGCCGGCCGCGATGATTGGCGCGGCGCTGTTTGGCGCGCTGTGGGCCTGGCTGCCGGGCTACCTGCAGGCCAAGCGGGGCAGCCATATCGTGGTCACCACGATCATGTTCAACTTCATCGCCGCGGGGCTGATGAACTTCATCATCGTGAAGTACCTGATCCCCGAGGGCGAGCAGAATCCCGCCTCGCGCGTGTTTGCCGATGCGGCCTTCATGCCGCGTCTGTACCACTGGTTCCCGCCGTTCGGCGAGCATACGCCGGTCAACCTGTTCTTCGTGGTGGCGCTGATTGCGCTGGCCATTTACGGGATCGCGGTGTGGCGTTCGGCGTGGGGCTATGAGCTGCGCGCGACCGGCCTCAATCCGCAAGCGGCGCACTACGCGGGCGTTTCGATCAGCGGCATGATCATCGTGGCGATGCTGGTGTCGGGCGCGCTGGCCGGTCTCGGGTCGGTCAACTCGATCCTCGGGTCGACGCACTATCTGTCGCTGAACTTCCCGGCGGGTGCGGGCTTTGTCGGCATCGCGATCGCACTGATGGGGCGCCAGCATCCGGTGGGCATCCTGCTGTCCTCGATTTTGTTCGGGGCGCTGATCCAGGGCGGCTTCGACCTGTCGCTGGAGAAGCCGAATATTCCGCAGGAGACCTTCATCTTTATCCAGGGTCTCATCATCCTGTTCTGCGGCGCGATGGAGAACCTGTATGCGCCGGTCATCATGAAGCTGATTAACCTGGGCGCGAAGGACTAAGCCATGGACGATTTACACCTCGCCAGTATCCTGGTCTCCACCGTGCGCAATGCGCCGGTGCTGCTGTTCGCCGCCATGGCGGGCCTGTTTGCGGAGCGCAGCGGCGTAATCGACCTGGCGCTTGAAGGGAAGATCCTGTGCAGCGCCTTCGTGTCCGCAGGCGTGGCGTATTCGACGCAGAATCCGTGGATCGGCATTCTCGCCGGGGCGGCCGTGTCGGCGCTGATTGGGCTGCTGCAGGGCTTCGTGGCCATCACGCAGAAGGGCAACCAGCTGGTGGCGGGCATCGCCATCAACATCGCCATGAGCGGGCTGACCTTCGTGCTGGCGCAGTACATTTACCAGCAGGGCGGGACCACGCCGGAGCTGGGCGACTTCCGCCTGCCGGAAGTGGTGCTGCCGGGCAGTGAAGCGCTGGCTGGCGTGCCGTTCATCGGCTGGCTGTACGGGACGCTGATCGGCGGACACTCGGTGCTGACCTATGTGGCCTTTCTGCTGATCCCATTCGTGCACTGGGTGCTGTATCACAGCCGCTTTGGCCTGCGCCTGCGGGCGTGCGGCGAGAATCCGCATGCGGCGGATGCGGCGGGCGTCTCGGTGCAGCGCACCCGCTACACGGCGATGGTCATCGCGGGGGTGCTGTGCTCCTTCTCGGGCGCATATCTCGCCGTGGTGCAGAGTGGCTTCTTCCTGCGCGATATGTCGGCGGGTGCGGGTTATCTCGCGCTGACGGCACTGGTCTTCGGTAACTGGCGGCCGTGGTTCACGGCGCTGGGCTGTTTGATGTTCGGCTTTTTCAGCGCGTTGCAGATCCACCTGGAGGGCGTGGTGCTGCCGGGCGTGGGGCGGCTGCCGGGGTCCCTCATTCAGATCATTCCGTACGTCGTGACGGTGATCGTGCTGGCGGGGCTGATGGCCAAATCGGTGGCGCCGAGGGCTTTGGGCACGCCGTTCGTCAAATCGCGCTGATGTGATGGCGGCGGGCGGGCGCGCCGTCCAGCTGAGAAAAACCCTCAGCTTTGTACTGCGGCACCAGCCTTGGTCGATCGGGCTGGTGCTGGATGAACAGGGCTGGGTCGAGATCGATGAGCTGCTTGCCTGGGCCCATGCCAGCGGGCGGCGCATCACGCACGCCGAGCTGCTGGAGGTGGTTGCCTCCAGCGACAAGCAGCGCTTCACTGTCTCTTCCGATGGGCGCCGCATCCGCGCGGCACAAGGTCATTCCGTCCCGGTGGACCTGGCCCTTGCGCCGCAGGTACCGCCAGCGGTGCTCTACCACGGCACCGCCTCCCGCTTGGTCGCCGCGATCATGGCGCAGGGCCTGCGTGCGCAGGCGCGCCGGCAAGTCCATCTTTGCACGGATATCGACACTGCGCGCCGGGTCGGCGCCCGCCACGGCCTGCCCGTGGTGCTGGTGATCGACGCCGCGCGCATGCACGCCGCCGGCCACGTCTTCTTCGTCGCCGACAACGGCGTCTGGCTCACCGACCGCATCGCCCCAGGCTACCTCTCCCGCCTCCCCTAGCGATGCCCCGCCACCACAGGGGTCAGGCACCGCTCCCTTCGGGTGGGGTCAGGCCCCACCTTTCTGCAAAGAATGCCCCCAGAATGATGCAGCTGTTGATAAGCTGTTGATAACTAGCCGGGGTCAGACCCCAGGGAGAAGGCAGGCCTGACCCCGGGGTTGAGGGGGCGCAGGGCGGTGCGTGCACCGCAGCCTGTTTGGGGGCGCGTGTGCTAGCGCGCGGCCGGGGTGCTGGAGCGGCCCAGGGTCCAGAGGAGGCCGATGCCGGCGGAGGTGCCGGAGCTCTTCAGGTACAGGGGACTGGCCTTGTTGGCGGAGGCGCTGTAGTTTTCGTAGCGGGTGTAGGCGAAGACGCGCACGTCTTCGCTCACCTTGTACGAGGTGCTGGCGCCAATCCGCGTCAGGATCAGTCCCGCGTCGGCGGCGTACGTGGGGCGCGCTGCCGTCGCGTACTGCGTTGAAACGCCGTAGAAGTAGTCATTGATGGAGCGGTCGCCGAAGGCGGCGGCGACATGGGCGTCGAAGGTCCACTGGCCGGTGGCGTCGCGCGTCTCCCAGATCAAGCGCGGTTCGGTCACCCAGCCGCGCTTGTGCAGCCCGCCCCGCACTTCGATCACGGTGCGCACGGGTAGATCAAGACGCAGGCGGCTGGCAGGCGTGGGGTTGCCGAGATTGACCCGCAGGCGGGGACCAAATTCACCCAGCGGGCCGAGGTTCGGCATGCCCTGGCGCGCGGCCACATCGTCCGAGCGCGCGGGCAGCGAGGCGGCAAAGCCGACGTCCAGCTCATACACGTCACTGTGCAGCACGCGCGCGCCAATGCCGCCCTGGTCGGAGCGGATCACTTCTCCGCGATAGATGATGAAGGGCAGGACCAGCGCGCGCGACGAGCGATCGGCCGACGCGGGATAGGCCGGCGTGCTCACCGCACCGAGGCCAATACCCGCTTCCCACAGCGGCAAAGGCGCGGCGCCAGCCGCCCCGCATGCCACGGCCAATGCCGCTGCAGCGGCAAGACGCGGAACGCTGCCAACAGCATGGCCAGCGCACTGCTTTCCAGCTTGGCGCGCACGGCCAGCGCGCACGCCCACGGGACGCACCGGCCGCTCGACTGCTTCAGTCACACGCACGGGGCACCCCATCTTATTTCGCGTCCGGGAAGATGGCTTCCAGCGCCTGGGCCAGGTGGTAGCCGGCCTTGGTCATCTGCGTACGCGCGATGTCGGAGCTCGGCACCGGATAATTCGCCGGCACTTCCAGCGGCCAGGTGTAGTACAAGGTGCCCTTCTTGGACGTCTGCTGCGTCGCCACGCCCGGCACCACGTCCTTGAACGCTTCCTTCGACACCACCAGCGAATCGTCGGCCCACTGGTACGGCCAGGTCGTCACCTCGCCCGTGTTGGCAGCCACCGCGGGCTTCTTGTCGATCATCGCCTGCGCAAACTGGTCGTAGGTCTTCACGCTGGTCCGGCGGAACGCGTAGTCGACGGCGGTCACGTCCCAGTAGGTGTGGAACGGCTTGGTCAGCGCCTTCGGCTTGCCCTCGACCACCGGCACCGGCTCGCCCGGCGGAATCGCGGCGCCCTTCTCGGCCGCGGCGATCTTCTCTTCGCTCATGAGCAGGTTGTTCCCGCCCACCGAGTCGAACACGGAGACGTTGTCCAGCTCCGCTTTCGTCTTCGGCACCACGAAGGTGTTGGTCTTGTCGACGAAGGCCGCGCCCACGTGCAGCGGCTGGTGGATGTCGCCGGTCATGTGCACCAGCAGGATCAGCGCCTGGCGCTTGGTGAAGTGGTGCGGATTGGTCTTCTCGTTGTCGTTCCCCTGCAGGACGGCGATCGCCTCCTTCAGCGTCTGCACGATGTCGTCTTCGTCGGTGCCGACATCGCCGTCATGGTAGTGCGCGAGCTGGAACGGCACGTCCGTGTAGTGGTAGGTGCTGTGCTTCGGATTGGCCGCGACGTAGGCGAGCATCTCGGGCGTCTGCGGGCCGCACCAGTTGCCCTTCACGCAGTCCGGCCACACGGAGATCGACGCCAGCGTCTCGCCAGGCAGCAGGATCTCCTTGATCATCTTCTCGGCGCGCTTCCCCTTCAGCAGTTTGTCGGCGATGGCGCCCACCGCCTTGTGGCCATCATTGCCCCAGGCGAAAGCGTTGGTCGCGGCGAAAGCAGTGGCCAGTGCGAGGACACAGGTGAGTTTTTTCATGGTCATTCCTTGGTGGGTTCGCCGGTCTTGAGCGGCTTGGGGTAATCCTTGTTGATATCGAGTGGCTGCGCGTACGGCGAGTTCCACACCTGCTCCTGCATGCGCCACACCCGCTGCGCCATGGCGCCGTCACGCAGCAGCACCTCGAGATTGCGCGACTTGTCGAGATACCCGCCGGCCCAGTTGCTGGTACCGATCCAGACGGCCTTGCCATCGACGACCATGGTCTTGCTATGCATGACGCGCGCGAACGGAATCGGCCCGCCCGACCACTGCGGCAGCGTGACCACGCGGATCTGCACATGCGGCAGCAGCGCAAGGCTCTTGAGGTAGTCGATCGACGGCTTCTCGGTGTTCCAGTTCGAAACCAGCAGCTTGACGGTGACGCCGCGCGCAGCCGCGGCCCGCACGGCGTTGTCAATCACGGCATAGTACGGCCGCGTGCCATCGGGCCCATAACCGAGCGGTGCATAGTCGAGCGCCTGCATGCGCACTTCGCTTTTCGCCTGCGCCAGCAAGGCGGTCAGCGTGGCCTGCGAATCGGCGACGCCCGGCGGATTGAAGGCGGCGGGGCTGGCGAGCAGCTGCACGTGCGCCGCTGGCGCCGCGGCGAGGCTCGCGCCGACCGGCGCCACCGCAGCACCC
>NZ_SPVF01000005.1 GCF_004614185.1 Zemynaea arenosa | reverse complement strand
GCCGACGCATTGGTAGATCTGGGCCGCGCTTTGCGCATAACCGACCGCCGACGCGACTTCGTTCGCCGCCCCGTCCGCGCCGGCGGCACGCAGGGCCGTTTGCAGCAGGCTGGCGCCGGCCAGCCACTCCTGGCAGGCCGCAGGCAGCGGCGGCGGAGCACTCTCGGCGCCCAGCTGGGTCACCACCGTATCCAGGTCGCGGCCCTGCTTCTGCCAGTTCTGTTCGGCGGCATTGAGCAGACCGGCAAGGCGGGTCTGGGTCGCATCGAGGTAGGCGGCCGCCGCGGTGTGCAACAGCGCCGCCGGGTTGCCGCCCTGGGCCACGTCCTGCACGAAGGCGGTCAGGACCGGGTCGAGGTTGACAACAGCGTGCGACAGGAATACCGAAGCGGCCTGCAACAGGTCGGGCGCCAGGTTGAGCGGGCTGTCACGGAGCTTCTGTCCCAGCCAGGTTCCGGCATTGGTCGCGAGAGACCCGTGGGTGGGCGAAAAGCCGGCCATCAGCCCTGCCGGGCCCTCCCGCAGCATGCCGGCGCCGAGCGCTTCGTCGATGGTGCGGCTGACACTGCGCCGGAACGCGCTGCCCGGTTCGGCAAAGAATTCCGCAACCGCCGCAGACGAACCGGCCTGGAACGCAGCCTGCACCGCCGCGAGCTCCTGCTGCAGCTGCGTGATCGCACCGGCCGCGGATAACTGCGCCACGTGACGGATCGCCTGCTCGGCCAGCAACGGGGCCAGCGGATCCGGGGCGGCGCTCAGTTGGGCGTTGACGTCGGCAAGGCGCCGAATGTGATTGACGAGCTGTTGCATTCTGGGCTCCTGGTGGCATGAGGAAAAGTGAAGCCGGGTGCAGGCACCGGTCACGGACCGCGCACCACCCGCAGGATGGCAGGGGCCGAGGCCGCCATCTGCTGCCGGATCGCCAGTTCCTTGATGATGATGCAGCCCTGGGACGCTTCCCCGGGGTGGTCGTTGCTGTCGCCGTGACAGAAGAAACCGGTCCGGCCGAACATCTGGTTGGCGGGGGACGGGGTCAGCGTGACCGCATTCTTCACCTGCCCGCCGTGCAGCTCCACCATCGGCCCGATGCTGTACTCGCCCACTGGAATGGGCCCGAGATCGCTGGCCGCCTGCATGTCCGGATTGTTCTTGCCCGAACCATAGCCCGAATAGCCTTGCGCCACCGGTGCCACCACCACGCCGTCACGGTACAGGTTACCCGTGCTCTGTTCGTATCCCCAGTCAGGCATCGCGTCCTCGCAAGTGGAAGGGTATTGATCCACATTAGACGGTGCGTGCGGAAATGCTTGATCTTTCTCGGCTATTCGGCCGTCGTGCGGAGAAAGCGTAGCGCTTTTACAACGCCGCCATTACAGCCAGCCGGCGCGCTTGAAGCGGCGGTGCATGAAGCCGGCCACCAGCGCCATCACCAGCAGCGCCACCGCATAGCCATAGCGCCAGTGGAGCTCGGGCATGTGCTCGAAATTCATGCCCCACACGCCGGCGAAGGCGGTGAACACGGCGAAGATGGCGGCCCAGGCCGCGAGCTTCTTGTTCACCTCGCCCTCCTCGATCGCCACCATCGACAGGTTCACCTGGATCGCGGTGCCGATCGTCTCGCGGATCGCATCCAGGGTGCCGTTCAGGCGGTACAGGTGGTCGTGCACGTCACGGAAGTAGGCATCGGTGCCGGTGCACACGGCGGGCACCCGGCCGCCGTGCAGCTTGCCCACCGTTTCCATCAGCGGCACCACGGCATGGCGCAGCACCAGGGCCTTGCGCTTGAGGGCGTACAGCCGTTCGATGTTCTTGCGCTGCGAGCCGCGGATGAAGATGCGCTCCTCGATCGCTTCCAGTTCGGCCTCCAGCGCCTCCACCAGCGGGAAGTAGCGGTCCACCACCGCGTCCATCAGCGCGTACAGGACGAAGGCCGGGCCCTGGCGCAGCAGGGCCGGCTCGCGCTCGGCGCGCGCGCGCACGTCGGTGAAGCCGTGCTCGGCATTCTGGCGCGAGGTCAGCGCGAAGTGCGGGCCCACGAACACGTCCACCTCGCCCACCACCAGCTCGTCCCCCTGGGGCTCGACGGTCTTGACCACCACGAACAGGGTGTCGCCGTACTCCTCGATCTTGGGGCGCTGGTGGCCGCGCATCGCGTCCTCCACGGCCAGCTCGTGCAGGCCGAATTCCTCCTGCATCACGGCCAGCTCGGCCGGGGCGGCATCCTTCAGCGCCACCCACACGAAGGTGTCGGGCAGGAGGATGTACTCGCTGATGTCCTCGACGGGGATCTCGGCCAGCTTGTGGCCATCGCGGTAGGCGGAGCAGTTGATCAGCATGCGGACGTAACGGACATGAAAAAAGGGACGTACCCCATTGTAGGGTACGTCCCTCGGTTCCGACGAAAAGGTTCAGTTTGAACCGTTCAGCTTAGAACGTGTACTGCGCCTGGAAGCGGAAGCTGCGCGCCTTCTGGATGCCGTACGGCTGCTCGAAGGTCGGGCTCGGCGAACCGACGCCCTGCTCGGCTTCTTCCGTCACGGAGGTCACGGTGCGGGTGTTGAACACATTCAGCACGTCGACCTGGAAGGACAGGCCCTTCATCCACTTCGGCTCGTAGTTCGCCTGTACGCTCAGCTCGTGCAGCCACGGGGTGCGTCCCCAGGTGCCGCGCGGGTGCAGTTCGCCGTTGCAGTAGAACGAAGCCGACTGGTAGCCGATCGAGACACCGTCCAGATCGCCAGCGTAGTAGCCAAGGCAGTTACGTGGACGGCCCGACTGGATCAGGACGTTCGCGCCGACGCGCCACTCCGGCGCCACCTGGTAGGCCCCGAACACCTTGAAGGTGTGGCGGCGGTCGTTCGGCAGGAAGCCGTACGAACCTTCCATCAGGCCCGGGTAGTCCCAGTCCTGGCCGATGCCGGCGTCGTCCTGGCCGATATCCGACTTGACGTAGCCTTCGGTGTTGCCTTTGCTGTAGGCCAGCACGTAGGAACCCTGCAGGCTCCACACGCCGTCCCAGGCCCGCTCGAAGCCCAGCTCGAGCGCCTTGTAGGTGCGCTTCGGCTGCGGGAACTTCAGCGCCGCGGCCGGGATCGTGATCGGGGTCAGGCCCTGGCCGTCGCCCAGGTCCACGTTCGCGGTCAGGTCCTTGCCCGGGTTGTACAGGAAGCAGTTGCCGACGGTGGCCGCGATGGTGTCGGCCTGGTCCGCGGTGTAGCCCGCGCCCAGCGCCCATGCGCCCGCGCCTTCGTCGTTGCAGACGTCATCCATCACCGACTTCAGGTTGCGGTAGGTGGCCTTGGCCGTGACCGACCAGCGGTTCGACAGGGCCTGCTGGATGCCGAGGATGTACTCGTCCTGGAACATCGGCTTGATGTTGGGGTCCACGACGGTGCGCGGGTCCTTGATCTCGCCGTTGTGCACGATCTGGCGGCTGCCCAGCTGCGCGCCCATGCCCGGGAGCTGCTTCTTGTCGCTGCCGAAGCTGCCGTCGAAGGCGTAGAAGTCGTAGTAGTCGGTCTCGGTCCCGGCCAGGCGGACGTTGGTGTTCGACATCACCGGGATGTAGTAGCGGCCGGCGTTGGCGAAGACCTTGGTCTGCGCGTCGCCGTTCACGTCCCAGGCCAGGCCCAGGCGCGGCGCGATGGTGTTGTCGACCTTGATGAAGGACGAGCCTTCCGCGTTCAGGTTGTTGAACGACTCCGAGCGCACGCCGAGCGACGCCATCACGGTCTTGGTGACCTGCCAGTTGTCTTCCAGGTAGAACGCCGAGTTCTTGGTCTTGAAGGTGCCACCGTTGAACAGCGTGCGCGCCTGGACGTACTGGAGGGTCGAGCCGGTGTCGTTGACGTAACCGTTGGACAGGGTCGAGCCGGCCTTCAGGTTCCGCACCGAGTAGTTGGTCTCGCCCGGATAGAACGAGCCTTCGGTGGTCTTGTAGGTCTCGTTGTCCATGCCGAAGCGCAGGCCGTGGGCGCCCAGGTTCCACTCGGCGTCGAGGCGCCAGGCGTCGCGCTGGTCCTTGGCGTTCGGGTCGGTGATCAGGGTCTGGGTCGCGCAGCCGAGCTTCTTGGTGGTCGAGGTGCGGCGGTCGGTCACGTACGGGCAGGCCGCCGTCTCGATGCGCGAGGTGCGGTCGTACTTGCCCTGGCCCAGCAGTGCCGACACGGTGAAGTCGTCGGTGATCCACGAAGTGTACTTCACGATCGCGTTCTGGCCGCCGGTGGTGAACTCGTCGGTGCCGACCTTCTCGCCACGCGCGGTCTGGTACGGGACCACCGACTTGTAGGTGTACTGCTTGTCCTTGGACTTGTCGGAGAAGGCGGTGAACTCGAGCAGGTTCTTGTCGTTGATGTTCCAGTCGATCTTGGTCAGGTACTGGGGCGAGGTGTTCTTCACTTCGCTCTGCTCGGTGTTGCCGTAGGTCTTGGACTTGATGGATGCGCCCTGGACCAGGCCGAAGATGTACAGCTTGTCTTCGATGACCGGACCGCCGATCCACAGGTTGCTCTTCAGGTCGTCGGTGCCGCCCGGGCGGCTGACCAGGTTCCACTTGCCGGTGGTCGGCGATTTTTCCGAGTACACCGAGTCGCCCTGCAGGGACGACGGCGAGTAGATCACGTTGGCGCCGCCGTGCCATTCATTGGTACCGCGCTTGGTGGTGACCGACAGCACGCCGCCCAGCGAACGGCCGTATTCCGGACCGTAGCCGCCGGTCTTGACCTGCTGCGAGGCGATCGCGTCGAACGGCACCTGGTTGAACGCCACGCCGTTCAGCGAGTTGGTGACGTTGAAGCCGTTGATGTAGTAGACGTTTTCCGCCGGGGAGGCGCCGCCCAGCGACGGCACGTTGCCGGCGCGGGTGCCGGCCGAGCCGATGCGGGTGTCGCCGGCGGTCGCGCCCGGCGCCAGCAGGGCCACGGCGGTCACGTCACGGGTGACCGGCAGGCGGTCGATGGTGGCCTTGGACAGGACCTGGCTGGACTCGGACGACTTGACGTCGATCTTGGTCGCGCGGCCGGTCACGATCACTTTCTGGCCGGCGGTCGGGCCGGCGAAGGTCACGGTGGTACCGTCGCCCGCATTCACGGCGGCGCTCAGGTTTTCCTTGGAGCCGTCGGCATAGGTGGTCGACAGCGTGTAGGTCCCCGGCGGCAGCTGGGTGACCTGGAACTGGCCATCCTTGCCCACGGTGATGGTGCGGGTCAGGCCAATATCTTTGTTCTCGATGGTGACGACGGTTCCTGCCATGGCGCGGCCGACCAGTGAGCCGGCCGAGTTCGACGCGGCGTACGCTGCGGTTGGCAGCGCGACCGACGCCAGTCCGGCGCTGAACGCGAGCGTCAGCGCATGGACCAAAACGGTTTTCTTAAGCATTGTGATTCCCGGAATATACGACTAACGAATAGTTTGGAACTCGAACAGAAAGTCCGAATTCCTCTTCATCCTCTTGGCAATTGACCGTAGAACGTTGTATATACATGAGTACATACGAAATAAAATACTGTTCAGTCAATCGTTTGCCATAAAACCATATGGCCGGAAACGCTGTCAAATTTGCGTGGTCAATACTCACCAAAAACCACAGGTGGACAATTTGTCCCTTGACGCCTCAGGAGTGCGCTTGGCAAATGCAAACTCTCACCGAATGTAACGACACTATTTACATGTGAAAAGGCGCGCGCGGGCGCGGCGATGACGCGCAGTCATCGCCGGGCGGGTTGCAGCAGATTGGGATCAGTCGTCTTGCGCGCCGTCCACGCCGGGGCCGGCGGACGGATGCCGATCAGTCGTCCTTGGCACCATCGATGCCAAGTTCCGCTATTTTCCGCGTGATCGTGTTGCGGCCGATGCCGAGCCGGATGGCGGCATCGTTCTTGCGCCCGTGGGTGTGGCGCAGGGCCGTCTTGATGAGGGCGGATTCGAACTGGCGGCCCAGCACGTCCATGACCTCGGACTGGCCGGCATTGAGCATGCTGGCCGCCTGCAGCTCCAGCAGCTTGATCCAGCCGCCGTTCTCACCCAGGGCCTGCAGGGTGGCACTGCCGGGCGCGGCGCTGACCGGCGCGGCACCGCCCGCACCGACCGTCAGCGGCACCGCCGCGTGGCCGGAGCCGTTCCCTGCCGGGTAGCCGGTCTCGGAGGCCGCGCTGGCGCTACCGGCGCCGGCTGCGTCCTGCTGGCTGCCCTGCCCCGCTCCAGGCGCGCCGCGCACCAGCTCCGGCGGCATGTCCTTGACCTCGACCGTCTGGCCCGGCGCCATCACGGTCAGCCAGTTGCACAGGTTCTCCAGCTGGCGCACGTTGCCCGGCAGCTCCAGGCCCATCAGGAAGTGCAGGGCCGCTTCGCTCATGCGCTTGGTCTCGACGCCGAGCTGGCGCGCGCTCTGCACCAGGAAATGGCGCACCAGGATGGGGATGTCCTCGCGCCGCTCCCGCAAACTGGGCAGGCGCAGGCGGATCACGTTGAGGCGGTGGTACAGGTCCTCGCGGAACAGGCCGTCGCGCACGCGCTGCTCCAGGTTCTGGTGGGTGGCCGTGATCACGCGCACGTTGGCCTTCAGGGGCTGGTGCCCGCCGACGCGGTAGAAGTGCCCGTCTGACAGCACCCGCAGCAGCCGGGTCTGCAAGTCGAAGGGCATGTCGCCGATCTCGTCCAGGAACAGGGTGCCGCCCTCGGCCTGCTCGAAGCGCCCGCGCCGGGTCGTCTGCGCGCCGGTGAAGGCGCCGCGCTCATGGCCGAACAGCTCCGATTCCAGCAAATCCTTGGGGATGGCCGCCGTGTTGATGGCGATGAAGGGCTGGCTCGCGCGCGGACTGTGCTTGTGCAGGGCGCGCGCCACCAGCTCCTTGCCGGTGCCGGATTCGCCGGTGATCAGCACCGTCACGTTGGACTGCGACAGACGGCCGATGGCGCGGAACACCTCCTGCATGGCGGCGGCCTGGCCCAGGATCTCCGGTGCATCGGCCGGGCCCGCGTCCACGCTGGTCTCGCGCAGCGATTCCTCCAGCGCGCGGCGGATCAGCTCGACGGCCTTGTCGATGTCGAACGGCTTGGCCAGGTATTCGAAGGCCCCGCCCTGGAAGGCCGCGACGGCCGAATCGAGGTCGGAAAACGCCGTGATGATGATCACCGGCAGGCCGGGGTGGCGCTCCTTGACGGCGGCCAGCAGGTCCAGGCCGGAATCGCCCGGCATGCGGATGTCGGACACCAGCACCTGCGGCGTATCGGCGTCGAGCGCGGCCAGCGCGTCCTTGGCATTGGCAAAACTGCGGGTGGCGAGGTTCTCGCGCGCCAGGGCCTTTTCCAGCACCCAGCGGATTGAGGCGTCGTCGTCGACGATCCAGATTGGTTTCATATCTCTCGTGTCTCTTCGCCTATGGGAGGGGCAGCAGGATGCGGAAATCCGTGCTGCCGGGCCGGCTTTCGCATTCGATCACGCCCAGATGCTGGTGCACGAAAGTCTGCGCCAGGGTCAGCCCCAGCCCGCTGCCACCGTCGCGCCCGGACACGAGCGGATAGAAGATGTGGTCGCGGATCGAGGGCGGAATGCCCGGCCCGTTGTCGAGGATATGCAAGTCTAATGCCAGCCCGTAGCGGACCTTGGCCAAAGTGACCTGGCGCGCCACCCGGGTGCGGAACACGATCTCGGCGTCGCCCGCCGCGATGCGTTCGGCCAGCGCCTGGGCGGCATTGTGGGCGATGTTGAGCACGGCCTGGATCAGCTGCTCCTTGTCGCCCCGGAATTCGGGCAGGGAGGCGTCGTAGTCGCGCCGGATGGCCAGCCCCTGCGGGAACTCGGCCAGGATCAGGCTGCGCACGCGCTCCAGCACTTCGTGGATGTTGACGTCGCCCACGATGTGCGGGCGGCGGTGCGGCGCCAGCAGGCGGTCCACCAGGGTCTGCAGGCGGTCGGCCTCCTTGATGATGACCTGGGTGTATTCGCGCAGCGCGGCCAGGTGCAGCGGCGGCAGCTCGAGTTCCAGCAGCTGGGCCGCGCCGCGGATCCCACCCAGCGGGTTCTTGATCTCGTGCGCCAGGTTGCGGATCAGCTCCTTGTTCACCTGGCTCTGGTCCAGCATGCGCTCTTCGCGGTCCAGCTTGAGCTGCTGGACGTTCTCGCGCAGCTCGATGATGACGTCGTCCACGCCCTGCGCCGAGACGATCGAGTGCACGTGCAGCGGCTCGCGCCCGGCGCGCTCCAGGGCCAGGTCCTGGCGGAAATCGGCGGTGGGGGTGGCCAGCGCCTGGGCGCAGAGCGCCGACAGTTCCGCAGCGTTGGTGAACAGCGTGGCCAAGGTCTGGCGCAGCAGCGCCTTGAGCGAACTCTCCAGCAGGTTCTCGGCGGCCGGATTGGCGTGCCGGATGCGGCCCTCGGCATCCAGCGCCAGCACGCTCGTGGCAAGCAGGTCGAGGCCTGCGTAGGCGGTGGCGGGGGCCGGGTCGGGGGTCATGGGG
>NZ_SPVF01000003.1 GCF_004614185.1 Zemynaea arenosa | reverse complement strand
GGCGGAGCCACCGGCGCCGCTGACGGAGCAGGCGGCGCCGGTGGCGGCGGCGCGGAGGGCTCGGGCTCAGGCTCGGTCGGTTCCTCGTCCTCCAGCATCTGCTCCGCCTTCGGATGCAGGTCCTCCGGATTGACGATCACCCCATTCTCATCCTGCATGCTGCCCGCATCCTCCATGACCTCCTCGGTCTCCTCCTGCGGCCGCACCGGCGGCGGCGGACGCCCGCCCGGGAACATGGCCGCGGCATCGATCCGCTTGGCCTCCAGCGCGGACTTGAAGAAGTCGCCCACCAGCAGCAGTGCATTGTGGCCGCCCTGCCCCCAGTAGCTGGAGCGGATGGTCACGCGGTTGTCGTTGAAGCCGACCCAGGCCCCTGCCACCAGCTGCGGATGCATCAGGATGAACCACCCGTCCGTGTTGCGCTGGGTGGTACCGGTCTTGCCTGCGACATCGCCCGTCACGCCAAAGCGCCAGCGTACCGCGGTCCCGGTGCCGCGATTGACCACCCCGCGCATCATGTCCAGCAGCGCGGACGCGCCGGCCTGCGACATCGCGCGCTCCGCCGAATTGGGCCCGAACTGTGCCAGGATCTTGCCGTTGCGGTCCGTGATGCTGCTCACGAACTGCGGCTTGCGGTACTCCCCCTGGTTCGCAATAGAGACGTAGGCATTGGTCATCTCGAGCAGCGTGACCGGGCTAGTGCCCAGCGCCAGCGACGGCACCGCGGACAGCTTGCTGTCGCGGATACCCAGGTCGCGGCCCAGCTTCACGATCGCGGGCAGGCCCACGTCCTGCATCACCTGCGCGGTGATGGTGTTCTTCGACAGCGCCAGGCCATCGCGCATGGTCATCATGGCGCCAGTGGAGCCATGCATGTCGGTGGGGCGCCAGGTCACGCCGCCCATGCGGATGTCGGTGACCACGTCGCGGTACTGCTTATCGGGCGAGAAGCCCTTTTCGAGCGCCGCGCCGTAGACCACCGGCTTGAAGGTGGATCCGGGCTGGCGCTCGGCCTGGGCCACGTGGTCGAACTGGTCCTTCTTGTAATCGCGGCTGCCGACCCAGGCGCGGATCTCGCCGGTACGCGGGTCGATGGCCACGAAGCCGGATTCGAGCCGCGACTTGGAGGCGCGCAGCTCGCTCATGAAGTGGCCATCCGCGCGCAGGCGCTTGAGCACGGCCTTCGGCTCCTCGCCCGCGGCCACCGCCCGGCGATAGGCGCCGCTCTCGCGCACGAAGCTGTCCAGCAGGTCGCCGTGCGACTTCCAGAAGTAGTCGAACGGCTTCACGCTGGAGCGCATGCCGGTGAAGTCGCCGAGCGACGACGATTCGGGCGGTGAGGCCAGGCCCCACTCCACATCCGCGACCGCCTGCAGCGACGCGGCCTGCTTCTCGACCGCCTTCTGCGCCGCTTCCTGCAGGGCCGAGTCGATGGTGGTGTGGACCACCAGGCCGTCGCGCTGCAGGTTGTAGTCGTTTTCGTCGGCCCACGCGATCAGCCACTTGCGGACCATGTTGGTGAAGTGCGAATCGTTGTCGTTGTTGGAGGCGTTGGACAGGCGGGTGAAATGCAGGCGCAGGGGGCGCTTCTTGAGCTGGGCGAAGCGCGCCTGGGTGATCACGCCGTGCTTGAGCATCTGGCCCAGCACCACGTTGCGGCGCTCCAGCGAGCGCTCCGGGTTGGTGACCGGGTTGTAGTAGTTGGTCCCTTTCAGCATGCCGACCAGGGTGGCCGCTTCCAGGATGTCCAGCTTCGCGGCCGGTTTGCCGAAGTAGGTGCGTGCAGCCATCTCGATGCCGAAGGTGTTGTACAGGAAGGGCACCGTATTGAGATAGGCTTCCAGGATCTCCGGCTTGGTCAGGGTGGCCTCGATCTTGATCGCGGTGACCATCTCCTTCAGCTTGCGGTTGATGCTGCGCGAGCGGCCGATCTCCTCGGGGAACATATTGCGGGCCAGCTGCTGGGTGATGGTCGAGCCGCCCTGCATGTCGCCCTTGGCGGTGTAGATTAGCGCGCCGACCGAGCGGCGGAAGTCGATGCCGTGGTGCTCGTAGAAGCGGTGGTCCTCGGTCGAGATCAGGGCCGAGACCACGAACGGCGAGATCTGCTTGAGCGTCACGCGCTCCTGCAGACCCTGTTCGAAGCTGGAGAGCTGCTTGCCGTCAGCGGACACGAGCACCGTCGCGGTGGCGGTGCGGGCCTGCTTGAGGTCATCGCTGTCGGGGGTGAGCGGGATGAGGATCAGGACATACAGGAACAGTGCCATCAGCAGCACCGCCGCGCCAATCAGGCCGACCAGCACCACCCGCTGCCAGGGTGGGCGCGCCATCACATAACCGCTGGCGCGGCGGGCATGGCCGCCGAACGCGGTACGGAGACGGTCGCGCAGGCTTGAAAAAGCGTTGGAAGGCTGGGTATCGTCGGGCATGTCGGTGAGCGGTGATCGGGAGCACCGAGTATAGCCGACCGGACAACAGCTTCGCGTTCGCTGGCGAACAGACGCGCGGGTGCGGCGAAGTCAACAATGAGGGCACACTCTCACAAGGAGCACATCATGAAAAAACTGATCTTGAGTACCGCCCTCGCCGCCACCATCGGTGGCGCCGCCTTCGTGCCGCTGCAGGCCATGGCCGACACCATCATCGTGCGCATGGCGCCGCCGGCACCGCGCCACGAAGTCGTGCCCGCGCCACGCCACGGCTATGCCTGGGTGCCCGGCTACTGGAACTGGAACGGCCACCGCTACGTGTGGACGCGCGGCCATTGGGAGCGCGAGCGCGTGGGCTATGTGTACCACCAGCCCGAGTGGGTGCAAGAAGGCCGGCGCTGGCGTTTCAACCGCGGTGGCTGGATGCACGGCGAGCGCGCCGACCAGGTGGTGCGTGACCGCGATGGCGACGGCGTGCCCAACCGCGCCGACCGCGACCGCGACGGCGACGGCGTCCCCAACCGCGTGGACGACCGCCCCAACAACCCCTACCGCCAGTAATTTTCCCCACCCCAGCCGGGGTCAGGCCTCGCCCTTTTCGGGCGGGGTCAGGCCTCCCCCCATGTGCATAACCCGTTTTGCGAATGAAGCGGGTTGTGGATAACCGGCTGGGGTCAGACCCCTCTAGGGGAACGAGGCCTGACCCCGGTTTGAGGGGGCTCAAGCGGGGGGCGGAATTCGCTTGCCTTAGGTTTGGCGGGGGGTGACGGCGAGGGTGGGCATCGGCTCGGGGGCGCCTTTGCAGAGGTCGACCGTGGCGGTGTCCAGCGCGGCGGCGGTGATGGCATCCCAGAAGGCGAGGCCCTGCGTGCGTTGCTCGGCGCCGAGGCGGTAGCCGAGCGGCAGCTCGTGGCCGGCTTGCTGCCACAGCAGCTTGTACGAGGGGCTCAATGCGGTGCCGCGGAAGGCTTGCGCGGGCAGCAGCAGTTCGCGCTGCAGCAGCGCGGCCGTGCTGCGCATCCGCACCCAGCGGTGGTTCAGCCAGCCATTGTGCGCCAGCTCGGGGTCCAGAAAGTGGGCGATGACGGCGTCCGCCGCAGCGGTGCCACTGTCGCTCATCGCGGCAATCGCGGTCGGCGGCATGTTGAGATTCAGCCCGCCCTCTTGCTTGGTGTGCCGGATCTGTACCACGCGCTCGCGGTAGCCGGGCGTGCGCTTCAAGGCCTGGTCGCGCCAGGTGCGGATCGTCCGCAGGATGGCGCTGAAGAAAGCGCCCAGCGCGGGCTCGCCATCGCCCACCGCGACCGGCAAATATGGCGCGCTGATGCCCTCGATGTTCGAATGCGGCAGGAACACGCGCTCGCCCGGCGCGCTCTCCAGCGGCAGGTCCGGCTGCAGCGAGACGCCGAAAGTGGGCCGCGTCGGCAGCAGCGCATCGAAGAAATGGATCGGGAAGTTGCTGGTCAAGCCGCCATCCGTGAACCACACCGGCAGCAGCGCGGCCTGTCCGGTGGCGGCGTCGTGCCGCAGCCGGTACAGGCGTACGGCCTGCATCAGCAGAGGAAAGCTGAGGCTCATGCGCGCGGCCACCACCACCGGCAGCTGGTCCGCCACCGGCAGGAAGTACAGGTCGGCCTGCCCGGTGCCGAAGTGCGGATCGGCCGCCCGCAGTAGCGCGACCGTGTGCGACCGCTCCGGCTGGCGCGCATGCTTCATCATCCACGTCACGATCGGCGCGGGGAACAGGGCCTGCATGTCGGAGGCGCGGAACACCAGGTCATTGCTCGCATGCGGCAGCCGCTGCGCGCGCAGTTCGGACAGCCCGGTGGTCATCAGCGCCAGCTGGATCGAGGGCCGCGACCCTTCCAGGTCGCCGAAGGTCAGCGGCCGGTCGTCCGGCAGCCCGGCACTGGCCTGCACCAGCTCGTGCAGCCATTCGGTCAGCGCGGGCGGGCCCCCTTTCACCGTCGCCAGCCCGGGGCACACGCCGCAGCGGTTGCGCCGCAAGCCGATCACGCCCGTCCACCCGAATTGCACCGTGGCGCCCAGCAGCGTGCCGAGCGCAATCCACACCGCATGCCACGCGGCGCTCCCGACGATCTGCCACCACGGGCGCTCGGCCGCATGCCCCAGCAGGTAGGCCGAGAACAGATAGATCGACAGCGCCAGCACGAAGCCGAGAAAAGCGCCCAGCGGAAAGCTGCGCACCAGCCCCCACGCAATGCCCAGCAGCCGGCGCGGATGGCTGATGCGGTTGAGCGCCGACTCCAGCACGCCGAAATGACGCGCCAGCCCAGGCGCGGGCTGGAACAGCGAAAAAAGATTGGACTTGCCGAGCGCACTGGGCGCCATCAGCCATGCGGACAACGCGGCCAGCCGGTCAAAGGCGCCATCGTCCGCGCCCGGCCCGGTCCCGGCAGCGTTGCGCCGATACTGTGCCGCCGCTGCGGCAATGGCCGCCACGGCGCCCACGCTCGCCCCGCCGATCGAGCGCAGCGTAAAGCGCGTGGCCAGCCGGGCCACGAAACTCGGGTACACGACGCCCGAGGTCACCCCGCCTTCCATGACCAGGTCGCATTCAGTCGGCAGGAATTCGGGCTGCGTGGACAAGCGTCACCTCGGCGGCAGGACGGGACGCTTTCAGTGTGCCAGATTTCGGCACAAAAAAAAGGCCCGCCATGCAGGCGGGCCGGGGTCACGCAAGACTCAACGTCAAGGCCACTTAGAACGTGAAGGCGACGCCCACGGACAGATTGGTCGAGTCGCTGCTCGGGCGCTGGACTTCGGCGCGGCCGACGATGGCCGGGGTGAACGCATAGGTCACGCCCACGCCGTACAGGACCTTGTTGTCCGAGTCGCTGGCGCTGTAACCGGCCAGGGACGCCTTGGCCTTCAGGTGGTTGTAGCCCAGGCGGCCGTAGACGCTGAAGTTCTTCTGCAGCGGCACGATGCCCAGCACGGAGATGGCGGTCTGGTCGACCTTGGCGTCGACGTTGTAGCCGGCGAAGCGCACCGTGGTGTCGGCCAGGCGGCGGTAGCCCAGTTCCGCGGCGAAGTTCTGGTTGATCTGGTAGCCCAGGAAGCCGCCGTAGCTGGTTTCATGGCCGTCGTAGTCGTCCGCGGTCGAGCGGCCCAGGTCGGCACCGGCGTAGAAGCCCGGCAGGATGGTGTCGGCAGCCGAAGCTGCGGTCGCGAACAGCGCGAGCGCCGCGATGAGAGCGGTCTTTTTCATAGTGAAGCCTTTGTGTGAGTGCAAAAATAAAAAACCAGCCGTCAAATCTTGGCTGGAAGCAAGATTATCGCTGGTCTTTGCGATTCTGGCAAGCTTGTCTGAACAACTTAAATGTAACGGGCGTCGCCGGCGCGGCAGGATTCCGGTAACGTGCGAGCGCACTCCGGGAGGACAGCATGAGCACCCATCCAGCCGACGTCCAGATTCACGACCGGCGCGCGCCGTCCGGCCACCCGAACGAGCCCTTGCATGGCGCCGTCCGTGGCGGCCTCGACCGGCAGCAGCGCTGGGGCACCGCCGCCGCGGTCGAATATCTGCGCCACCGCAGCGTGCCGCCGCACGTGATCACGCGGGTGCTCGACCCGCGCGCGCCGCGCCGCCGCGGCGACCACTGACTCTAAGCGCCGCCCGGCAGGCGGGCCAGCTGGAAGCGCGCCAGTTCGCCATACAGCGGCGGACTCACCAGACGGGACACGAGGCTGGCCAGCAGTGCGCTGGTCATCAGGCTCAGCACCATGCCGTGCCCGTCCACCATTTCCATCACGATGATGAAGGCCGTCAGCGGCGCCTGCGTGACCGCCGCCAGGAACCCCGCCATGCCCAATGCGATCAGCTGCGGCGCCTGGACATGGTGCGCCAGCACGGCGACGTCGTTGCCGATGGCGGCGCCAATCGCCAGCGAGGGCGCAAACAGCCCGGCCGGGACGCCGGACCAGGTGGTCAGCCAGGTCACGATGAACTTGAAGCCGAGGTAGCCGAGCGGCATCACGCTCTGCCCTTCAGCATGGCGCGCGTGGTGCCGTAGCCGCTGCCGAAAGTGGCGCCGGCGGTCACCAGGCCGATCACGGGCACCAGCAGGCCGCAGCCGCTCGCGAACACGACCGGATGGCGGCGCCGCAACCGGGAGGCGAGATCACGTCCGTCGCCGCGCAGGGAGGCGATGGTCAGGCGGGAGAATACGCCGCCCAGCACGCCGGACAGCAGCGCCACGGCCAGGCCGGGCAGCAGCATGTTCCAATCCACGTTTCCCGCATGGATGACGCCGAAATAGGTGCCATTGCCATTGATGGACACCGCAATCAGGCCCGCCATGACGATCGCGGCGATCAGCAGGCCGCTGCTGCGCCGCTCCGGCGCGCGTGCCAGTTCCTCGATGGCGAACATGACGCCGCCGAGCGGGGTGTTGAAGGCGGCCGCGATGCCGGCTGCGCCGCCCGCGACCAGCAGGCTGGGCGCGCCGATGGCGGTGCGCCAGGGGATCAGGCGCCGTACCTGCAGCATGATCCCGGCCGCCACCTGCACGGACGGCCCTTCCCGCCCGGCGGACATTCCGGCCAGCAGGCCGCCGGCAGTGAGCGCGATCTTGGCCAGCGACAGCTTCACGGACACGAACAGCGAGCGCCCCGCCGCATCCACCTGCGGTTCCAGCGCGGCCATCACCTGCGGGATGCCGGACCCGGCCGCACCCGCAAACCAGCGCCGCGTGATCCACACGATCAGTGCGGCCAGCAGCGGCGCCCACACCAGCGGCGCCCAGCGCCACCAGCCGGCCAGCCCCAGGAAGGCGTCGAAGGCCCGTTCGGCCAGCCAGGTGAACAGCACCACCACCAGCCCCGCGATGACGGCGGCCAGGATCACGGCGGTGCGCTCCCACCAGAGACGCCAGTCGGCCATTTCGCGCTGGAGCGCGTCCTTGATGCGGTGGGGTTTGCTGCTGCGGGAGTTCATGGGTGCAACAAAAAGCCCCCCGTGGGACGAGGGGTGGAGGAAAGGTCCGCCTGGCGACGGACCTGGCTGATCTGGTGCGCCACCAGGCACGCCAAGACGATATATTCGCCCAAATATAAGTTTCGCGCAACCGGGCGCCCTTTTCGAGGAGAACTGAGCCATGAGCTACCGGCATTTTTTTGCGATGATCGCGGCCTCGACTGCCGACATGTTCGGCCTGATGTACTTGAACACCTATGAGGCCGCCCACGTGCATTTCAGCCAGACGCGCTTCTGGATGGCGCTGCTCATGGGCGCCGCGATGGGCGCTCTGATGATGGCGTTCATGTACAAGATGTATCCCAACAAGCGTCTGAATACCGCCATCCTTGGCGGCTGCGCGGCCGTATTCGCGGTGGCCCTGTGGCTGGTGCGCAGCCAGGCCACGGTGGATGACGTCAGCTACATGAAAGCGATGATTCCGCACCACTCGATCGCCATCCTGACCAGCGAACGGGCCGGCATCCGGGATGCGCGCGTGCGCCGTCTGGCCGACGGCATCATCGCCACCCAGCGGCGCGAGATCGGCGAGATGGAGCATCTGATCGAGGACCTCGAGCGCCCCAACCGGTCCACGGAACAGGAACCTGCGCGGCCTGGAGCAGCGAAGGCCCCAGCACCAGTGGCACCATGAGCGTGGCGATTGCGGGGGATGCCACGTACACCGGACCGTTCGTGCAGGTGACGGCCGAGTCACGGCTGGAGACCTTCGAGCCGATGTGGCGCGGCTGGCGGCGCGGCTGGGGGGACTGGGGCTTTCCCGAGACAGCCTTCGTCACGCACTACTCGGGGCGGGTAGTGGCCAACCTGGGCGGGCCGAACGGGGACCGGATGCGCTGCCGCTTCGTGCTGAGCGACCCGAGCGCGGGGCTCTCCGGTGGCGGCCAGGGCGAATGCCAGCTGGCCGCCGGGCGGCGGATCGATATTATCCTGAACCGGCGTTGAGGTGCGGCGGCCAAGACTCCCACGGCGCGCGGCGGCGTGGGGTGCGGGTATCCGCGCGAGCGAGGAGCGAGGTCGGAGCGGGCACGCGGG
>NZ_SPVF01000177.1 GCF_004614185.1 Zemynaea arenosa | reverse complement strand
CCCCGAGGGCAATTGGCCGGCGGCGCCCGCCTCCGCTCGAAGACGCGGGCGCGGGTGCCACCGCGGCCCCTGTGAGAGCGGGCCGGCGGGTCATGGGGTCACCGCCACGGGTTCGGTGTCGTCCGGCGCGGCCGGGGACTCGCCGTTGAGGGCGGCGGGCTCGGTGTCGTCCGGTTGCACGCCGGTGAGCGTGGTGACGGTGGCGATGAAACTGTCGGTCATCACCGGCGGAGGTCCGCTGGGACCGGGACCGGTGTCCGTATGGCTGCTGCCACCGCCGCCGCAACCGGCGAGCAGCAAAGCGGCGGAGGCCAGGATCTGAGTGCGTCGCATGATCGGTCCTCCTTATTGCTGCGGCGAGCCGGTCAGCGGTGTGTTCAGGTACGGGAAGCTGGCCGCGAAGCCGCTGTCGTCCAGGTAGGCGCCATCGGTAAAGCGCAGGGCGCCAGCGGGCGCGTCCGTCGGCTTGCAGCCCAGGTTGAGCGTACACAGCTTGCCCATCACGACCCGCAGCGCGATATCGACCACGTCGTCGCCGGGCCGGCGGCCATTCGGGAATCCCGCGGTGTCGCCATCGATGACGCCCAGCCGCTTCTGGCTGCCCTTGGCGGCCGGTGCAATGGCCGTGTTCAGCCGCAGCATTTCGGACGCGGTCACGGTGGCGGGCTGGTTCAGGCCTTTCACGCCGGTGAGGAAGGCGGCCACCAGATCGTTGCGCGGAAAGTTGGTCGGTGCCTTGGCACCGGCCCCGCCGTACAGCACTTCGACCAGCGCGGGCAGGGTCGGATTGGTGACGTAATCGGCAAACTGGCTGTCACCGCTCGGCTTGCTGCTGTTGAAGCGGTCCTTGTCCTTCAGGCCGATCACCACCTCATTCACGAGCGGCATGCCCAGGCGCGAGACCTGGGTCCAGGCGCCGCCTTCCTTGGATGGGGCTGCGCCATTGCCGGGCGCCGGATTCAGCAGGCGTCCCTGGCGCAGGCTGGCCGTGGTCCAGCCGCCGATGACAGGATCGCTGCCACTGGTGAGGCAGGCCGCGGCAACCTCGAGCGCAATGGTGGTGACGTTGGCGTCGGCCAGGTCGTCGCGCGCGGCGCGCTCGGCGTTGGCTGCGAACTCGACGGCGGGCGCCTTGATGTTGATGAGGTCAAAGGTCTCGCCGAGGTTGACCACGAACGGGTCCTTGCGCTGGCCCACGAACATCCGTGCCGGGGTCGCGCAGCCGGGCAGGTTGACGCTGTAGACATGCTTGGCCGCATAACCTGCGTAGTCGGGGATCGACTTGTTGCCGATGTTGTCGACCGGCTTGTCGAAGGTGCCGACCACAGTGCGCGCGCCGGCCCGCCGGTCGCCGCGCACCACAGTCAGGGTGTACGTTTCGCGCACGTTCAGGCCCGCAGGATTGACGGTGTCGATCGGCCCGCCGTTGATCACCAGCGGAATTGACACCTGCTTGCCGCCGACGTTGAACTTGGCGTCCTTGTTCATGTTCTGGAAGCGGAACTGGAAGGTCAGGTCGTCCTTGGCATCGCCGTTGTTGTCGATGTGGATTTCGTAGAGCGCGTCCGGATCCATGCTGAAGTAGTTCGGCCCTCCGTACGGATCCTGCAGCGGCTGATAGTTGGCGATGAGAGTCACGAACTTGTCGCGGCCGGGTTCATAGCTGCGGAACATGTAGAAGTCGGTGGCATCCACTTTCGGATGCCGGGTGATGAAAGGCGCCTCGCGGTGGCTGGACGCCTGTGCCGCCGGGAACACCGCGGCGGCGAGCACGAGTGCGCTCCAGGTCTGCAATCGGGTCATGTCGTTCTCCTCCGTTATCAAATGGATACTGGTGCGGCTTTTATACGCAGGGGCCAACGAATTGGATTCAGGTCGTGACTTTTTTTAAATCCGCCGGCACCGGTCGCGGCGTAGAACAGGCGGTAGCACTTCATCCACTGTCAAACGGGAACCACTATGCGCGCTTCCGTTTCTCTGCTCACCCTGGCCGCAGCTCTTGCATCGGCCAGCCTGCCCGTCGCGGCCCACGACGCCAGCGTCATGGTCGGCGGCCAGAGCATGCTGCCGGCCAAGGACATCGTCGAGAGCGCCAAGCAGTCGGCCGATCGCACCACGCTCGTCACTGCGGTGCAGGCGGCGTGACACATGGCCGACGTCGCGACCCTACGATGTGTACCAGTCCAACGGCGTGATCAATGTGATCGACACGGTTCTGATGCCGAAGTAACTGCCGGGCTGCGCGCCCGCAGCGGGGCGCGCAGGACAGGTCCCGTGAAGTAACCGTTAGTTACTAGTGAAGCTCTTGTGAAGAATTAACTTCATTTTCTGTCGGGTATCTTTACACTATGAGATCGCGCAAACAAAGCGGTTTCATAGGTCCTTGATTGTAAATATTTTCGATCCGCTGGCATGTTCTCTGCTTTGACTCTAGGTTACAAAAACGAACCCCGGGAGAACTGTCATGACCAAGATGTCCTTTGCCGCAGTGTGCCTGATGAGCCTGGCAGGGCTGGCGCCGGCCGCGCAGGCCACCACACTGCAGCTGCCTGACCCCAACCCGCTGATCAGCACCAACTACAACGC
This sequence comes from Zemynaea arenosa, assembly GCF_004614185.1. Lineage (GTDB taxonomy): Bacteria > Pseudomonadota > Gammaproteobacteria > Burkholderiales > Burkholderiaceae_D > Telluria > Telluria arenosa. Next base: position 5,904 of record NZ_SPVF01000177.1, on the reverse strand, counting down.
GTTCACGGTGTACTCGCTGGACCTGCTGAACACCTGCAGCGCGGCGGGCGATGCGCGCTGCCTGCCCGGCGGACCGTACCCGGTGGCGTCCAGCCCGGGGCAGATTTCCGACCAGGCGATCGTGCTGACCTCCGCCAACGGCATGAGCAACTTCACCTCGCCGTTCGCCAACGGCACTCCAGCGAACGACGTGTTTCTGACGCCCACCGGCAATCAGTCGTCAAGCTATACCATGGTGGATCCCGGGGGGGCCTTTGTTGGGGATCAGATCAACCGCTGGGACATCAAGTTGAGCAATCTTCAGTCCTACTTGAAAGGCGGCCCCCTGGTGTTCCTGTTCGATAACAATCAGGAAGGCCGGACCAGCAACCAATTCATCAACATCTGGGGCCAGGCCCGGATCGTCGACGCCGCCGGGAACACGGTCAATGGGATGTGCTTCGAGTTCAGCAAGGCGGGAGGCTGCGACACCTCGGCCGACCCGGCCCCGGCTGCCGCCGATTATGTGACAGTGATTTCGGACTACTGCGTGGACAAGATCGATGGCGCCGCCTACAACATCGGGACCGCCAAGAACGCCAACGACTGTCCCGTGGAGCCTGGCCACACGAGCGGCGGCTATCGCGTCAGCGACAACCTCAGCACCAGCATCGCCGAGTTTGCCGCCTACAGCGCCTTGCTCAGCAGTGCTGCGCTCGATCCGAACAACGGCGGCTATTTCCTGTCGGTGAACGTCAAATACTCAGGCAACAACGGCGGCGCCGAGCAGCTGTGGATCTGCAGCGACTGCCGCTTGCCGCAGGACACCGATGTGCCGGAGCCTGGCTCGCTGGCACTGCTGGGCGTGGCCCTGGCGGCGCTGGGCGTGGCGCGGGGCAAGCGCCGGGCCGCCTGAACCGGGCAATCATGATGGGTCCGTGCGCGGACCACCTCCAGCAGCCGGACGCAAGCCCGGCTGTTTTTTTTGTTCACGGGCCGCCGACCGGTGCGGGAACTTCCGGGGCGCGCGTCACCCAGGTATTCGGCGGAGGGATGCCGCTGCGTGCCAGGAGGAGAGCGCCATAGAGAGCACTGCACCGCGGACGGCTGCCAGACCTGCGCGGGACGCCACGCGAGATCAGGTGCCGGGGCTGCTCCAGCGCGTGCCGGTGCACAGTGGGGCGGTGTTCCGCGCTCCATCTGGGGGACATGCGCCACGGATTCGACCCGTCACCTGCCGCTGGGCCAGCACGTCCTCCCCTCAGGCGGACGCAGGTCTGCATCCCCGGCGCAGTGAGCCTGATCGCCAGCGGGCGGGCGCGCGCCCAGGTCGGCAGCAGGATGTCGACGGCGGCGCTCACGGGGCGGCTCCGGCCGCCCGGTCCGGCGGACCGTACAGGTAAGGCGTGAGGGCCGGGTCGTTGTACATCTTGAACTGGCGGTAGACCTTGAAATAGGCACGCCCGTCGGCCGCCTCGGCCAGCAGCTGGTCCAGGCAGAAAGCGAGGTCCGCGCGCTGGGTCAGCAAGCGGGTCAGCTTGAAGCGGCAGGCCTCCACATGGGCGCGGCTGGCGTCGGTGCGCAGGCTCTGGGCGCGCATGTGGAAGATCTTGAGCGCGAGGATGGACAGGCGGTCGATCATCGCCCCCGCCGTTTCGCTCGACAGGCGTGCGCCCGGCTGCGGCTGCACCCGCACCAGCCGCGCCAGCACCGCTTCGTCCATGGCTTCGACCGCGTCGTTGCGCTGCTGGTTGTACTGGTCGATCAGGCGCTTGCTCTGGGCGATGGTGGCGGGCGGCACGTCGCGCCGGCGGGCCCGGTCCTCCTCGTCCCACAGCAGGCAGTTGCAGCGGTGGTTGGTGGCGATGGCATGCCAGGCCGTGTCCGCAGGTGCGGGCGGCGCGCCGGACGGCGGCGGGTCCAGCACGCGGTCGTGCAGGCGGATGACGGACGCGGCGGTCAGGTCGGCAAGCATGCAGTTCTCCATGGACGAAAGCTGCCGGTTCGATGCGGCCGTCCGGGCAAAGTTCCAGCCCGTCCGGCACCCGGGTGGCCAATGCGGAAAACGGCGGGCCGGTTTCTGAGCTGGCTCAGAAGTGCGCCATGGCCAAAATATGGAACTCAGCACGAAGGCCCCGGTCGAAGCCGTGCGGGCGCAGGTCCAGCAGCGCCTGGCGGCGAACCGCAAGCCAGTTGAGCGCCCGCTGACAACCCTGACCTGACGAAAGGCGACCATGCGGCCCTTGAACATCCTCACCTGGCACACCCACGGCAGCTACCTGTACTACCTGGCGCAGGCGCCGCACAATTTCTTCGTCGTGTCCCGGCCGGGGCGGCTGCCTGGTTATGGAAGGCGCTGCGGGCATATGCCGTGGGGCGCGAATGTGATCGACCTGCCGGCCAGCGAGGTGCGCCACCAGGACCTGGACTGCATCCTGTACCAGGACGACCACCAGTACCTGGACGACCGCGATTTCCTGCTCAGTCCAGCACAGCAGCGCCTCCCCGCGATCTACCTGGAGCATGAGCCGCCGCGCGGGCACCCGACCGACACCCGCCACCTGGTCGAGGACCCGGACCTGCTGCTGGTGCACGTGACCCCGTTCAACGCGCTGATGTGGGACAGCGGGCGCACCCCGTGCCGCGTGGTCGAGTACGGCGTGATTCCGCCACCGCAGCCGCTCTACACCGGCGAGCTGGCGCGCGGGCTGGTGGTCATCAACCAGCTGGCGCGGCGCGGGCGGTGGCTGGGCGCGGACCTGTTCGAGGCGGCGCGCGCCGCGGTCCCGCTCGACCTGGCCGGGATGGAGGCGGAGCAGCTGGGCGGCCTGGGCGAGGTGCGGCACGCGCATGTGCCTGCCTTCATGGCGGCTTACCGCTTTTTCTTCAACCCGATCCGTTACGCCAGCCTGGGCCTGGCTGTGATCGAGGCGATGCTGGCTGGACTGCCGGTGGTGGCGCTGGCGACCGCGGAGATGGCCACTGTGATCGACAACGGCCGCAACGGCTATGCGGACACGCGCCTGGCCACACTGGTGGCGCGCATGCGCACTTTGCTGGCCGAGCCTGGCCTGGCGCGCGAACTGGGGCGCGAGGCGCGGGCGATGGCGCTGGAGCGTTTCCATATCGCCAGGTTCGTGCGCGACTGGAACGCCGTGTTCGCGGACGTGACCTGCACGCGGCCGCTGGCCGGCCGGGACTGGCCGTGCTGAAAGTCGCCCTCATCAGCGACCACGCTTCCCCGCTGGCCGCGCCAGCCAGCGGCGACGGCGGCGGGCAGAACGCCAGCGTCTCCGCGACCGTGGCCCGCCCCACCGTCAGCCCGCCGGCCCCCGATAGCGCGCCTCCAGCAGGTCAATCTCATGCACCAGCCGCCGCGCCGTCTGGTCCGAGATCTCGCCGCGCCGGGCCAGGTCGAAAAGCGCATCCCGCTCGGCATGGAGCGCTGCCAGCCGCAAACCGCGCTCGGCCTGGTCGGCGAGCCGCTGCTGCTCTGGATCGTGGCCGTGCGCGGGCTGGTCCGGCAGGCGCCGCTCGTACAGTTCCACCAGGCGCTCCATGGCGCGGGTGTAGGCCCGCTCGTCCGGCACGTCGATGCCGGCGCGGTGGCGGTCCGACTTCACCGCCGCGATGGCGGCCTGCGCCGCATGGTGCCGCGCGCGCTCCTCTTCGGCCTCCTCGCCCGCTTCCTCCGGCATCTCCAGCTGCGCCAGCGCGCGCGGCAAACCCAGCACCGCCATCCCCATCGACATCAGGATCACCGCCGCCGCCACAAAGATCAGCAGCGGCCGGTGCGGAAACGGTTCCCCAGTCGCGAGGTGCAAGGGCAGGGTCAGCACTGCCGCCAGCGTCAGCGCCCCGCGCACGCCCGCCAGCGAGGTCGCCAGGACCAGGCGCCAGTGCGTCTTCGGCGTCCGCACCCCGCGCGCCTTGGCCGCGACCCGCACCAGCCGCAGCGACACCCAGACCCACACAAACCGCAGCAGCGCCAAAAACAGGCTGATCACCAGCGCATGCAGCACCAGCCGCCACACCGGACCGTTGCCGTCGAGCGCGGCCTGCGCCTCGCGCCAGATATCCGGCAGCTGCTCGCCCAGCAGCACGAACACGATCCCGTTCAGGGAAAAGTGCACGGTGTCCCACACGGCGGCCCGCTGCACCCGCGTGGCGGCCTGCGCGCGCCCGCTCAGCTCGACATAGCTCATGGTCAGGCCGGCCGCCACGGAGGCCAGCACGCCGGACGCATGGATCAGTTCCGCGAACAGGTAGGCCGCGAACGGCGTCAGCAGATTGACGAGGATGGGCGTGCCCGCTTGCTCGCCCAGCCGCCGGTCCAGGAAGCCCTGCACCCGCGCAATCCCCAGCGTCATGCCCATGCCCACCGCCACCCCGGCCAGCGCCACCCACAGGAAGGTCAGTGTCGCGCTGAGCATGGAAAAGTGCCCGGTCAGCGCCGCCGCCAGGGCAAAGCGGAAGCACACCAGGCCGGTGGCGTCGTTGAGCAGGGATTCGCCTTCCAGGATGTGCATCAGGCGGCGCGGAATCGGCACCCGGCCCGCGATGGAACTGACCGCCACCGGATCCGTCGGCGAGACGATCGCCGCCAGTGCGAAGGCCACCGCCAGCGGCATCGCCGGAATCAGCCAATGGATGAACCAGCCCGCGCCGAGCACCGTGAACACCACCAGCCCAAGCGCCAGCTGCAGGATGATGTTGCGGTCCTTCAGCAGCCCGTTCTTGGGAATGCGCCAGCCGTCGATGAACAGCAGCGGCGGCAGGAACAGCACGAAGAACAGGTCCGGGTCGAGCTCGACGCCATGCTTGAGCGTGCCCGCGATGAACATGCCGAGTGCGATCTGCACCACCGGCAGCGGCACCGCGAACGGCAGCGCGCGCCGTACGTAGCCGCTGGCCACGACGGCGAGCAGCATCAGCAGCGCGATCTCAACCGATTCCATGGTCCTCCTTGTATGCCGAAAAGTGTAGCAGCTCGGCCGCACGCACCGGGCACGCGAGAGTGGGGCACAATGGCGGGACCATACGAGGGAGACACCATGGATCTGAGCTGGCAGACGACGGACGAGCACGTCGACTGGGAAGAACTGTTCGAGCTGTACCGCATCGCGCCGCTGGGCAACAAGCCACCGGGCGACCTGAAGCTCGTGTTCGGCAACAGCATGTACAAGCGCTTTGTGTACCACGAGGGCAAGCTGGTGGGCGCGGGGCGCGGGCTGGCGGACGGGCTGGACTGCTGCTACCTGGCCGACATCGCCGTGCATCCGGCCTACCAGAAGGCGGGCATCGGGCAGCAGATCGTCGAACAGCTGCTGGACGAGGTGCGGCACTACCGCAAGATCATCCTGTACGCGGCGCCGGGCAAGGAGCCGTTTTACAAGCGCTTCGGGTTCCGGCGCATGCTGACGGCGATGGCCATTTACCGCAACCAGGTCGATGCGGCGCAGCGGGGCTATGTCGAATCGGAGTGACCGTGCGGCAATGCTGTGCGGCCGTTGCGGCGCTTTGGCTAAGATGGCCTCCAGACCCGATGACTTTTGCAGGAGGCTGCCATGCATGAAGAAGATCCGCGCCGCAAGGAACTACACCGCGACTTGCCGACCCATCCGCCCGATCCCGCCGCCGCGGGCGACGAACAGAAGGTGGTGAACGATGGGGGCGCCGTGCGCACGCGCGACTACAACGATCCGCCGCCCGAGGGCTCGCCGGGCAAGTCGATGGGCAACGCGGTCGACCCGCAAGTGGGCGGCGCGCTCGGCCAGCCCGCCGGTGAGTCCGATGCCGCCGGCCACCGCACCGAAGAGACCCGCGCCGAGGACGTGAACGACCGCCGCACGGAGTCCTGACTCAGGCCATGCGCGGGCCGGTCGCGCCCACGGCGCTGGGCCACTGGGCTGCTGCGCCCTCCCG
>NZ_SPVF01000263.1 GCF_004614185.1 Zemynaea arenosa | reverse complement strand
GGCCCGATCCGGCCGACCCCTTGAACGAACCGGCCGACGCCTGGGCCTCGGTGCTGCCGAGCGAACCGGCGGCGCGCACCGACATCCATTCACTGGCCGTGGCCCAGCTGGCGATCCCTGCCCGCGCGCCGGACTGCGACCAGGAGCTGCACACGCTGGCCGCGCCGAACGGCGAACCGTGGCCCGCGCAAAGCGGCTACGTGGACGGCTACCCGCTCGCCAACCAGGGCGGCGAGATGCAGGTCACGGTGGACAATGGCGCCAACAACTCGCCCGTGTTCGTGAAGGTGTTCGACCTGGAACACGGCCGCAACGTGCGCCACGCCTACATCAAGCCGCACGAGACGCTGACCATCGACCAGCTGGCGGTCGGCAAATACGAGGTGCGCTACCAGAACATCGAGGTCGGCGCCACGCTGGCCGAATGCGTGGGCCGCCGCAAGCAGCAGGCCGCGCTGCGCCAGGCCGATGCCGCCAGCGCGATGAACCCGGCGCCGGGTGCCACCGAGGCCCGGTGAAGCCGCTCCGCATCCACTTCCACCGTCCGCGCCTGACCCGCAAGCTGGTGCTGCGGCTGGTGATCGTCATGGTGCCGCTGGTGTGGCTGTACGCCACGCATGTGATTCCGCCGGTCTTTGAAATCATCGACAAGAACGAGTTCCTGGCCAAGTTCCAGACCACGCCCGAAATGCGCGCGGAGGTGGTGGAGAACCTGGCGCGCCAGATGGAGCAGCACTACGTGGACCCGGCACGCGGCAAGAAGGCCGCCTACCGCATCCGCTACAAGCTGAAAGTCGGCGGCTACGAAGAGCTGCTCAACCAGCGCAACTTCACTGATGAACTGACGATGGACGTGCGCGGCGACACCGACGACGACCGCAACCTGCGCGTGGTGTTCGTGGCCAATGTGATTCCGCAGCAGCTGGACGGCAGCGCGGTGGTCGACGCGCGCACCGCGTGGGACGCGCAGGCCGAGGGCACGGAAGTCAACACGCTGGGCCTGGTGACCGCCACCGACGGCGTGCCGAAGTTCGAGGTCATGAAGGGCAACGTCGGCTATATGAAGGTCATCCACTTCAACGGCGGCGCGATGGCGTCGAAGAAGTTCGCGGAGGTGATGGAAGCGCTGCACGACACGCAGATGCTGGTGCTGGACCTGCGCGACAACTCGGGCGGCGATCCGAAATCGGCGGTGGAGCTGGCGGGCTACTTCTTTGCGCAGCCATTGAAGCTGGCCGCGATGGAGACCCGCACCGCGCCGGACAAGTGGGTGCGCGAGACCTTCGTCAGCAAGCCCGCGCCTGCCAATCTGGCCTACCTGAAGCAGCCGGTGATCATCCTCACCAGCCGCGAGACCGTGTCCGCCGGTGAGCTGCTGGCCTTCGTGCTGAAGCAGCATGGCCGCGTGAAGATCCTCGGCGAGTCCACGCGTGGCGGTTCGCACCCGGCGATCCGGGTGCGGCTGGACGATCACTTCGGCGCGACCATTCCCAACGCCCGCATCTTCGACCCGCAGACCAACACCAGCTGGGAGACCAGCGGCGTGATCCCGGACCGCTACCTGCTGGCCTACCAGGCGCTGGAGATCGTGAAGAAGGAGCTGCAGTTCAAGGGCGCGGTCAAGACCACGCCCGACAAGTAAGGCGCGGGCTCAGGCGGCGGGGCCGTCGTCCATCAAGGCCATCTCGCTGGACGTCATCAAGCGGTCGATGTCCATCAGGATCAGCATGCGGCCGTCCAGCACACCGAGGCCCATCATGTACTTTGGATCGAAGGACGAGCTCATGTCCGGCGCGGGCTTGATCTGGTCCGGCGTCAGGATCGTCACGTCGGACACCGCATCCACCACCATGCCCATCACGCGGCCATTGATGTTGAGGATGATGACGACCGTGAACTGGTCGTACACCGCCTCGCCGAGCTTGAACTTGATGCGCATGTCCACCACCGGGATGATCACGCCGCGCAGGTTGATCACGCCCTTGATGAAGTCCGGCGCATTGGCCACCCGCGTCACCGCCTCGTAGCCGCGGATTTCCTGCACCTTCAGGATGTCGATGCCATATTCCTCCGCGCCCAGCTTGAACGCGAGGTATTCTTTTCCGCCGTCGAGATCCTGGCCTGCGCGTGCTTCGGCGCCGGAGGCATCTGCTTGCATATTTGTCTTCCTTGTCAATTTGCTCTGGCCTTTAGCGCGGCCGATTCCGAGAGCGTAGCAGATAACGACATGCGAAGACGAGGGGCTGGACTTGCCTTGTTGTTTGCTTTAAATTTTGACCAGGCCCCTTGAGGAGAGCGCATGAGCGACCCTACCGCAGCGGATGACGACTGGCTCCTCGACGAAGACGACGAGCAGGCGCCCGCGCCCAAGCCGATCGACCAGCGCTCATGGCGGGTGCTGATCGTCGACGACGACGCCGACGTGCATGCTGTGACTCGTCTCGCGCTGCGCAACGTGGCCTTCAAGGGCCGCGAGCTGGAACTGTTCTCGGCCTATTCCGCGGCCGAGGCTTACCGCATCCTGGCCAGTACGCCGGACATCGCGCTGGTGCTGCTGGACGTGGTGATGGAGACCGACGACGCGGGCCTGATCCTGGCGCGCCAGATCCGCGAAGAGCTCAACAACCATATCGTGCGCGTGGTGCTGCGCACCGGCCAGCCGGGCCAGGCGCCCGAGCAGCGCGTGATCATCGAATACGATATCAACGACTATAAGGCCAAGACCGAACTCACCACGCAGAAGCTGTTCACCACCGTGATCTCGGCGCTGCGGGCCTATGAGTCCTTGATGATGCTGGAGCGTTCGCGCATTGGCCTGGGCAAGATCCTGGCCGGCGCCACCAATCTGTACCAGATCCATTCGCTGCGCGAGTTCGCCTCCGGTGTGCTGAACCAGGTCAGCGCCATCCTCGACGTGGGTGCGGACGGGCTGCTGTGCGTGATGTCGCTGGGCGAGAACGACCCGACCGTGGTCGCGGCCACTGGCGGCTATGCGCCGCTGGCGTCGAGCGAGCACCTGCCGGGCGACCATCCGCTGCTGCCGACCATCCACAAGGCGTTCACGCACAAGCAAAGCCAGTTCGACCACCCGGCCAACGTCCTGTTCATCCACACCCAGGAGCAGCGCGAGCTGGCCATTTCGGTCACGCCGCCGTGGCCCCTGGCGCAGATCCAGCGCGATTTGCTGGAGGTGTTCTGCCAGCGGATCGGCGCGGCCTTTGACAACCTGTACATGTTCGGCCAGCTGCGCAAGGCGCAGGAAGCCACCGTGATCGCGCTGGCCGACCTGGCCGAGTTCCGCGACCATGGCGACTCGGGCCACGTGCGGCGGGTGCAGAAGATGTCGACCCGGATCGCGGAGGTGATGCGGGAGCGCGGCAGCGACGACCCCGAACTCACGCCGCAGCTGCTGGAGATGATCGGCCTGGCCTCGATCCTGCATGATGTGGGCAAGGTGTCCACGCCGGACAGCGTGCTGCTCAAACCCGGCGCGCACACGGCCGAGGAAAGCGCCATCATGCGCAGCCACGCGGAGATCGGCCAGCTGGTGCTGGAGCGCGCCGCGCGCATGGTGGATGGGGTGAGCTACCTGACCTACGGCGCGCAGATCGCGGGCGCGCACCACGAGCATTTCGACGGCAACGGCTACCCCAAGGCGTTGAAAGGACGGGCGATTCCGCTGGCGGCGCGCATCGTGGCGGTGGTCGACGTGTACGACGCGCTGCTGCACGAACGGCCCTACAAACAGCCCTGGCCCTATTCGGACACGGTGGCATACATCCGCGCCCGCAGCGGCACCCAGTTCGACCCGGAGGTGGTGGAGGCGCTGGCCCAGATCATCGCCACCGAGCCGGAGCTGGCCCGCCCGGACGAAGGTGCGCAGGCCTGAACGGGCGCCGACTGTGGCTGCGGTGCCACTGATTTTTGCGAAGGTGGCATCGTAAGCCCCGGATATTTCACTGTTTTTTTTCCGTGCCGTAATATACTGGCGACGATTACGCGCGCGCCAACGTAGTGCGCGGCCACGGGAAAAGCTAGACAACATGAACGGACTGGAAGGGCTCTCAGCACTCATCATCGAACCGCATGCCGGCATGCGGTCCAGCATCCACAACATGCTGAACCTGTGCGGGCTGACGAAGATCGAGCATGCCAACAGCTCCAACACGGCGATCAAGCTGCTGCAACTGAAGCAGTTCGACATGATCCTGTGCGAATACGACCTGGAAGGCGGACAGGATGGCCAGCAGCTGCTGGAGGACCTGCGCCACCACAAACTCATTTCGCTGGCCACCATGTTCTTCATGGTGACGGCGGAGGGCAACCACTCCAAGGTGGTGTCGGCCGCCGAGCTGGCGCCGACCGACTACATCCTCAAGCCCTTCACCGCCGACCGCCTGCTGGAGCGCATTGCCCGCGCGCTGGAAAAGCGCAATGCCTTCATCCCGGTGTACAACCTGATGGAGCAGGGGCTGCAGCGGGAAGCCATCGACGCCTGCATCGAGGGCATGAAGGCCAACCCGCGGTTCGCCATCGACTTCCTGCGCCTGCGCGCCGAGCTGCACATGTTCCTCGGCGAGCCGCACGAGGCGGAGCCGATCTACCAGCAGCTGGTGGAAGCGAAGGCGATTGCGTGGGCGCGCCTGGGCCTGGCCAAGACGCTGTACATGCGCGAACGCTATGCCGAAGCGCAGACCATGCTGTCGGACCTCGTCGAGTCGAACAAGAAGTTCGTCGATGCCTACGACTGGCTGGCCAAGACCCATGCCGCCATCGGCGACATGCAGAAGTCGCAGGAGGTGCTGTCCAACGCCGTGTCGGTGTCGCCGCACGCGGTGCGCCGCCTGCGCAAGCTGGGCGAAGTCGCGCTGGAAACCGGCGATGTGGACACCGCCGAGAAGACCCTGAAGCAGGTGGTCAGCAAGGCCAAGTACTCCGAATTCCGCGACCCCGAGGACCACGTCAAGCTGGTGCAGACGCTGGTCAAGAAGGGCGACCCGGTCGCCGCTGCCGCCGTGATCCGGGACCTGGACCGCTCGATGGGCGGGCAAAAGAACACCAATGTGTGCAGCGCCGTGGCCTCGGCCATGGTGCATGAATACACCGGCAACGAGGAACGCCTGAACGAGGCGCTGACCCAGGCGCTGGCCGCGTGCAAGGACGCGGTTGGCCTGTCCGACGGCGTGAAGCTGGAATTGGTGCGTACCTGCCTCGATAACAACATGGAGGAGGGTGCGGCTGAAGTGGTGCGCGAAGTGATGCGCAATGCGCCCAACAATGCCGCCATGTCCAAGGCGATGGCAGTGCTGGAAAAGGCTGGCCGCGCAGAACTGGCCACGACCCTGGCGCAGCAGGCCCGCCAGGAAGTGGTGGACCTGGTGGCCTCCGGCGCCAACAAGGCGAAGGAGGGCGACTACCGCGGCGCGGTGCAGATGATGGTCGAGGCGGTGAACAAGCTGCCGGACAATCCGACCGTGGTCTTCAACGCGGCGGTGGCCGTGCTCAAGTGCCTCGAAAACATGGGCTGGGAGGAGCGCCTGGGGCAGTACGCGCTGTCGCTGATCGATACCGTGCGCCGCCTGGATCCGTTGAACCCCAAACTGAGTGCCCTGTCCGGCCTGCACCAGGCCATCCTCAAGAAATATAACAAGGCGGCCTTCAAGAAAGCCTGAGCGTTCCCGCCTGGCGGGACCACCCACACGATAAGACATGGCAGGTTCACACCCACCGGCGGACACGCGGCGCGTACGCCAGGCATTGCTGAAGAAGGTTGCGGGCGACGAGGAGATGTTCGCGCTCGGCGCCTCGGTGGCGCGCGTGGTGCAGATGGCGTCGTCCGACGACCAGGGCACCCAGGATCTGGCGTATTACGTGCTATCGGATGCGGGTCTCACGCAGCGCATCCTGCGGCTGTCGAATACGGCGCAGTACCGGACGGTGTCCGGCACGTCGGTGACCACCATCTCGCGCGCGATCTCGCTGCTCGGTTTTGATAACGTCAAGGCGACGGCGCTCGGCATGCTGCTGGTCGATGCGCTAGCCAACAGCAAGCATGCGGCCAGCGTGCGGGTGGAGCTGGAGACGGCGCTGTGCGCAAGCCTGGTGGGGCGCGAGATGGCGCGCCACACCTTCTACCAGAACGCGGAGGAGGGTTCGATCGGGGCGCTCTTCAAGAACCTCGGACCGGTGCTGGTCGCGACCCACGAGCATGAGCGCTATCGCGAGATCAGCCAGCTCGCGGCGGGCGGCAAGCTGACGCTGTCGCAGGCCTCGCAGATGATCCTGGGCTGCACCTACGAGACGCTGACCGAGACCGTGCTGGGTGAATGGAAGATCCCCGATGCCATCGTGCGCACCCTGGCGCCGCTGCCGCCGGGGGAGCTGAAGACACCGGCCAACCGCAACGAATGGCTGCGGCAGGTGGCGTCGCTGAGCTACGACGTGGCGCGGCTGCTGGCGCGCACCGACGCGCCGGCGGCGCATCCGGACGCGAAGGTGATCGCGGCGCGCTATGGCGAGTCGCTCAATCTCGATGCGGACCAGCTGACCGACCTGTTCTCGAATGTGCACGAGCAGATGGTCGCGTTCTTGCAGAGCATGGACATGGAGCGCCAGATGCGCGTGCGCGACCCGGAGCCGGTCGACCACGACGCGATGCCGGACGTGCTGCTGCTGGCCACCATGGACGCCGGTTTGCCCGCCGAAAGCGGCGGCAGCTACCCGAGCGGAAAGCCGAAGAACGCGCGCGACCTGCTGCTGGCGGGCGTGCAGGACGTGACGCAGATGCGGGCCGCGGGCAAGGCGCGCCTGAATGAACTGATCCTCGCGGTGCTGGAGTCGCTGTACACCAGCATGGGGTTCCGTTTTGCGACCGTGTGCCTGAAGGACGCGAAGACCGGGCACTTCCGCGCGCGCGTGTCGTTCGGCGAGGTGAAGGCGCGGCAGGAGCAGTTCGTGTTCCCGGTCGAGAGCGACCGCGACATCTTTCACCTGGCGATGGAAAACGATGCGGACCTGATGATCGCCGATTCGACCAGTGCCAAGATCCGCGAGCTGCTGCCCGCGTGGTACCGCAAGCTGATGCCGGATGCGCAGAGCTTCATTGTGCTGCCGCTGGTGGTGGGCAAGGTCCAGGTGGGCCTGTTCTACGCCGACCGCACCGTCGTCGCGCCGGAAGGTGTCCCGCCCGACGAAACCTCCCTCATCAAGGCCCTGAAAGGCCAGGTACTGGCCGCCCTGGCCGGCTGATCCCCCGCTCCGCTCTTTTTGCCAGAAGCTCCGTAACCCCCGGGGACGTACCCTCTTCCCCAGCCGGGGTACGTCCCCGATTCCACCAAATTGCTCAGATTATCAGTGCAGCGCTAACTCATTGATTCAATGTCTGAATCGATTAACTCGCGCGTTTCGACATATTAGTTGTTCAGAGCTTTCCTACAGAGCTAGTCCGGGGTACGTCCCCGCTCTGGGAGCGGGGTACGTCCCCGGGGTGGGCGGGATGTTTGTGCTATGGCGCGGGCGCGGACCTTGTGGCGCCAGCGGATGAGGCCCGTGATCAGAAGGAGCAGGGGAATGAAGCCGGAGGCGAAGACGGCCAGGCGGCCCCAAAGGCCGAAGACCTCGCCGTTGTGGAGAGGGTGCAGCCAGTAGGTGGCTTGCGTGCCGCTGCTCGCCGCCAGCGCGTCGTGGGCGGCGAGCGGGGCGCCGCTGTCCGGGTCCAGCCAGACCCGCGTTTGCGGGAAGCGGCGGCTCGGCTCCGAAGGCTGGTGCATGCGCAGGATGATCGGGGTGTGCGCGGCGCCGCTGGTTTCGATCCAGCGGACTTCGGCGGTCGGGAAGCGGCGCTGGCCGGCGGCGACGGCGTCGTCAAGCGTGATGGGCGCGGTCGGTAACGCGGCTGCGGGTAGCCTCTGTGCGGCCGCTGCCACGACGGGGGCGCGCGCCAGGCTGACCGTGGGCAGGGCCTGGGCGCGGACGAGGGCTTTGGCCTGGTCGGGCAGGGCCAGGGCGGCGCCCGTAATTGAGAGGATCAGCAACAGCGCAAGCCAGTACACGCCGCTGGAGCAGTGCATGTCGTAGGCGCGGCGCACGGCGCCGGGGCGGGGGACGATGCGCAATGCGGTCCAGAAGCGGGCTTTCGAGGGCCACCAGAGGTAGATCCCGCTGGCCATCACCAGCGCAAAAAGCAAGCCCACCACCCCGGTCAGCATCAGGCCAGGCTTGTCCAGCAGGAGCGTGTAGTGGAGGTCGAAGGTCCAGGTCATCAAGGTGTCGCCCCAGAAGCGCGAGCTGGTGATCCGCAGCGTCGCTGGATCCAGCGTCACCATCAGCGGGGCGAAGTGGCGGCCCGCGCGTTCCACCGGCTTCGGGTAGCGCGCGAGCACCTGCTGGTCTGCGTCCAGCGGCAGCTCGATGCGCCACGGGCCGTCGCGCTCCGGGTAGGCGCGCCGCAGCGTGGCGAGAATCGCTGCGGGCGATGGCGCCAGTGACGCTCCGCC
>NZ_SPVF01000082.1 GCF_004614185.1 Zemynaea arenosa | reverse complement strand
GTGACGCAGCCGGCCGCCCTCAGCGACAGTGCCGCACTGGGCGCGCAGATGTTCGTGGATGCCTCGCTGTCGGCCTCCGGCAAGCTGTCCTGCGCCAGCTGCCACGTGCCCGGCCGCGCGCACGCGCCCGCCGACGGATTGGCCGTGCAGCTCGGCGGGCCCACTGGTAGCACACCCGGCCAGCGCGCCACGCCCTCGCTGCGCTACCAGAGCTTCACCCCGCAATTCAGCTTCGGCAAGGACGGCCTCCCGGTCGGCGGCTACGACGCGGACGGCCGCGTCAGCACCCTGGCCGAACAGGCTGCCAACCCGCTGCTGGCCGCGCACGAGATGGCCAACGTGACCAAGGCTGCGCTGGTCGACAGGCTGCGCCACGCCGCCTACGCCGAGCGCTTCCGCAGCGTGTTCGGCACGGCGATCTTCGACGACCCCGAGCAGGCCTTCGAGCGCGCGACGTTCGCCCTGCAGCAGTACCAGCGCCAGGATGCCGTCCTGTTCCGCTTCGATGCAAAATTCGACAAGGTGCAGCAGGGGCAGGCCGCCTTCAGCGCCGCCGAACAGCGCGGACTGGCGCTGTTCAAGGACCCGGCCAAGGGCAACTGCGTGGCCTGCCACTCGGCCACGCCGCTGCTGGACGGCACCCCAGCCCTGTTCACCAGCTTCGGTTTCTATGCCTTGGGCGTCCCGCGCAATGCCGCGCTGGCCGCGCCCGGCACCTTTGACCTCGGCCTGTGCGGCCCGGACCGCACCGACCTGGCTGCGCGCGCGGACCTGTGCGGCGCTTTCAAGGTGCCGTCGCTGCGCAACGTAGCGACCCGCGCCGTGTTCTTCCACAACGGCGTGCTGACCAGCCTGCGCGACGCCGTGCGCTTCCACGTGCAGCGCGATACCGACCCCGCGCTGTGGTACCCGGCCGGCGCGGACGGCCGCCCGCGGGCCTACAACGACCTCCCCGCGCAGTACCACGCCAACGTGGTCCGCACCGCCCCCTTCGACCGCGCCCCGGGCGCCGCGCCCGCGCTGACCGCCGCCGAGATCGACGACATCGTCCAGTTCCTGCACACCCTGAACGACGCCGACCAGCCGCAGCCCCAGTGAGAGCGTGACACCGGCCGGGCGCACGGCGCCCCCGGCCCCTGCCATCGCACCGCCGGGGGCGCGGCGCGCGCTCAGCGGAACTTGTACTCCAGCGTCACCCGCAAGCTGCGCCCCTGCACGTCCTCGATGTTCTGCGGCACCACGCCGCCGCCCAGGTTGCCGAAGGCGCGCAAGTCCAGCGGCGGGCGGTGGCCGAACAGGTTGCGGACAAACGCCGAGATGGTCACGTTGCGGATGCCGGTGTACGACCCGTGATAGTCCCAGCGCACATACGACGCCACACGGCACTCGGCCGGCCCGTAGCCCTGGTCCGCGCAGCCCTGCGGGTTGTAGGTTTCGTCGAAGAAGTCGGTCTGCAGCGCCGTCGGGCTGTTGTAGGTCACGCGCAGGCCGTTGGTCCAGGCGCCGGTGCTGAGCGTGGCGTCCAGGTTGGCCACCGTCTTCGGCGAGCCGTAGCGCCCCGCGAGGTTGTCGCCGTAGTTGTTGAGCGTGCTGCTGAAGTTCTTCAGCTCGCGCAGGAAGGTGGCGTTGCCGGAGACGTCCAGGCGCCCGATCGGCGTCGGCACGCGCGCCGCCGCTCCCAGGTCGAAGCCAGTGGTCTTGGTCTTCGACACGTTCTCGAACATGCCGGCGGTGGAGGCCAGCGGCCCGGCGCTGACCCCGTACTGGGCCTGCTCGGCTGCGGTGAAGGTCTTGTCCTGCACGAGGGCCAGCCGGTTGATCACGCCCGGCGCCTGGTCCGACTCGGCGGCCAGCAGGTCGTTGGTGGACTTCAGGCCGATCTCGTTCTTGCGCTCGATGGTCCACCAGTCCAGCGACAGGTTGTAGCCCTTGAACGGCTCCAGCACGAACCCGACCGTGCCGCTGCGCGAGGTCTCGGGCTTGAGGTTGGGATTATTGCGCACGATGCTGGCCACGCCCGCCGCACACTCGTTGCCTTCCACGATGTCCGCGCGCGCCGCCAGCAGCGCGGCGTTGGGGTCGTCCGGGGGCAGCGCCTCGGACTGGGCGCGCAGGTCGTTGGCCAGCACCTGGGCCTGCGGGCAGCGGCGCGGGTCGACGATGCCGTTGTCGAAGGCGAACTTGGTCGACTGCGCGCTCTCGGTCAAATTGGGCGCGCGGAAGCCGTGCTCCAGGGTCCCGCGCAGCATCAGGGTCGGCAGCGCCTCCCAGCGGAACGCCAGCTTGGGCGAGAAGTGGCCCTCGAAGCCGGGGAACTTGTCGTAGCGTGCAGCGGCCTGCAGCTCGAAGGTCTTGGCCAGCGGGATCGAGGCCTCGGCGAAGGCCGCGTAATTGGTGCGCGAGGCGTTGGCGCTGACCACGCCGTTGGAGACGATGTCGCCCGCCGCCAGGTTGGCGCTCGGGGTGATCTCGAACTTCTCGTGCCGCACGTCGGCCCCGACGGCGAGGCTGACGTCGCGCTCGCCGATCTTCGCGATCGGACCGCTCATCTTGGCGTCCCAGAACTGCTGGGTGATCTTGCCCTGGTAGCCGTTCTCGGGGAACAGCAAATTCAGCACCTCGGGCGAGTTCATCTGCCCCAGCCTGTAGCTGCGCTGGAACAGCAGCGGGTCGCCCGGATCGGCCGGGTCGAACGGGTCGGCGTAGCTGCCGATCACCTGCTGGAAGCCGGACGCACTGAAGAAGCCGCCGCGCGAGACGTCATCGGTCTTGCTGCCCATGATGCCGAGCGCCGATTCCCAGTCCCAGCTGCGCCAGCTGCCCTTCACGCCCGCCAGCGCGCGGTACTGGTCGCTGGTGGACTTGCGGAAGGACGGGTCGTCGGCGAAGCGGTAGCGCAGCTCCAGCTCCTCGCCGCTGGTATTGAGCGGATGGGTGGCGGGCAGGCCGCGGTAGTTGAAGATGCGCTGCTGGTCGGTGGCCGGGTCGCCCCACACGGCGGGCGGGCTGGTCGAGCCGTAGGTCGCCTGGGCGCCGTGGTACAGGGTGCGCGTGTGCGAGTACAGCAGCTCGGCGAAGGCTTCCAGGTTGTCGCCCAGGTTGAAGCGGCCGGACACCAGCAGGTTGGCGCGGTCCGCCTCCGGCTGGGCCTCGAAGTGCGCGAAGCGGTCGTACACGCACAGGCCGGAGGCGTTGCGGGTGGCGCAGCCCGGCAGGGAGCCCTGGCCGATCAGGTTGCCGGGGAAGCTGAAGGTGGAGGGCGTGCCGCGGTTGCCGAACATCAGCCCGCTGCCGGGGGCGACGGTGGGGAACCAGTCGCCATACGACGGGTTGAGGTCGTTGATCACCTCGCGCCAGTTGGCCGAGTGGCGGCCGAACACCTCGACGTTGGCGAGGATGTTGTACTTGTCCGCGTCCAGGTCGCCGAAGCCGCCGGTCAGGGCGGCGGTGTGTTCGCGGAACTCGCTGTTCTTGAGCGAGCGGTCGTAGGAGGCGCGGGCCTGCAGGCCGTGGTAGTCGGAGCGGGTGATGATGTTGATGACGCCCGCCACCGCGTCCGAGCCGTAGATCGCGGAGCCGCCGTTGCGCAGCACCTCGATGCGGTCGACCGCGTCCAGCGGCAGCGCGTCCAGGTTGGTGAACACCTCGTTGTAGTCGGCCAGCGCGTAGGGCGCGACGCGGCGCGAATTGAGCAGGATCAGGGTCGACATCTTGCCCAGGTTGCGCAGGTTGGCGGCCGAGGCGCCGCCCGCGAACGAATTGCTGCCGCCGATGTCGGACAGGGTGGAGCTGGCGGAGGTCAGCGTGTCGAGCGCCTCCTTGACCGAGTTCACGCCCAGCCGGGCGATCTCCTCGCGGCGCATGACCTGCACCGGGGTGGCGGTCTCCACGTCGATGCGCTTGATGTTGGAACCGGTGATGACGACCTTCTGGACCGGTTCATTGGGCGGGGGCGGGCTGTCCTGGGCCTGGGCTTGGAGCGCGGCCAGCGCCAGCGCCACCGCGACGGCGGCGGGTGTGCGTTCAAATCGGTTCAAAATAATCTCCGTTGAAAGTTCTAATCTGCAATATTTATTACTGCAGAGTTGGCTAAACGACATCGGGTGGATGGCGAAAGCCGGATTCTACGGAAGATTATTCAGAAGATCGTTGAGCGCACATCAAGGAGGTGGAAAAAACCACGGATTCGTCGGCCTCAAGCGAACACGGCCGACCATAGGCGTTGTACGGCCGCCGCATGCGGCGCGGCCAGGGCCGGATCGATGCGCGCGTTTTCCGAGCCTTGCAGGCGGGCGCCATGCTGCAGCTTGCGCATGGCGCGGTAGGCGTCGGCCGCGCCGCGCGCCAGGTCGGCGTCGATGAGGCCCAGTTCCCCGCAGGTGCGCAGCAAGGCGATGTTGCCGGAGTTGGCGGTCAGCTGGGCATAGGCGGACGCGTGCAGCAGCACCAGGTACTGCACGATGAACTCGACGTCGATCATGCCGCCTTCGTCGTGCTTCAGGTCGAACAGTTCGCCGCGCGGCGGGTGGGCCTCGCGCATTTTCTGGCGCATGGCGAGCACTTCCTCTCGGAGCGGCGCAGCGTCGCGCGGCTGGCGCAGCACGGCGCAGCGGATCTGCTCGAAGCGCGCGCCGATCTCCGCATCGCCCGCGCAGAAGCGCGCGCGGCTCAGCGCCTGGTGCTCCCACACCCAGGCCGAGGCCTGCTGGTAGCGCTCGAAGGCGGCCACGGTCGACACCAGCATGCCCGAGGCGCCGTCGGGCCGCAGCGCGGTGTCGATGTCGAACAGGGTGCCGGCCGGCGTGGCGGTGGTCATCCAGGTGATGAAGCGCTGCGCCAGGCGCGCGTAGTTGGTGGGCGCGTCCTGGTCCTCGTCGTCGTACAGGAAGATCACGTCGAGGTCGGACACGTAGCCGAGTTCCTTGCCGCCCAGCTTGCCGTACGCGATGACGGCGAAGCGCGGCACCTCGCGGTGGCGCTTGGCAATGGTCTGCCAGACGGCGGGGATGGTGGCGGCCACGATGGCATCGGCCAGCTGCGACAGATGGTCGGCCAGGCGCTCCACGGTGAGGTCGCCCGCCAGGTCCTGCGCAAGCAGGCGGAACAGCTGCACGTGGTGGATCTCGCGCAGCACGTCCATCTGGCGCTCGGTGTCGCCGGCCACTTCGGCCAGCCGGGCACTGAGCTCGGCCTGCAGCTCGGCGGCGCTGGGGGCGGGCGAGCGCGCGCGGTCGTCCAGCAGTTCGTCGAGCAGGATCGGGTGCTGGGTCAGGAAGGTGGCGGCCCAGCCGCTGGCGTGCATCATGCGCAGCACGCGCTCCAGCGTGTGCGGATATTCGGTCAGCAGCGACAGGTAGGCCGAGCGGCGCGCGATGGCTTCGAAGAAGTCGAGCAGGCGGCCCAGGGTGGCGGTGTAGCTGCCGCGCAGGCCGGACTCGGCGGCAATGCGGGCGATCAGCGGCAGGGCCGCGTTGAGGAGGGCCGTCATTTTCGTGCGGCTGGCTTCCGGCATCGTTTGCAGGCGCGGCGTCAGCCAGGCCGCCAGCAGGCGCTGGGCGCCGCCGCGCGGATCGTCGTAGCCCAGCTCCGCCAGGCGCGCTTCGATGGCGGCGCGGTTGTCCTCGTCGTAGGCGCCGGCGGCCGGGTCTACCTCCTCGGCGCCGCCCGCCTTCTCGGCGAAGATGGCGTCGAACTGTTCGGCCACGAAGGCGCGGTGGGCGTCCAGCGCAGCCAGCAGGCTGGGCACGTCCGGCAGACCCAGCATGCGCGCCACGGTCAGGCGGTCGTCTTCGCTGACGGGCAGGGTGTGGGTCTGGGCATCCTCCAGGTACTGCAGGCGGTGCTCGAGGTTGCGCAGGAAGGTGTAGCTCTCCAGCAGGCGCTCGACCACGGCGGGCGCCAGCAGGTCTTTCTCGGCGATGGTGCGCAGGGTGGCGCGGGTGGAGCGGTCGCGCAGGGCGGCGTCGCGCCCGCCGCGGATCAGCTGGAACACCTGGGCCAGGAACTCGATCTCGCGGATGCCGCCGCGGCCCAGCTTGACGTTGTTGCTGCGGTCCGGGTGCAGGCGTTCCTGGCGCTTCACTTCGGCGCGGATCTGCGCGTGCATGCTGCGGATCGCGTCGATCATGCCGAAGTCCAGATAGCGGCGGTACACGAACGGCCGCACGATGGCGTCCAGCGCGGCGATGTCTTCCGCCTGGCCGGTGACGGCGCGCGCCTTGACCCAGGCATAGCGCTCCCACTCGCGGCCCTGCACGATCAGGTATTCCTCCACCATGTTGAGGCTGGCCGCGAGCGGGCCCGAGCCGCCGTTGGGGCGCAACGCCATGTCGACGCGGAACACGAAACCGTCCTCGGTCACTTCCGCCAGGCCGGCGATCAGCTTCTTGCCGAGGCGGATGAAGAACTCGTGGTTGGACAGCTGGCGCTGGCCGCTGCCGGCCGCGGTCTCGCCGTCGTCCGGGTAGACGAAGATCAGGTCGATGTCTGACGACACGTTGAGCTCGCCGCCGCCGTGCTTGCCCATGGCCAGCACGAGCATGTCCAGCACCCGCCCGGTTTCGGCCGAGACTGGCGCGCCGTGCAGCGCGACCAGCTCGTGCCGCGCCACCTCGTACATGGTCTGCACGGCGAAGTCGGCGAAGGCGGTCATGGCGCTGACCACCTCGTTGAGGTCGGCGGCGCCTTCGAGGTCGCGCCGGATCAGGGTGCACACCAGCAGGTTGCGCAGGCGCCGCAGCGCGCGCGCCGGCGGCAGGCCGGTGGCCGTCAGTTGCGCGAGCTGGGCGGGGAGGTCCAGCTGATCGGCCGGGCCTGCGGCCAGGGCGGCGACCTGGGCTTCACGGTCGGGGGCGGCGCTGGTCCAGCGCTGGTAGTAGCGGGAGGGAAGGGTCATCGGCTGATGGTAAGTGAGGCCCGCGGCGCGGGGCAAGCTTGTTGTAGGTGTTTCATTGTAAAGATTAAAAGATTGCAGCGAATGCATTATGGTGGCGCTCCCCCAATCACAAGTCCCGCGGAGCCCCGATGCGTCATCGTTTCACTACTGCCCTGGCCCTGTCGGCCTGCCTGCTATGTGTACCGGGCCGACCGCAAGATGCTGCTGATCGGCGACCGCCAGCTGCCCGCCTGCGTGCGCTGAGCACCGGGACGGAAACGGCGCTCTTGCCACAGGTGTAAGCAAGCGTGAGCAAGCGGTCTCGGGAGCAGGCCCATCATGTAGAATGGCGACGCCCTCGAACAACCGCCGCGCTCCCCTGGAGCGAGCGCCGTACCAACCCGATTGATGCACAACCCGAACCTTGAACAAGAGGCCGAGCACGTCATCGAGGCCGTGGCCGACCGCTGGCACCGCGCGCGTGCGGCCTACCGCATGGCCAACCTCGCGACCCACCATGTGCTCGGGTTCGCGGTCAAGACCGTGCTGCTGGCCTACTTCCTGTTCATCGGGCTGTTCCTGTTCCTGCGCTACGCGGTCCTCCCCAACATCGATTACTACAAGGGCGACATCGAACGCCTGGCCAGCCGCGCGGTCGGCAACCCGGTGTCGATCGCCCGCATCTACGCCTCCTGGACCGGGCTGCGGCCCAGCCTGTTCCTGGGCGACGTGGTGCTGCGCGACCAGCAGGGCCGCCCGGCGCTGAGCCTGCCGAGCGTGTCGGCCACCTTCTCGTGGTGGAGCGTGCTGGCGCTGGACGCCCGCTTCGATACCCTGGAAATCATCCGCCCCGACCTGCAGGTGCGGCGCGCCCGCGACGGCAGCTTCTACGTGGCCGGCATTCGCCTCGAGACCGGCAAGGAAGAAGAGGGCAAGGGTGCCGACTGGGTGCTGAACCAGCGCGCCATCGTGATCCGCGAAGGCCGTGTCACCTGGACCGACGAGCTGCGCGGCGCGGCGCCACTGGCGCTGGACAATGTCACGCTGGCCCTGCAGAACGTGTGGAACCAGCACCGCTTCGCCTTCAAGGCCACGCCCCCCGCCGCCATGGCGCGCCCGTTCGACGTGCGCGCCGAATTTGCCCACCCGCGCTTCGCCAGCAAGACCAGCGACGTGCGGCTCTGGAAGGGCGAGCTGTACGCGGATCTGCGCGACACCGACCTCGCGGCCTGGAAACCCTACTTCGACTATCCGTTCGCGCTGGCGCGCGGCTATGGCTCGGTGCGCACCTGGATCACGCTGGACCAGGCCCGCCTGGCCGGCTTCACCGCCGACGTGGGCCTGGCCAACGTGGCCGCCCAGCTGGGCAAGGATCTGCCGCCGCTGCAGCTGGAGCGCATGCAGGGGCGCGTGTCGGCGCGCGAGGATTTCCAGCGCGACGCCGACGGCGGCGGCAAGCCGACCTTCGGCGCTCATGGCCATACCGTCACGCTCGACAAGCTGACCGTGCAATTGCCCGGTGGCGCGGCCCTGGTACCGATGTCGATCTCCGAGACCTGGACGCCGCGCCTGGCCCGCGCGCCGGAGTCCACCCGCGTGCATGCGCGCATGCTGGACCTGGCCACCCTGGCCCAGCTGGCGGGGCAGCTGCCCC
>NZ_SPVF01000239.1 GCF_004614185.1 Zemynaea arenosa | reverse complement strand
CCTCTGAGCGGCGCTCAGGCATCGCGCCGCGCCGGACGAGCGGCGCTCAGGCTTATCGCCGCGCAGGCTTTGCCGCCGCGCCGCCCTGCGCGGCGCCCTCGTTTGTCGCAGCGCCTCTAAGTGGCGCTCAGGCTTGTCGCCGCGCCGGCTGCGCGGCGTTGTCCTCTATCGGTTGGTCAGCGTGACGCCCGCCACCGCGACCGCGCCGCCAAGCACCATCGACAGCAGCACCGGCTCGCCCAGCAGCAGCGCGGCAAAGGTCACGCCGAACACCGGCACCAGGTTGTTGAAGACCGCCGCCCGCGACGCCCCCAGCGCCTTGACGCCTTCGTAGTACCACACGAACCCGATCACCGTGCCGAACGCGCCGAGGTAGCCCACCGACGCATACGCCGTCCAGCCGACTTGCGTCCAGTCGATCTGCCCCAGTTGCGGCACCGCGCCGACGGCCAGGAACAGCAATCCCCACAACGCCGCATACGTGGTCGCGGCGACTGGCGACAGCTGCGTCAGCGCGCGCCGCCCGACCAGGGTGTACACCGCCCAGCTGCTGATCGCGCCCAGCATCAGCAGCTCGCCGGTGCCGAGCGACTGTGAGATATCGTGCACCGCGCCGGCGAAGTCGCCGCGCGTGATCACGATGGCCGCGCCGAAGAATGCCAGTGCGATGCCGGCCCACTTGCGGCCACTGAGCCGCTCACGCAGGAACAGCGCCGCCGCCAGCGCCGTCACGATCGGGTTGAGCGCGATGAACAGCGCCGCGCGGCCCGCCGGGATGCGCCCCAGCGCGCCGAAGAAACACAGGTTGTACAGGAAGATGCCGGTCAGCCCCAGCGCCGCCGTGGCCAGCACCTGCTGGCGCGACAGCCGCGGCAGCCCGCCTTCCTTGCGCCAGACGATCAGCAGCAGCAGCGCGGCCGCCACGCCAAAGCGCAGCAGCGCGGCGACGATCGGCGGCAGGACGTGCGCCACCGTGCGCCCGGCGATGAAGGTGCCGCCCCAGAACATGGCGGTGGCGGCAAGCCGCAGATACACGCCCAGCGGCCGGGCCGGCGCGGCGGGGAGGGAGGTGGCAGTGGTCGTAGTCATGATCGGTAGCTTGCTTTCCGGTTCAGGAGGACATACATTAAAACTAATCCATGATTATACGAAAATGAGCGATTACTCATGACCTTCACCCAGCTCGACATCTTTATCCTGGTCGCGGACCTGGGCGGCTTCACCGCCGCTGCCCAGCGCCTCGGCATCAGCCAGTCCGCCGTCTCGCATGCGATCAAGTCACTGGAAAAGGAGCTCGGCGTGGAGCTGGTCGTGCGCCAGCAGGGCGCCGTGGAACTGACCGACGTCGGCCAGCGCATGCTGGCGCGCACCCGCGAGATCACCGGCCTTACGGACGCGATGCGGCAGGAAGCGGCCGCTGCGCGCGGCATGAACAGTGGCGTGGTGCGCATCGGCTCCTTCGGCCCGACCGCGTCCCTGCGCCTGCTGCCCGCCATCCTCAAGGCCTTCCATGCGCGCTACCCCGGCATCGAGGTCCAGATCGACGAGGGCACCGATGACGAAGTGCGCCAGTGGCTGCTGGAGCGGCGCGTGGACGCGGGCTTCATCGTGCTCCCCAACGAGAGCTTCGACACCGTGCCGCTGGCGGAGGACCAGCTGCTGGCGCTGGTCCCGCGCACCCACCGCCTGGCCCAGCGCCAGTTCATTGCGCCCACCGACCTGGCGGGCGAAGGCTTCATCATGTCCGAAGCCTGCTGCGGTCCGCTGGTGGAGCCGGAGTTCGCGCGCCACGGCGTGCCGCTGCACATCCGCTACCGCATGTCGCAGGTGCTCACCATCCTCGGGCTGGTGGGGGCGGGCGACGGCGTCTCGGTGATGCCCGAGCTGGCGCTGCCGATGGACCTCGCGCGCAGCCACCCGGACGTGGTGGTGATCCCGTTCCGCCCGGCCATCCGGCGCCGCGTGGGCCTCGGCTTGCGCAACCTGGCGCGCGCCTCGCCCGCCGCGCGCGCCTTCGTCGACATCGCCCGCAAGGCAGCGCGTTCGCTGGAGGAGCGCAAGGCCGCGTGAGCTCGGCAGCAGCGCACGATTGAGGAGCGGAAATACCGACACCCGTGCTACTTTCCGCTCCACGATGAGGCTGGACATTGCGGCCTTCCATTGCCGAGGAGCCAAGCCGTGCGATTGCGATTCGTCTGCCCAGCTGCGTTCATCAGTGCCGTGCTGCTGCCCGCCCATGCGCAGGCGCCGCGCGGCGGGGCGGACGTGATCCCGGACACGATGGAGGCGCGGATCGCGGCCTGCGTCGGCTGCCACGGGGCGCAGGGGCGCGGTGTGGAAAATGTGTATTTTCCGCGCCTGGCAGGCAAGCCGGCTGGCTACCTGTACAACCAGCTGGTGGCCTTCCGCGACGGGCGGCGCCATTACCTGCCGATGAACTACCTGCTCGAATACCTGCCGGATCCGTATCTGGCGCGCATGGCGGACTATTTCGCCGCACTCAATCCGGCCTTTCCGGCGGTGCGCGGGCAGGGCGACGCGAAACCCCCGCAGCAGCTGGTCAACGAGGGCAAGGCCATCGTTACCGGCGGCGTGCCGGGCAAGAAGATTCCCGCCTGCGTCACCTGCCACGGCAGCGAGCTGAATGGCCGCGAGCCCGGCATCCCGGGCCTGCTCGGGCTGCGCGCCGACTACGTGAGTGCCCAGTTGGGGGCCTGGCGCTATGGCGTGCGCACGGCGCTGGCGCCGGACTGCATGCAGTTCGTCGCATCCAGTCTCACCGAGCGCGAAGTCGCCGCCGCTGCGGCCTATCTGGCCTCACTGCCCGTGCCCGCCAACTCGCGCCCGGCCAAGCGCGACGCCAGCCTGCGCCTGCCGCTGGCCTGCGGCAGCCAGCAGATGCGCTGAGGAGAGCACGATGAGACTCTCCGCCAAACTCACCACCGGGCTCGCCCGCAAGATCGCCACCCAGGCCGCCCGGACGATCAGCGCCCCATTCACCACCAGGCTCGCGGACAGGCGGGCGATCCGCGTCGCTGCCGTCTGCAGCGCGCTGCTGGCGGCCGGCTTGCTCGCCATCGGCGCACCGGAGGCCGCGTGGTCGCAGGCCCGCACGCCCGCGCCAACCGCCGCTGCACCGGGGGTGCTGGTGGCGGCGCCCAAGGCAGCACCCGCGCCCAGCATCGTGGACCGTGGCCGCTACCTCGCCCAGGCCGGCGACTGCATTGCCTGCCACACGATCCCCGGCGCCAGGATCTTCTCCGGCAACCGGCCAATGCCCACGCCCTTCGGCACCCTGTACTCGCCCAACATCACGCCCGACCCCGAGACCGGCATTGGCCGCTGGACCGCGGACGAGTTCTACCGCATGATGCACACCGGCCGCGGGCGCGATGGCAAGCTGCTGTACCCGGCGATGCCGTTCGCGTCCTACACCCGCGTCACGCGCGCCGACAGCGATGCCATCTTCGCTTACCTGCGCTCCGTGCCGCCGGTGCGCCTGCCGTCGCGCGACCACGACCTGCGCTTCCCTTACAACAACCGCGCCCTGCTGATCGGCTGGCGCACGCTGTATTTCGACGAAGGCGAGTACCGGCCCGACCCGTCCAAGTCGGCGGAATGGAACCGCGGCGCCTACCTGGTGCAGGGCCTGGGCCACTGCGCCATGTGCCACACGCCGATCAACGCGCTGGGCGGCTCGTCCGAGGCGCGCGCCTTCCAGGGCGGCCTGATCCCGATGCAGAACTGGTATGCGCCTTCGCTCACCTCCAACCGCGAGGCCGGTTTGGGCGACTGGGAGCTGAAGGACATCATGGACCTGCTGCAGACCGGCGTCTCCAACCGCGGCACCGTGTACGGGCCGATGGCGGAGGTCACCTTCAACAGCCTGCAGTTCATGACCGATGCGGACATCCGCGCCATGGCGGTCTATCTCAAGAGCCTCCCCAATACGGACACCGGCAGCACAGAGCCTGGTCGCGCCCCGATCCGGGCTGCCGAACAGCAGATGTATTCGCAGGGCCAGCGCATCTACGCGCAACAGTGCGCGAGCTGCCACGGGGCCCAGGGCAAGGGCAAGCTGCCGCACTATCCGCCGCTGGCCGGGAATCGTTCGATCAGCATGACCTCCGCGGTCAATCCGATCCGCATGGTGCTCAATGGCGGCTACCCGCCGGGTACGCGCAAGAACCCCATGCCGTACGGGATGCCGCCGTTCGCGCAATCCCTCAACGACAACGACATCGCCGCGGTGGTCACCTACATCCGCACCTCCTGGGGCAACCGCGGCGCGCCGGTCACGGTGCGCGAGGTGAACGTGCTGCGCAGCGCCACTGTCGAATAAGCATCGAACAAGCGTCGAATAAGCGTCGCATAACCTCTGCAAGGAGACACCAATGTTCCAGGAACCGCCAGTCGTAGCGAGCCGGGAAGAGTTGCAGCAGCGCGTCGACGCCGTGGTGGCGGCCGGGCCGAAAGGCGCGTTCGCGGTGGCCGGGGTGGCGCTGGCGATCGTGATGGCCTGCTGGGTGCTGTTCTACGTGTTCGTATTCGTCGCGCGCGGCGGCGTGTAAGGGAGGGCGGATGGAAGCACATGACGCACGAGGCGCGCACGCCGCTTCCCCGCACGCAGTGGCGGAGAAGGCGGAGGCGCGCTGGGCCTGGATCGTCGGCGCAGTGATCGCCTTCCTGCTGGTGATGATGGCCTATATGAGCCTGCACTGGATCTCCATGCCCGCCACGCGCACCGAGACCATCGACCCGACGACCCTGCACCTGGCCGGCGAATTCGTCGAGCGTAACCTCGGCACCGCGCGCGAGGCCGATGGCAAGTTGACGCTGCGGGTGGTGGCCAACCAGTACTCGTTCACGCCCCAGTGCATCCTGGTGCCGGCCGATACGCCGGTGCTGATCCGCGCCACCAGTGCGGACGTGGTGCATGGCTTCTCGGTCACCGGCACCAATGTCAACACCATGCTGGTACCGGGGTACGTAAGCAGCTTCGAGGCGCGCTTCCACAAGACCGGCGACTTCCTCATGCCCTGCCACGAATACTGCGGCACCGGGCACGCGGCCATGTGGGCGCACGTGAAGGTGGTGCCGCAGGCGGAGTTCGACCAGGCGCTGAGCCGCGCCGCAGCGGGGAGGGCGAGCTGTGTTGAACGTTGACGCGCGCCGGCTGGTGCTGGCCCACTTCTGGGTGGCCTTTGCCGCCTTCTTCGTGGCGCTGCTGCTGGGCGAGTGGCAGATGTACATCCGCAGCCCGCTGCACGCGTGGATCGGCAACCCGGAGCTGTACTACCGCTCCGTGACCGCCCACGGCTCGGCCATGGGCTATGTGTTCCCGACACTGGTGGCGATGGGCTTCGGCTACGCCATTGTCGAGCTGTCCCTCAAGCAGACACTGATCGGCAAGCGCTGGGCCTGGGCCGGGTTCGCGCTCGTGGTGCTGGGCACCGTGATGGCGATGATCCCGGTGGCGCTGGGCCGCGCCTCGGTGCTGTACACGTTCTACCCGCCGCTGGTGGGCAATCCGTTCTACTACCTGGGGGTGGTGCTGGTGGTGGTCGGCTCGTGGATCTGGGTGGCGCTCATGTCCATCAACATGTACGCCTGGAAGAAGAAGCACCCGGGCCAGGCGGTGCCGCTGCCGATGTTCGCCAACGCGGCCGGGGCGTACCTGTGGGCCTGGACCTCGGTCGGTGCGGCGCTCGAAATCCTGCTGCAGATCCTGCCCGTGGCGCTGGGCTTCAAGTCCACCATCGATGCGGGGCTGGCGCGGGTGTTCTTTTCGTGGACCCTGCACGCCATCGTCTATTTCTGGCTGATGCCCGCTTATATCGCCTTCTACACACTGGTGCCGCGCGCGATCGGCGGGCGGCTGTACAGCGACACCATGGCGCGCATCTCGTTCGCGCTGTTCCTGGTGTTCTCGATGCCGATCGGGGCCCACCACCTGTTCCAGGACCCGCAGGTCGGCGCGGGCATGAAGTTCCTGCACGCGGTCTTCACCGGCATGGTGTCGGTGCCCACGCTGCTGACCATTTTCACGATCACGGCGTCGGTGGAGGTGGCGGGCCGGCTACGCGGCGGCACGGGCGCGCTGGGCTGGGTGCGCGCGCTGCCCTGGCACAATCCGATGATGCTGGCGGTGGCGTTCTCCTTCATCCTGCTGGGCTTCGGCGGGGCGGGTGGCTTGATCAACATGAGCTACCAGCTGGACTTCGCGGTGCACAACACGCAGTGGATCACGGGGCACTTCCACCTGATCTTCGCCGGCGCGATCGTGATCATGTACTTTGCGCTGGCGTACGACCTGTGGCCGCACCTGACGGGGCGCGAGCTCAAGGACGTGAAGCTGATCCGCTGGCAGCTGTGGCTCTGGTTCGTCGGCATGATCGTGACGACCTTCCCGTGGCATGCGGTCGGCATCCTCGGCATGCCGCGGCGGATGGCCTATTACGACTACACGCACCCGGAGCTGCAGCCGCTGGCGGCGTCCGTGATCATCACCTTCATCGGGGGGCTGATGCTGGTGGTGTCGGGCGTGCTGTTCCTCCTGGTCCTGCTGCGCGGGCACCGGGCGCTGCGCATCAACCTGCCGCAGTACACGTTCAGTGAACCGGTCCACGTGCTGGGCCGCCTGCCGGCCGCGCTGAACGGGCACGGGCTGTGGATCGCGCTGATGATCGGGCTGACGGTGGTGAACTACGGGTTCCCGATCATCGAGCTGGCGCGCCAGCCCCAGACCTCGGTGCCGGCCGTGCCGATCGGAGGACCGCCATGAACGAGCACCAGCAACCGGATCATCGCGCGCATCATCCGGCGGAAGAGCACAAGGTCTTCAGCCTGGCCAACCGCTGGTTCGTCGGCAGTGTGGGGATCGTCGTGCTGCTGGCCCTCGTGGCCGGGCTGGTGGGCCTGGTGTGGCTGCCGCGCACGCAGGGGCAGGGCGCAGGTGGGCTGTGGGATGCGATCTGCAGCGCCGCCGGTGTCACGCGGCCGTTCGTGGCGGAGGGCATGCCGCAGGAGGGCATGGCGCGGCCGACCAATGTGATTGTCTACAACCAGATGCTGCCCGCGGCGGACAATCCCTCGATCGGGCGCGGCGCAACGCTGGCCCTGCGCTGCACCATGTGCCACGGGGCGCGCGGCATGAGCCCGGCCGATTCGCCGCACCTGGCAGGGCAGCCCGCGCCGGCCACCTACAAGCAGCTGGTGGACTTCAAGTCCGGCCACCGCAAGAGCGCGGTGATGGAGCCGCTGGTGACGGACCTGTCGGACCAGGACATGCGGGACCTGGCGGCCTACTACCAGTCCCTGCCGCGCGAGAAGGCCATGGTGCGCGAGACGGCGGCGGCCAGCCTGGCGCCGGTGCTGGTCTCGAACGGGGCGCCGGTGCGCAACATCGGCGCGTGCGCGTCCTGCCATGCGCTGGCGGTGGCCAAGACGGCGACCCCGTACCTGGACGGGCTGCCGGTAGCCTACCTGCGCGGGCAGATGCAGGCCTTCGCGCAGGGTGCGCGCCACAACGACATCAACCGCCAGATGCGCAATGTGGTGCACCAGATGACGCCGCAGGAGATCGACGAGGTGATTGCCTGGTACGCCAGCCGCTGACGTGCAATATGCAACCATTTGGTTGCATATTCGGTGCTGCCAGGTCAGGTGTTTTTGATATGCCGCAAAGATTTTCGATGTCCAAACAGCGATAGTCGGCTTGCGGACATATGGTCCGCGTGCTAACGGAGCGGAACATGGTGGCAGCATCAGGGGCAACCGGGACCCCGGCGATTCGGCGCATCGGCCTGTTGACGGGCGGCGGCGACGCGCCCGGCCTGAACGCGGTGATCCGCGCCGTGGTGTTGGCCGCGGCGCGCGAGGGCTGGGAAGTCACCGGTATCCGGGACGGCTTCGATGGCCTGCTGGCGCCGGACCGGCTGGGAGGCGGCGTCTGCGCGCTCACACCGGACGATGTGCACGGCATCGCCCATCTCGGCGGCACCATCCTCGGCAGCAGCGTGCACGCCGATCCGTTCCACTACCCGCAGCCGCAGCCCGACGGCTCCATCGCCGCCTGCGACCGTTCGTCCGACGTGCTGGCCCAATGCGCGCGCCTGGGCCTGGACGCACTGGTGGCCGTAGGCGGTGACGGCACCATGGCGATTGCGGACGGCCTGGCGCGCCAGGGCTTGCGCGTGGTCGGCGTGCCCAAGACCATTGACAACGATCTTGACCACACCGTGGCCACCTTCGGCTTCGATACGGCGGTGGCGTTTGCGACCGAATGCATCGACCGCCTGCACAGCACGGCTCAGAGCCACCGCCGCATCATGGTGGTCGAGACCATGGGCCGCTACGCCGGCTGGATTGCGCTGCATGCCGGGCTGGCGGGCGGGGCGCACGCGATCCTGATTCCCGAGATCCCCTTCGACCTGGACCCGGTGGCCCGCGTGATCGCCCAGCGCGACCGGGCTGGGCGCCAGCACAGCATCGTGGTGGTGGCCGAAGGCGCGTGCCCCATCGACGGCACGCGGGCCCTGCAGGCCGCCGGCGCCGCGGGCC
>NZ_SPVF01000155.1 GCF_004614185.1 Zemynaea arenosa | reverse complement strand
CCGGTGGCCTGAGCGCTGGGCGGGGAAGCAGCGAACGCCGAGCGGGCGACCATCCTGGCCGCGCAGCGGGCGCGCGGCCAGGACCGGCAGCGCCCTTACTTGGCTGCCTCGGCCGGCTTCATGTCCGCGCTCGCCGCTTTGGCCGACTTGGCGGTCTTGGCGGGCTTGCCCGCGGACGCCATGTCCGCGCCTTCATAGCCCTTGCCATTGACCATCAGCCCGGCCTCGGACAGCTTGGCCGAGGCCTTCGCGCCCATGCCCTTCACGCGCTTCTGCAGGTCGGCCCAGTCCTTGTAGTCGCCGTTCTTGTTGCGCTCTTCGATGATGGCCTTGGACTTGGCGGGGCCGATGCCCTTCACCGCATCGAGCGCGGCGGCGTCCGCCTTGTTGACGTCGACCTGGGCCCAGGCGAAGTTGATCGACATGGCCAGGGCGGCCAGCGCCAGCAGGAATTTCTTCAGCATGATGTCCTCCGAAAGTGAACAGGACGGCGGGTGCCATCCCTGCGGGCGATAACGCGGCCTCCGGAGCCGCGTTGACCCGCCAGATTCGGAACAGGAGAAGTCCTATAGCTGAGGTAGGAGCTCAGGCAGGAAAGAGTTCGTCGCGCGTCACGGTGGCCGTGCCGAGCTTGCCAACGACGATGCCGCCCGCGCGGTTTGCCATGGCCAGGGCGTCGGCCATCGGCGCGCCCGCGCCGAGCATGCAGGCCATCGTCGCGATGACGGTATCGCCGGCGCCGGAGACGTCGAACACCTCGCGCGCATCGGCGTGCACGTGCAGCACCTCGTCCGCCGTGAACAGGCTCATGCCCTCTTCCGAGCGCGTCAGCAGCAAGGCCTGCAGGCCGAGTTCTTCGCGCAAGGACTGCGCCTTCTCGGCCAGCTGCTCCTCGGTCTTCCACGACCCGACAATGCGCTTGAGCTCGCTCTTGTTGGGCGTGATGATGGTCGCGCCCGCGTACGGTGAAAAGTCGTCGCCCTTCGGATCGACCATCACCGTCTTGCCCGCCGCGCGCGCGGCCTGCACCATCTGCGCCACGTTGACCAGGCTGCCCTTGTTGTAGTCGGAGAAGATGATCACGTCGTAGTCCGGCAGCAGCGCATTGAACTGCGCCAGCTTGTCGCGCAGCGTGGTCTCGCTGGGCGGCTCCTCGAAGTCGATGCGCACCATCTGCTGCTGGCGCCCGATCACGCGCAGCTTGATGATGGTGGAGATGGCCTCGTCGCGCTTCAGGTAGCTGGCAATCGACGATTCACTCAGCAGCCGGTTGACCTCGTCGCCCGCCTCGTCCGCGCCGACCACGCCCAGCAGGCCGCAGTGCGCGCCCAGCGCGGCCGCGTTGCGCGCCACGTTGGCCGCGCCGCCGAGCCGCGCCTCGCGCTTCTCGATGCGCACCACGGGCACCGGCGCTTCCGGCGAAATGCGGCTGACGTCGCCAAACCAGTAGCGGTCCAGCATCACGTCGCCGACGACCAGGATGCGCACGCGCGCCAGGTCGGGCGTGGGGACGGAGGTGTGCGCGTCGGCGCTCAGCAGGCGGCTGGCAATGCTCATCGCAGTCCCTTACTTACGCGTGAGGACTGAGCGGCCAATGCCGTGGTACTCAAAGCCGTTTTCGGCCATGACCTCCGGCTCGAACAGGTTGCGCCCGTCAAAGATCACCGGCGCCTTGAGCACGGCCTTGATGCGGTCGAAATCCGGGCTGCGGAAAGTTTTCCACTCAGTGACGATGACCAGCGCGTCGGCTTCGTTCAGCGCGTCCATCTGCCCGTCCATGAACTGGATACGCTCGACCAGCACAGCCGGCAGGTCCAGCTTGAGCACGCGCTGCGCTTCCGGCATCGCGACCGGGTCGTACACGGAGACCGTGGCGCCGCGCGTCAGCAGGTCCTTCAGCAGTACGCGGGACGGCGCCTCGCGCATGTCGTCCGTGTTCGGCTTGAAGGCCAGGCCCCAGACCGCGAAGTGGCGCCCGGTCAGGTCCTCGCCGAAGCGCGAGATCACCTTGCGGCTCAGCACGCGCTTCTGGTTGTCGTTGACCTTCTCGACGGCGCGCAGGATCAGCAGGTCCTGCTGGTACTGGCGCGCGGTGCGCTCCAGCGCCTGCACGTCCTTCGGGAAGCAGGAGCCGCCGTAGCCGGCGCCCGCGTACAGGAAGCTGTGGCCGATGCGCGGATCGGAGCCGATGCCGTGGCGCACCGCCTCGATGTCCACGCCCACCTTGTCCGCCAGGTTGGCCAGTTCGTTCATGAACGAGATGCGGGTCGCCAGCATCGCGTTGGCCGCGTACTTGGTGAACTCGGCCGAGCGTACGTCCATCCAGTAGGTGCGCTCGTGGTTGCGGTTGAAGGGCGCGTACAGCTTCTTCATCAGGTCGTGCGCGCGCGAGCCGTTGGCGGTGTCGTCCAGGCCGATCACGATACGGTCGGGGCGCATGAAGTCCTCGACGGCCGCGCCTTCCTTCAGGAATTCGGGGTTCGAGACCACGGTGAATTCGGCATTCGAACCGCGCGACGCCAGCTCTTCCGCAATCGCCGCGCTGACGCGGTCGCCGGTGCCGACCGGCACGGTCGACTTGTCCACGATGACCTTGAAGCCGTCCATGTACTTGCCGATGTTGCGGGCCGCGGCCAGCACGTACTGCAGGTCGGCCGAACCGTCCTCGTCCGGCGGCGTGCCGACGGCGATGAACTGCAGGGTGCCGTGCTTGACCGAGGCTTCCACATCGGTCGAGAACTGGATACGGCCCGCCGCGCGGTTGCGCCTGACGATCTCTTCCAGACCCGGCTCATGGATGGGAATGCCGCCGTTGTTCAGCAGGTCGATCTTGCGCTGGTCCACGTCCAGGCAGAACACGTCGTTGCCCAGTTCGGCCAGGCAGGCGCCAGTCACCAGGCCCACATAGCCGGTGCCGATAATCGTAATTTTCATGGTCGGTACTTAGTTCATCACATTCAGTTCTTCGGTGCGGCGCGGCGGGTAGGTCTCCCACCGGCTGCACCCCGGGCACTGCCAGTAGAACTGGCGCGCCTTGAAGCCGCAGTGGCTGCACTGGTAGCGTGCCAGCTTGGCGGTGTAGCCGTGCACCAGGTTCTTCACCATGGACAGCTCTTCCCATATCTCCTTGGGCGCATCCATCAGGCGCACTTCCAGCAGCTTGTCCAGGCCCAGCAGGGTCGGGTTGCGGCGCAGCTCTTCCACCACCAGTTTCTTGGCGGCGTCGGTGCCGTCCAGTTCCACCACGGCCTTGAACACGACTTCGATCAGGTCGATCGACGAGGCCTCGGCCAGGTAGGAGCGCAGCAGGTTGACGCCTTCCTGTGGGCGGCCGACGGCGCGGTAGCCATCCATCAGGCGCTGGGCCACCAGGGCCACGTGCGGCACCGACTGCTGCTCCACACGGCGCCAGGCCAGCAGCGCGCCCTCGACGTCGCCCTTGGACAGCAGCGCATCGCCAGTCAGGATCGTGGCGCGCACGCTGTTGCGGTCGGTCTGCAGGGCCTTGTCGAGCAGCGCCAGCGCCTCGTCCGGCTTCATGTGGACCAGCGCATCGTGCGCCAGTTCGCAATGGAACTGCGAGATTTCCTTCTGGCGGGCGCCGGCGCCGGATTCCTGCAGGCCGCGCGCGGATTCGATGGCGCGGTCCCACTCTTTTTCGCGCTGGAAGATCTCCAGCAGCGCGCGGCGCGCCTGCACGCCGTATTGGGTGTCCACCAGGCGGTTGAAGGTTTCTTCGGCGCGGTCCAGCAGGCCCGCCTTCAGGTAGTCCATGCCCAGCTCATACTGGGCGTGCACCTGCTGCTCCTGCGGCAGGTCCGGCCGCGACAGCAGGTTCTGGTGGACGCGGATGGCGCGCTCGGTCTCGCCGCGGCGGCGGAACAGGTTGCCGAGGGCGAAGTGCATGTCCGCCGTTTCCGGATCGAGCTTGACGATCTCGATGAAGGCGTCGATAGCCTTGTCCGGCTGTTCGTTGAGGAGAAAGTTGAGACCCTTGAAGTAGCCGCGCGGCAGCGTGCGCGACTCGGAGACAAGCTGCTTGATATCGACCCGCGCCGCAATCCACCCAAGGGCGAAGAACAGCGGGATACCCAGCAGCCACCAGATTTCCAATTCCATGCGGTGTGTGTTTTCTTGTTATTCGGGTTGACCGGTTTACTGGGCGCCAGACCCGTCCGGCTGCGGCTGGGCGGCCACGCGGCGCGCACCTTCCTGCAGCTCGGCGATGGTGCTCGTGTGGCGGCGGTTTTCGCGGCGGTGGCGGAACACGGTCGGCGTCACGGCCAGGATCCCGAGGGCGGCGCCGACCACGAAGAAGGCCAGCAGCATCAGCACCAGCGGGCCGCGCAGTTCATAGTTGAGGAAGAAGTGCAGGTCGACCTCCTGCGTGTTCTTGAGCGCGAAGCCGAAGAACAGCACGAACAGGATGCATCCAAGGACGGTGGTCACGATTTTCATGGGGAAGCCTGCGTATTTCTGATCCAATAGCGAAGTGTGGCACAAACCCGGCCATCCTACCAAACCCGGCCGGGCAGCCAATAAAAAACGGCATCCGGAGATGCCGTTTTTGGGTGCAGGGAACCTGCCGAGACGACTTAATCCTCGATGATCGGCTGCCCGACCATGGCGTCGACACGCTCGCGCAGCTGCTTGCCCGGCTTGAAGTGCGGGACCCGTTTTTCCGGGACCATCACCTTGTCGCCGGACTTCGGATTGCGGCCGATGCGCGGCGGGCGGCTGTTGAGGGCGAAACTGCCAAAACCACGGATCTCGATGCGCTGCCCGGCCGAGAGGGCGTTGGTCATCGCATCGAGGATGGTCTTGACCGCATATTCCGCATCCTTGGCCACCAGCTGGGGATAGCGCTCCGCCAGCCGGTTGATCAGTTCGGACTTGGTCATCTGGTCGTTCCCAGCAAATTACTGCTTGTTGTCGAACTTGGCTTTCAGCAGCGCGCCCAGGCTGGTGGTGCCCGAAGCGGCGCTCGAGTCAGCTGCCATCTTCTGCATCTGCTCTTGCGTGTCAGCGTTGTCCTTGGCTTTGATCGACAGCTGGATCGAACGGGCCTTGCGGTCGATGTTGATCACCATCGCTTCGACGGAATCGCCGACTTTCAGGTGGGTGCCAGCATCTTCCACGCGGTCGCGCGAGATCTCGGAAGCGCGCAGGTAGCCTTCGACTTCTTCGCTCAGGGCGATCACGGCGCCTTTCGGCTCCACCGACTTGACGGTACCGGTGACCAGCGAGCCCTTGTCGTTCATGGCGGCGAAGTTGTTGAACGGGTCGCCTTCCAGCTGCTTCACGCCCAGGGAGACGCGCTCGCGCTCCACGTCGATGGCCAGGACCACGGCTTCCAGCTCATCGCCCTTCTTGAACTTGCGCACGGCTTCTTCGCCGGACTCGGTCCAGGACAGGTCGGACAGGTGCACCAGGCCGTCGATGTTGCCCGGCAGGCCGATGAACACGCCGAAGTCGGTGATCGACTTGATGGCGCCACGGACCTTGTCGCCCTTCTTGTGGTTCGCACCGAACTCATCCCACGGATTCGGCTTGCACTGCTTCATGCCCAGCGAAATACGGCGACGCTCTTCGTCGATCTCCAGGACCATGACTTCCACTTCGTCGCCCAGCTGGACAACTTTGTTCGGAGCCACGTTCTTGTTGGTCCAGTCCATTTCGGACACGTGCACCAGGCCTTCGATGCCCTGCTCGACTTCCACGAACGCACCGTAGTCGGTCAGGTTGGTGACCTTGCCGAACAGGCGGGTGCCTTGCGGGTAGCGACGCGACAGACCGGTCCACGGATCGTCGCCCAGCTGCTTGACGCCCAGCGAGACGCGGTTCTTTTCCTGGTCGTACTTGAGGACCTTGGCGGTGATTTCCTGGCCAACCGACAGCACTTCCGACGGGTGACGCACGCGGCGCCATGCCAGGTCGGTGATGTGCAGCAGGCCGTCGATGCCGCCCAGGTCCACGAACGCACCGTAGTCGGTGATGTTCTTGACGACGCCGGTGACGACGGTGCCTTCCTTCAGGGTTTCCATCAGCTTGGCGCGCTCTTCGCCCATCGAGGCTTCGATCACGGCGCGGCGCGACAGCACCACGTTGTTGCGCTTACGGTCCAGCTTGATGACCTTGAATTCCAGGGTCTTGCCTTCGTACGGGGTGGTGTCCTTGACCGGACGGGTGTCGACCAGCGAACCCGGCAGGAAGGCACGAATGCCGTTGGTCAGGACGGTCAGGCCGCCTTTGACCTTGCCATTCACGGTGCCGGTGACGATCTCGCCCGACTCCATGGCTTTTTCCAGGGCCAGCCACGAGGCCAGGCGCTTGGCCTTGTCACGCGACAGGATGGTATCGCCGAAACCATTTTCCAGCGATTCGATGGCCACGGAGACGAAGTCGCCCACTTGGACTTCAACTTCACCCTGGTCATTCTTGAATTCGTCGATAGGGATGAACGCTTCGGATTTCAGGCCGGCGTTCACGATCACGAAGTTGTGATCGAGGCGCACGACTTCAGCGGAGATCACTTCGCCCGAGCGCATGTCCTGGCGTTGCAGGGATTCTTCAAACAGCGCGGCAAAAGATTCCATGCCGGAAGTGGTGGTGTTAGCAGTAGACATGAGGGTATTCAAGGTTAGCCAGCAAGGCTCGCACTATGCGACTTCAACTGGGAGAGGTTACACACCCGGCGCGGCTGCTCCGGGACCCAACAACAAGAGCGCCGCGCTGAGGCTGCGGCGCTCCTGGTACAACATGCGGTGAAAAATTCACTCCATTACTTGTGCCGGACTTGCGCGTACCAGGCCAGGACCTGTTCGACCGCGTCCGCGGCCGACATCTGCGAGGTATCCAGCAAATGGGCGTCCTGCGCAGGTGCCAGCGGGGCGACGGCGCGGTTCATGTCGCGTGCGTCGCGGGCCTGCAAATCCGCAAGAAGGTCTTCCATCTTAGCAGGAAAACCTTTGTCAATCAATTGCTTATAGCGGCGTTGCGCCCTCGCCTCAGTTGAGGCCGTGAGGAAAACTTTCAAGGTGGCGCCGGGGAAAATCACGGTGCCCATGTCGCGCCCGTCGGCCACCAGGCCGGGGGTCTTGCGGAAGGCCAGCTGCAGGCTGTAGAGGGCCTGGCGGACCGTGGGCAGGGCGGCGATCTTCGATGCCATGTTGCCAACTTCCTCGGCGCGGATGGCATGCGCGACATTCTCGGTGCCGAGGTAGATGGCGTCGCCCTTGAAGGTCACCTCCAGGTGCTCGCCCAGCTTGGCGATGGCGTGCTCGTCGGTGAGCGGAACCTCGCGGCGCAGGGCTTGCAGGGCCGTCAACCGGTACAGGGCGCCCGAGTCGAGCATGTGGAAGCCCAGCCGCTCGGCCACCAGGTGGGCGACCGTGCCCTTGCCGGACGCGGTCGGGCCATCGATGGTGATGACCGGAATGTTGTTGTTCTGCATATCCAGGGATGAAACAGGAATTCGACCCTGCATTATCCCACGGCGCGGATGGCCTCGAACACTTCAAAATAGGTGGGGAAGGTCTTGGCCACGCACTTGGGGTCGTTGATCCGCTGGGGGGCGCCCTTGCGCAGCGCGCCGTCCAGGGTGGCGAGCGAGAAGCACATGGCCATGCGGTGGTCGTCGTAGGTG
This sequence comes from Zemynaea arenosa, assembly GCF_004614185.1. Taxonomy (GTDB): domain Bacteria; phylum Pseudomonadota; class Gammaproteobacteria; order Burkholderiales; family Burkholderiaceae_D; genus Telluria; species Telluria arenosa. The sequence goes on along the minus strand of NZ_SPVF01000155.1, from coordinate 973 downwards.
TCGATGGCGGCGGACTGGATCTGCGGCGGCGGGGTCACGCGCAGGTAGTCGGCGCCCTCCTCCACCGTGGCGCCGACCTTGCGCAGCTCGGTGGCCATGGCGGCGATGCGGTCGGTTTCCTTCACGCGCCAGCTGGCGATGTTGCGCAGGGTGGTGGTGCCGTCGGCGTACAGGGCGGCCACGGCGATGGTCATGGCGGCGTCCGGGATGTGGTTGAAGTCCATGTCGATGGCTTTCAACGGGCCGTTCGACGTGGCTTCGATCCAATTGTCGCCGCGGGTGATGGTGGCGCCCATGGCTTCGAGGGCCTCGGCGAACTTGACGTCGCCCTGGATGGAGTCCTTGCCGACGCCATCCACGCGCACGGGGCCGCCGCCAATCGCGCCGGCGGCCAGGAAGTAGGAGGCGCTGGAGGCGTCGCCTTCCACGTGGATGCGGCCGGGGCTCAGGTAGCGGGCGCCTTTTTTGATGGTGAAGGAGGACCAGCCGTCCTGCTGGACCGTGACGCCGAAGCGGCGCATCAGGTTCAGGGTGATTTCGATGTAGGGCTTGGAGATCAGGTCGCCGATGACGTCGATCTTCACGTCGCGGTCCTTGGCCATCAGCGGGGCGGACATCAGGAGCGCGGTCAGGAACTGGCTCGACACGTTGCCGCGCACGGCGATGGGGGCGTCCTTGATGGCGCCGCGCTTGATGTGCAGCGGGGGGTAGCCGGGGGTGCCGGTGTATTCGATGTTGGTGCCGATGTCGTTCAGGGCGTCCACCAGGTCGCCGATGGGGCGCTCGTGCATGCGGGGGACGCCGTGCAGCGTGTAGTCGCCGCCGATGACGGCCAGCGCGGCGGTCAGGGGGCGGATAGCGGTGCCGGCGTTGCCCATGAAGAGGTCCGCTTGCGCGTTGGGCCAGACCCCGCCGGCTCCGCGCACGATGTGGCGGGTTTCAGGCTTCGCGCTCGGCGCTGCCGCGGCCGGGG
>NZ_SPVF01000045.1 GCF_004614185.1 Zemynaea arenosa | reverse complement strand
GGTCCAGGGCTATGCCGTGAAACGCCCGCAGGCCGCCCCGCTGACCGCGCCGCGCGCCGACATGATGGTGTCCGACGCCATCCGCCGCGCCATGGTGCAGCGCGTGGCGAAGCAGGGCGTGCAGGACCCGGTGGTGCTGCAGGCGCTGGACACGGTGCCGCGCCACGCCTTCATCGAGCCGGCCCTGTCCGCCCAGGCCTACATCGATGCCTCGCTGCCGATCGGCCACAACCAGACCATCTCCCAGCCCTACATCGTGGCCCGCATGATCGAGGTGCTGCGCAACGGCGGCCCGCTCAACAACGTGCTGGAGATCGGCACCGGCTGCGGCTACCAGGCGGCGGTGCTGTCCTGCGTGGCGCGCGAGGTGTATTCGATCGAGCGCATCAAGCCGCTGCACGAGCTGGCCAAGACCAACCTGCGGCCCTTGCGCATCGCAAACATCCGCTTGCACTACGGAGATGGTATGCTTGGCCTGCCGCAAGTGGCGCCGTTCGACGGCATCATCCTGGCCGCGGCCGGGCTGGAAGTGCCGCCCGCGCTGCTTGAACAGCTCGCCATCGGCGGCCGCCTGGTGGCGCCGGTCGGGGAACGCACCCAGCACCTGCAACTGATGACCCGCACCGGCAAAGCGGAGTGGACCACCCAGATCCTGGAAGACTGCCACTTCGTACCTTTGCGCGCGGGCACCGTTTGACGCCCGCGTGGCCGGCCCCGGCCGGTCTCTCATCGATTCATACACAAAGAGAATGAAACGTAGCCATTTCGCCCTCCTGACCCTGTCCCTCGGCCTGACGGCCTGCTCGTCCCAGCTGCGCCAGGCCCCCGTGATCGAACGCACTCCCATGCCCGCCGCCGCGCCCGCGCCGGTGGTGGCCGAGCCGCCGCCCAAGGTGGACGCCAAGGGCACCTACACGGTGCGCAAGGGCGACACCCTGATCCGCATCGCGCTCGACCATGGCCTCAACTACCGCGACCTGGCCGCCTGGAACAACCTGTCCGACCCGGACGACATCAAGGCCGACCAGGTGCTGCGCACCGAAGCGCCGGCCCATCCGGTGGTGACCACCGCCAGGATCGACATGCCGCCGCCGACCAAGGTGCCGCCGGTGCCGGAGGCCCCGCGCAAGACCGGTCCGAAAGCGGACAAGAAGCCCTACACCGACGCCAACCTGGCCGAGATGCAAAAAGCCGACGCGCCCGCCAAGGCTGAGCCGGCCGCGGCGCCAGCCGTCGCGGCCGCTGCGGCGATCCAGCCGGGTGCCACCGTGACCGCCACCGACGACGAAAAGCTGTCCTGGATGTGGCCGGCCGACGGCAAGATCATCGCCACCTTCGACGAAGGCAAGAACAAGGGCATCGACATCTCCGGCAAGCCCGGCCAGGCGGTGCTGTCGGCCGGCAGCGGAAAGGTCATGTATGCCGGCGCAGGCATCCGCGGTTATGGTAATCTCGTCATCGTAAAGCATAGCAATAGCCTGCTGTCCGCCTACGCCCACAACCAGAAAATCGTGGTGAAGGAAGGCGATGAGGTGAAAAAAGGTCAGCAGCTGGCCGAGATGGGCAGTTCGGATGCCGATCAGGTGAAGCTGCACTTTGAGATCCGCCAGCAGGGCAAACCGGTCGACCCGACGAAATTCTTGCCCAGCCGCTAACGCCCATGACTAAGCCTCCGCAACACAGTATCGATGACCAGGTCTCGGATGAAGTTGCGGAGGAGATGCGGCTCCCCTCCGACGAGGGCGAGGAGCTGGCCCCGGTCGACGCCGAGGCCCCTGACGACGAGGCGGTGGCCGAGGCCAGCATCGTCATCGACACGGTCGACGAGCTCAAGAAGGTTCTGCAGGCCGAGCTCTCCACCGACACCACCCAGCATTACCTGAACCAGATCGGCACCCGCCCGCTGCTCACGCCCGAGCAGGAGGTGCACTATGCAACCCTGGCCAAGGCCGGCGACTTTGCCGCGCGCCAGAAAATGATTGAACACAACCTGCGGCTGGTGGTGTCGATCGCCAAGCACTACATCAACCGCGGCGTGGTCCTGCTCGACATGATCGAGGAGGGCAATATCGGCCTCATGCGTGCCATCGACAAGTTCGAACCCGAGCGCGGCTTCCGCTTCTCGACCTACGCCACCTGGTGGATCCGCCAGAGCATCGAACGCGCCATCATGAACCAGGCCCGCACGGTGCGCCTGCCGGTGCACATGGTGCGCGAGCTGAACCAGATTCTGCGCGCCAAGTACCACCTGGAAGCCCAGCAGCACAACGGCAAGGACGCCACCGCCGACGACATCGCCAGCCTGGTCGGGCGCCCGGTGGAGGAGGTGCAGGACATCCTGGCCCTGTCCGAGCATGCCACCTCGCTCGATGCGCCGCTCGACAACGATCCGCAAAGCAGCCTGATGGACATGCTGCCCGGCGACGCCGACGACGGCCCGGACGCGCGCGCCGAGCAGCACGAGATGACCTTCCTGGTGCGCGACTGGCTGACCAAGCTGCCGGACAAGCAGCGCCTGGTCATCATGCGCCGCTTCGGGCTGGACAACGACGATCCGGCCACCCTGGAAACCCTGGCCGAGGAGATGGGCGTCACGCGCGAGCGGGTGCGCCAGATCCAGCAGGAAGCCCTGATCAAGCTGAAGCGGGCCATGGCGGCCCGTGGTGTGGTGCGCGATTCCCTGCTATGATCGCGGGTTTGCGAGCTGCCACCGCGCTGCGGTGAAGGCTCCTGTCTCGGAGTTGGCACCGCGGCGCGGTGACTCCCTCCCTACCTGACCCATAGTTCGCGCTTCATGACCCACGACATCGCCATCGACATCAAATCCCTCGACGCAGACGCCCGCGGTGTCGGCCATCTTCCTGACAACGAAGACGGCACGCCGGGCAAGGTCGTATTCGTCGAAGGCGCACTGCCGGGCGAGCGCGTCAGCTTCTCCACCTACCGGAAAAAGAAGAACTGGGAAGCCGGCACCATGACGGTGTTGCACAAGGAGTCCCCCCTGCGCGTGAAGCCGCGCTGCGAGTTCTTCGACATCTGCGGCGGCTGTTCGATGCAGCACCTGGACGCCTCGGCCCAGGTCGCGATGAAGCAGCGCACGCTGGAAGACAACCTCTGGCACCTCAGCAAAGTCAAGCCCGAGCTGGTGATGCGCCCGATGTTCGGCCCGACCTGGGGCTACCGCTACCGCGCCCGCCTGTCGGTGCGCTATGTGGAAAAGAAGGGCGGCATGCTGGTCGGCTTCCACGAAAAGAAGTCGTCCTTCATCGCGGACATGACCAACTGCCACGTCCTGCCGCGCCACGTGGCCGACCTGCTGGTGCCGCTGCGCCAGCTGATCCGCGCGCTGTCGATCTACAACCAGATGCCGCAGATCGAGGTGGCGGTGGGCGAGGGCGTGACCGCGCTGGTGATGCGCAACATGGCGCCGCTCACGGCCGAGGATGAAACCCTGGTCAAGGCCTTCGCCGATCAGCACAACATCCAGTGGTGGCTGCAGCCCAAGGGCCCGGACACGGTCTACCCGTTCTACCCAACGGACAAGCAGTTGCAGTACGTGCTGCCCGAGTTCGGCATCCGAATGCCGTTCAAGCCGGTCGACTTCACCCAGGTGAACCACCTGATCAACCGGGCGCTGGTGTCCAAGGCCCTGCGCCTGCTGGACGTGCAGCCGACCGACCGCGTGGCCGACCTGTTCTGCGGCCTCGGCAACTTCACGCTGCCGCTGGCGACCCAAGCGCGCGAAGTGGTCGGTATCGAAGGCAGCACCACGCTGACCGAGCGCGCGCTGGACAATGCGCGCCACAACGGTGTCGATGGACACACCACCTTCTACACCCGCAACCTGTTCGAGTGCACCACCGAGGACCTGATCGCCCTCGGCGCCTTCGACCGCATGCTGATCGACCCGCCGCGCGATGGTGCCATCGCCGTGGTCAACGCCCTGGCCGGGCTCAAGGAGCAGAAGCCCGAGATGCTGCCCAAGCGCATCGTCTACGTCTCGTGCAGCCCGTCCACCCTGGCGCGCGACGCGGGCGTGCTGGTGCACGTGGCCGGCTACCGCCTGGCCAAGGCGGGGGTGGTCAACATGTTTCCGCACACCTCGCACGTGGAATCGATCGCCGTCTTCGAACGCGACCCGGCCTGAGCCGCAGCTGTCAAGACAGTTTGCGCTGCGTTAATTAGACTTTCGACAACTTCGGCACACTGGACATCCCGCCCTCCGCAGGAGTCCATCCATGAAAACCCTGTTGCCGCTCGCCGCCCTGGCCACCCTGCCGGTTGTGGCCGCCGGTCCGGCCGTCGCCGCGCCCGTGCTCATCGATTTCGAGCAGGCCGCCAATATCGCCCAGGTCAACCAGACCTATGCCGGTCTCGGCGTCGAGTTCCTCGACTTCGTCACCGCCACCGGCGCCTCGCGCTACGCCTATAGTCCGGGCGGCCACGGGGTGATCAATGTGCCGGGCGGTTTCGGCAGCTTCGATTTCTCGCTGGGCACGCTGGCCCCGGCCACCTTCAACGTCTGGTCCGGCCTGGATGGCACGGGCAGCCTGCTGGGCAGCGCCGTATTCGCCGCCAATGGCGGCAGCTTCGCCGCGGCCAGCGTCCCGTTCTCCGGCCTGGCGCACTCGGTGACGCTGGCGGCGGTGCCGGCCTACACCGGCATCGACAACGTCGCCCTCGGCGCGCCGCCGGTGCCCGAGCCCGCGCACTGGGCCATGCTGGTGGCTGGCCTGCTGCTCGGCGGGATGATCAAGCGTCGCCGCCGTTGAGTTTTCCCAGCCGCAGGACCCACCAGGCCGACCATGCGTCGGCCTTTTTGTTCGTCCTTTCACCCGGTTCTTTGCGCTCGGTGCATACGCATGCAAAGACCCGTGCGAGGGCCCGGCACGTTTGATCTTGTGCAAACGATAACGTACTCGGCCATACAAAACTGCAGACCTGATCCATCAACTTCTTGAAAGGAGCGCATCATGAAGATCAGGTATCTGATTGCGGCAGCCGTGGCCAGCGTGGCCATTCCCGCATTCGCAGGCACTGGCGACGACCTGTCGTTGGCCGCCCAGGCCGCCTCCAAGACGCTGGCGTCGGACGCCGCCATCGGCATGTCCGGTGGCCCGGTGGTCACCGTCGATGGCGTCGTCACCATGAGCGGCAAGGGCTTCGACGTCAACGGTGGCTATCCGCCGCCGGTGCCGGAGCCGGAGGGCTGGGCCATGCTGGCCGGCGGGCTGGCGCTGGTGGGCCTGGTGGCACGCCGCCGCCGCCGCTGATGCTCCCGCGTTCGTGAGAACGTCAAGCCGGCCTGCGGGCCGGCTTTTTCATGCTCAATATGCAACCATTTGGTTGCATATTGTTCAGTGACCGTAGCTCATCACCCGCAGCATCTTCCACTGGCCATTTTCTTTGCTCCACACGGTCGAGAACCCGTAGACGCTGCATTCCTCCGCCGCCTCCGGCGTGGCGCGGGCGCAGAAGCGGTGGGTGCCGATCTGCATCGCCAGGTCCGGCCCGGCCGGATAGATGCGCCAGCTGTCCGGCATGGCCTCGCGCCGCACCTGCTGCGGCTTGCGGAAGTTGTCACCGAAAATGCGGATGTTGTCCGCGTAGTTCGTGAGACCGCTGCGGTCGTGGTAGAACTCCAGCCGCGGGCTGAAGCCGTTTTTCATGCCCTCCAGGTCGCGCGCGTTGAAGGCGCTGAACAGGCGGGTGTCGGCGGCGCCGATCTCGGTCTTGAGGTCGCGGGCCGAGGCCGGGGTGGCGGCGCAGAGCAGGGCGGTGCAGAGCAGGGCGGTTTTCATGGTGGCAGGGCTCCCGAATGTTGTCGTGCCGGCATTGTGGGCCCGTCCACCGCCCCGCGCGCGGACGCTGCGACCGGCCGCGCGGACGGCGGGTCGAATGGTGGCTGGCGCCGACGAACGAAAAAAAACCGGCCCGCAGGCCGGTTTCCCGGAGCCGCCAGCCGACGGTCAGTCGCGGCTGCCGCCTGCGAGGCCCAGCAGGGCCAGCAGGTTGGTGAAGATGTTGTAGACGTCCAGGTAGATCGCCAGGGTGGCCGAGATATAGTTGGTCTCGCCGCCGTTGACCACGCGCTGCACGTCGAACAGGATGAAGGCCGAGAACACGCCGATCGCCAGCACCGACAGGGCGATCTGCATGGCCGCCATCTGCAGGAAGATGTTGGCGAAGCCGGCCAGGATCAGCACGATCACGGCCGCGAACAGCCACTTGCCCAGCACCGAGAAGTCGCGCTTGGACACGGTGGCCCAGGTCGCCATCACGGCAAACACCGCCGCCGTGCCGCCGAACGCATTCATGATCAGCAGGGCGCCGTTGGAGAAACCCAGCGTGTAGGTCAGCAGCGGCGTCAGCATCAGCCCCATGAAGAAGGTGAAGCCCAGCAGCAGGGCCACGCCCACGCCGCTCTGCTTGTTGCGCTCGATGCCCCAGATGAAGCCGAAGGCGATGGCCAGGAACAGCAAGGCCCCCATGCCGCCGCGCATGACCGGCACATGGTAGGCCACGCCGATCACCGCGCCCAGCACGGTGGGCAGCATCGACAGGGCGAGCAGCCAGTAAGTGTTGCGCAGGACCTTGTTGGTGGTGGCGACAGTGGCGCCGCCGCGCTTGGAGAGGTCGACTACGGTTTGGCGTTCAGGGTACATCGTGTTCCTCCGGAGAGAATGAAAACGGTAAGGACAGCATAGCACGGGGCCCGGCCGGGCGTGAAAATCCACCCTGCGGGCCTTGAAAAGCGGCCGCCACTCTATCACCTGAGAGCGGCAACCAGCAATATCGCCCCTGCGGACTAAGATATTGGGGCTGGATATGATAAAATCAAAGGTTGATTGAGTTTCTTCTTTCTCGATTTAAACCTTTAATTTCACTGGAGTTTTCACACATGGCAATCGAACGCACCCTGTCGATCATCAAACCGGACGCCGTCGCAAAGAACGTGATCGGCCAAATCTACACCCGCTTCGAAAACGCCGGCCTGAAGATCGTCGCTGCGCGCATGGCACACCTGTCCCGTGCCGAAGCCGAAGGCTTCTACGCCGTGCACAAGGAGCGTCCGTTCTTCAAGGACCTGGTGGACTTCATGGTCTCCGGCCCGGTCATGATCCAGGTGCTGGAAGGCGAAGGCGCGATCGCCAAGAACCGCGAACTGATGGGCGCGACCGATCCGAAGAAGGCTGACAAGGGCACCATCCGCGCCGACTTCGCCGACTCCATCGACGCCAACGCCGTGCACGGTTCGGACGCCGCCGAAACCGCCGCTGTCGAAATCGCGTACTACTTCCCGGCCCTGAACGTCTACTCGCGTTAATTCGCCCGTAAGCTTCGGCTAGCGTAGTACGTAGTAAATTGTTGTAACCGCCCGCGCTCCTGCGTGGGCGGCGTGTTATAGAGATGTCCCCATGACTGCTGCCCTGACCAACCTGCTGGACTTCGATCCCGAACAGCTCGTCGCCTACTGCGCCGACCTGGGGGAGAAGCCGTTCCGCGCCAAGCAATTGCAGCGCTGGATCCACCAGTTCGGGGCGCACAGCTTCGACCAGATGACCGACCTGGCCAAGTCGCTGCGCGAAAAGCTGGCCACCCGCGCCGAGATCCGCGCGCCCGCCATCATCAGCGACCACACCTCCGCCGACGGCACCCGCAAGTGGCTGGTCGACGTGGGCGACGGCAACGCGGTCGAGACCGTGTTCATCCCGGAAGAAGGCCGCGGCACCCTGTGCATTTCGACACAGGCCGGCTGCGCCGTGAACTGCCGCTTCTGCTCGACCGGCAAGCAGGGCTTCAACCGCAACCTGACAGTCAGCGAGATCATCGGCCAGCTGTGGATGGCCGAATTCGAGCTGCGCAAGACCAAGGGCATCGAACCCGGCCCGAAAGGCGAGCGCCAGATCACCAACGTGGTGATGATGGGCATGGGCGAGCCGCTGCTGAACTTCGAGCCGACCACCACCGCCCTCAAGCTGATGCTGGACGATAACGCCTACGGCCTGTCGCGCCGCCGCGTGACCCTGTCCACCTCGGGCGTGGTGCCCATGATGGACAAGCTGGCACAGGAAGTGCCGGTGGCGCTGGCCGTGTCGCTGCACGCGTCCAACGACCCGCTGCGCGATGGCCTGGTCCCGCTCAACAAGAAATACCCGCTGCGCGAGCTGCTGGCCGCGTGCAAGCGCTACCTGGAGTTCGCCCCGCGTGACTTCATCACCTTCGAATACTGCATGCTGGACGGCGTCAACGACTCCGACCAGCACGCGCGCGAACTGATCGCACTGGTGAACGACCCCGAGGTCGGCGTGAACTGCAAGTTCAACCTGATCCCGTTCAACCCCTTCCCCGAATCCGGCCTGCTGCGCTCCAAGAACCCGCGCATCAAGGCCTTCGCCCAGGTCCTGATGGACGCCGGCATCGTCACCACCGTGCGCAAGACGCGCGGCGACGACATCGACGCCGCCTGCGGCCAGCTGGCGGGCGAGGTCAAGGACCGCACCCGCGTCCAGGAGCGCATGGGCAAGATGGCCGAGTACCAGCAGAAGTACGGCGCCAATTTCGGGCGCATCGTGGAGATCCCTTCCTGATGGCGCGCCTGCGCTTGGCGGCGATGGGTGTGCTGGC